>CALXVQ010000001.1 GCA_944392135.1 uncultured Rickettsiales bacterium
ATAATGTAGTTGATATTACTGATGATACAGAGAGAGAAAATGTTATCACTAATCTTACAACTATATTTGGAGTTGCTGGGGGTGATAATGCTAAACAAAAAGCTTTAATAGATATATTAGCAGGTATAGATAGAGATCCACAATTAAAAGAACTTGTTAAAAATCAAGCAACTGATCTATTTACTGCTTTGAGTGGCAAAGATGCGGCTGATTATGCAGGAATTTTTGATGATAAAAAAGATGAAATCGCAAAAGCAGGACAAGCACAAAATGCTGCTACTGCTGCTGGTGCTGACTTCAATGAATATAAAGCCAACCTTATAACAATACTGACAAACACACCAGACTTAATGGATACAGGAACTGTTGGTACTGAAACAATTAAAAATGAATATATTAAATTACTTAAAGTAATAACACCAAGAGATGAAACAAGTGGTGGACTAGATTTATCAGCTTCTGCTAATGAAACTATTAAAACAAACATTCAAAAAATATTGGATAATGTAGTTGATATTACTGATGATACAGAGAGAGAAAATGTTATCACTAATCTTACAACTATATTTGGAGTTGCTAAGGATGATGATGAACGAAAAGTTTTAATAGAACTATTAAAAGATATAGGAACAGATAAACAATTAAAAGCAGCTGTTAAAAATGATAGTGCATATATAAAAACTGCTTTAGAAAAGGCAACAAATTCCGCAGACTATGAACAAATTTTCAAAGATTTTAAGAGTTTATACAAAACTGGTTCAGATACACCAATAGTAAGTGATGATGTAAAAAAATACATATATGATAATGCAGGTACAAATTGGGATGACAGAAAAAATACACGTGAAGTGATAGTAAAATATACCCAAGCAGTAGAAGAAGATTTAATTAATGGTATTATTGCAAATACTGATATTATAAATGGAGATTCTTCAAAAATAGCATATGCAAAAATATTATATTCTGTGATTAAAAACTGCAATAGTCAAAAAGAAGTAGAAAAAGTAATTGGTAATACAAAGTTAACAGAAGAACAGTTTGAAGAACTTGCCAGTGTAGTATCTAAGGATAAAAAACCTTCTAAACTTGCTTTACAGATATTAACAACACCAGAAGAAGGAATAATAGAATCAAGAATTGTAAATAGAAAAAAAACAATTAGTACCTTAATTAATGGTAGTAGTGAAATACAACCTTGTATTCAATATTTATTAATACAGTCTTTACAAAATAAAAAAGAATATGAAGATGAAAAATTGCGGGAAATTATAAAAACAAAAATGATGGGGATTGCAGCAAGCATTAAAGATTTACCACAAGCAGGATCTATATTTTCTTCATACAATACAGATAATCTCTATATTTCTATTATTAATAAAAGATTAGATATTAATAAAGAAATAGGAATTAGTGAATCTGTGACTCAAAGTAAGGCTTATGCTTTAAAATTAGATTATTTATGTAATAATGATCGTAATACAATAATAAAAACATATAAAAAATTCTTAGACAGAGCTGATAAATCTTCTATTGGTGATGATGAATCAAGCAAGAAAGCTATTTTAAATGTTATTGTATCTGCTTGTCAAGAAGATACAAAATTATTCACAAAAATAATAACCGGAAATGTATTTACTGAAGAAAATAAGATAGATTTAATTAAAAGAAAATACTCATTAGAAAGGTGTGATAGTGAAGTAAGGGAACAGGGAATAATAAAAAAAGATACATATATATATATTAATGAGGAAAAAACAGCAGAGAGTATAATTCAAGATTGTGAACAAATATTACAAGAAACAAAAGGCCCAGAAGGTACAATAGAGAATGAAAGTATATTTGTTAAAGGTGTTAATGAGGCTTTAAAATATCACAGTCCGATTAAAGTAGCAGGAATTTGCAAATATATTAATGGTCAAATAGAAACAAACTCAGAAACACTAGAAAGTTTAAAGATAAAGGGTCGTTTATTATCTGAAATCTCTGCTAGACAGACGGAACAATTTAATCTTATAACAGATACTAATCTACATGATTTTCTTGATTCTGCGAAAGAAAAAAGATTAAAACCAATTCTTGATGATGAAAATAATGACAAAATAATTAGTAAATTAATAGATATCGATAAAAAAGTATATAAAGACAATGCAGAAAAAGACAGTTATATTCCTTTAATTTATCATTTTATTGAAACAATACAAAATTCTAATATAAAAGAAAAACAGAGTAAAAAAGTTGCTGATGGAATTATTTCGAAACTTAAAGATACAAGTGTAGATTTTGAAGCAGGAGAAGTATTAAATATATTATCTGGTTGTAAAACAGCTGACAAAGAAAAGGAAAAACCTACTTATAATACTATTATAGACGGTCTTGCTTCACAAGCTAATGATAATAATATTGATTGTATTAAAAATATTATTAGTAGTTGTTTAGAATCTAAAGATGAGAAAGAACAAAATATAGCTGTTGATTTATATCATAAAATTTCTCAAAAGCAAAGTAATAATTTACAAAAAAATAATTTTTCAGAATCAAATCTTAGCAGACTATTATTAGAAACACCATTACAAGCATATATTGAACAAAATAAAAAAGGAGAATATGAAATTATTACTGGTGGTCTTTTAGTTAAAAAGCAAGATAGAAGTGTTGAAAAAATTTTAAAAGATTTAAATCTATCAGAAGAACAAATAAGAGTTTATAAAGAACAAATAGCCTTACTTTCTACACCTGAAGAAGTATTTGATTTATTGAATGGCCTTATTAAAAATCATAATACTAAAATAGCTTCTGGAATGGATAGTGGTTATATGGATTTATTGGCATCTAGTGATAGAGATGCTATTAATGTAAAATCTAAAAAGCATGATCTAAAAGGATTATTCATAGGTAAATCTTCTAAAGAAAAAGAAAGAAATAGGGAAAAATTATATGAAGAATTAGAGGAGAAAGCTAGTCAAGCTGGATTTAAAGAAAAAGAAGAGATACGAAGGTTAATTAAGAAGTTAAAACGAAAAGAGAAAGAGTTTGCTAGAGCACGAGAAGGATTAACTAATTTTGCTGATCTGCATATTAAAAGAGCTCGAGAAGCAGCTGAATATATTGCAAAATACAATAAATTGAATAAGATAATAAATGATAAAAATTGTACTGAAAAAGACAGAGAAGAGGCAAGACGAGAACGTAAAGTATTAGCTAAAGGTAATTATGACTTTATGAATCATGCTCATGGTTGGGGAAGAGCTTGGCGGAAAAAGAAAAATCCAATTCAATTTATTTGGAGTATGTTCACATACAAATCAAAAAGAAAACTTTATTATGCTAAGAAGGAATTAGAAAAATCAAATAAAGCATTGAGAGTTGTTATTGGAGTTGACTTTGTACCTGAATATGATAGTAAAAAAGGTACAAAATACACAATTCGAACAAATGTTATACCAAATCCTGATGAAACAACTATTAAGAGTAAAAAACTTAGAATGATAAAACAACATGAAGATGCAGGATTTTTGAGCCGGCTATGGGGCGGAGGTAAAGCAAGATATAGCCGATTTCGTGAATTAAATATACATAGAAAAGGAGATGCTACGGCTATGGAAGGTTTTGCTGAGAAATTTATTAAAGAAACTTCCGATTTAAGAAAAGAGGCTGTTGAAATATTAGTTAGGAAAAATTATTATAGTAAGTCATCTTTAAGAGAAGTTAAGACTTCAGATAAAGAAGATCCTAATTTTATATATGATGCAGCTTTTGGTACTAGCAAAGATCAAGAAAATGGAGATAAGGGGAAAGGTAGATCATAATAATAGGCTATAATTGGTAAAAATAGTCCACTAATAAGTGGACTATTTTAATTTATACTATATTATTGTATGCTTTTGTCTGTGGGGCTTGCCTCCCTTTGTAAGGGGGGATGTTGCGAAGCAGCAGGGGGGTTGAGAAAAAATTGAAAATTAAAAATTGAAAATTAGTTCTTTAATTTGATAAATAATAGTGATTTCTTTTTCTTTTCTGTGAATGAATAAAAGAATGGTGGTTTATAGATTGCCACGACTTCTGCGAAGTCTCGCAATGACGAAGAGTGGTGAGTATTGATTTGTGGGGTTTGCCTCCCTTTGTAAGGGGGGAAGTTGCGAAGCAACAGGGGGGTTGAGATAGAAATTGAAAATTGAAAATTGAAAATTGAAAATTAATACATAAGAAATTAAAAATTGAAGCACAAAGTGGGAAAATGATATGCTTGCATAATCATTTTAGCTTGTCGTCTCACGAAGTGCGAAACGAACGAAGTGAGGATTAAAATTGAAAATTCATATTTCATTTAAAATTAATTCTTTAATTTGATAAATAATAATGAATTCTTTTTCTTTTCTGTGAATGAATAAAAGAATAGTGCTTTATGGATTGCCACGACTTCTGCGAAGTCTCGCAATGACGAGTTTGTGTATACTGTCATTGCGAGGAGCAAGGCGACGAAGCAATCCACAAACCACTAATAGTTAATATAAAAACAGAAAACAAAAAGAATTCACCAATAGAATAACCATGCCTCATAACGAGATTGCCACAGGCCTTCGGCCTTCGCAATGACGAGCCAAGAATAAACGAGATTGCCACGACTTCTGCGAAGTCTCGCAATGACGAGTTTGTGTATACTGTCATTGCGAGGAGTGAAACGACGAAGCAATCCACAAACCACAAACCACAACAGCCCAACCCAAAAGCAAAAAAGAAAAAGAATTCACCAATAGAATAACCATGCCCCATAACGAGATTACCACAGGCCTTTGGCCTTCGCAATGACGAGCCAAGAATAACGAGATTGCCACGAGTCCTACGAACTCTCGCAATGACAGCTCTTTTTCTTCGTCATTGCGAGGAGCAAGGCGACGAAGCAATCCATAAAGCACAACAGTCCAACCCAAAAGCAAAAAAGAAAAAATTCACCATTAGCAAATAAATAACCAAAACAGAAAAATAAAGAATTTAGTACTCTTTATTTATCAATTAATAATTCACTAATGTTTATTTATTAATAAACATAATTTGCTATTTAACTATGCTAAATAAGAGATAATATAAATTTTAAATCTTATTTCTTATTTCTTTTTTTCGTATGGGTTTTCTGCTTTTCTTAAAATAAGTCTAACTAATGTATTTTTTAATTTAAAATCTTCTCTTAATTTATTTACTAAAAATTTAGAATAAGAAGTTTTTTCAAGCTTTTCTGGACTATTGGTAAATAATACAAATGATGGTGGCCTTTTTTTAGCTTGTGTAATGTATTTTAATTTTACGGCTTTGCCTCTAAATAAAGGTGGAGTATTATTTTTTTCAATTTCTCTTAACCAATTATTGAGTTCAGAAGTTTTTATGTATTTATTCCAATCTTTATAAACATCTAAACAGGCATCAACTAATTTGTCTATGTTTTTGCTATATAAGGCTGATATTGGAATAATAGGGCAACCTTTTATTTGTGAGGCTTTTTGTTCTATTAAATTTATACAATTATTCATAAACTTATGTTTGTCTTTTTCTGCTACTGTATCCCATTTATTTAAAGCAAAAACAATACCTCTTCCTTCTTGAATTACTTTGTTTGCAATAACGATATCTTGTACATCAAATGGTGAAGTTGAATCAATCATCATAACAACAATTTGTGCGAATCTAATTGCTCTAAAACTATCTTCAACAGCAAACTTTTCTAAATCAGTATCAATGTTATGTTTTTTTCTAATTCCTGCTGTATCTATTAATTTTATGTCTCTGTCTTTGTATTTCCATTTGATAGCAATAGCATCTCTTGTGATGCCGGCTTCTGGACCTGTGATAACTCTTTCATCTTTTAATAAAGTATTTATTAAAGTTGATTTTCCAGCATTAGGCCTGCCAACAATTGCTATTGTAATTTCTCTGTCTTCTTTGTTATTTTTATCTAATTTTTCGGTATTTGATTTTTCTTCTTCTATATCAATTTCAATCTTGTTTTCAATATCATTTAGCTCTTTGTATTTTTCTTGGTATTTATCATAAAATGGTTCTATTGCATCATATAACATATTAAAACCATTATTATGTTCTGCTGATAAAGGTATAGGTTCACCAAAACCAAGTTTATAATATTCACTATCAAAAATGTGGTCGTGATTTTTTAAAGAATCGCATTTGTTTGCAATTAAAATTGTGGGAATATTTTTTTCTCTAAGCCATTTAGCAAAATATTTATCAGCTGGCTGTATGCCAACTTTGCTATCAACCATAAATAAACATAGATCAGCATTAAAAACGGCAACTTCTGTTTGTTTTATCATTCTGCTTTCTAATTGCTTATCTGTTAAATTATATTCTAAACCCGCTGTGTCAACAACATCAAAAGACAAAGGGCCTAAATTGCCTTTTTCTATTTTTCTGTCTCTTGTAACACCAGCAAAATCATTAACGATTGCTATTTTTCTACCGACTAATTTATTAAATAAACTGGATTTTCCAACATTAGGTCTTCCAATTATTGCTATTGTAAATGGCATAATACTTTTTTTATTAATTAATAGAATATTAAAAAAACAATTAATTAATTCAAGATAATTAATTAATTTTATTTCTTGACTTAAAAAATATAATATTTATATTATTGTGAATATGTTATTAATAAAGTATTTAAAGGTGGTAAGTTAGTTTGGTAAGTGTAGTTGTTCCTGATAAAAACAAGTTAGAATTTGCTATTAGATTATTCAGAAAAAAAACACAAAAAGAAGGAATAGTTAGAGAAGCAAGAAGAAGAAAAGAATACGAAAAACCTTGTGAAAAAAGAAAGAGAAAAATTCAAGAAAGCAAGGCTAGAACAAAAAGAAAAAAGAAAAATTTTTAATTTATTAGCTCTATTTGAAAAAATAGAGCTATATGTTATTTAACTATAAATAGTATATGTATTTAAGAAGAAATAATCTCATAAGAAAAAAAATGGAAAGAAGAAGAATGTGGTTAGCTATTCTAATAACTTCATTTTTAATCTTTTTAATATTTTATATAGTAAACACTATAAAACAAAGTAAATATCAAAAATTCATTGATGGTAGTGTTTTAAATGAAATTGCCAATAATGAATCAAAATCCATTTTTAATATTAAAGAATTAAATATTAAAGAATTAAAAGATAGAATAATTTTATTAAATGTTTATAATATTCAAGATTTTTCTTACATCTTTTCACTCAATTTAGCTAATAAAATTGAACAAAAATATCATAACAAAGTGGTTGTAATTGATATAATTGCTGATAATTTTAATCTAGAAAAAAATACAATAATAAACTATATTATTAAGAATAATATAGAACGACCAGTTATTAATATTGAAAATTTTGATTTAGGAAGTGATACAAGAAATTATGATAAATACTTTGTGTTAGTTGATAAAAATGGAATGATAAAAAATATTTTTCCATATGATAACAGTGTAGAACAAACGATATATACAGAAATTGACAAAATTTTATCAAAAAAGCCAGATTTGAATATAAATGAATTGTCAAGTATTGATTTAGAAAAAAATAATCAACCAGAATCATTTATAAAATCTTTAAGTCATATTTTATATCTTAGAAATATACAAGACACAAACGAAGGACCATATTTCATAATTGCCGATTCAAAAGGTAGAAAAATATTTTTAATAAAAGTTAATGGTGATATTGTGAATCAAATTGGTAGTGGCAGAAATGGTAAAGAAGACAAAAATGGTATAAATGCTAGTTTTTGTTATCCTTCTGGTATAACAATACAAGATAATAGATATTTGTATGTTGCTGACACTTGCAATGATTCTATTAGAAAAGTTGATTTAAAGACTATGGAAGTTTCCACATTAATCAAAGATAACAAATATTTAAAAGATCCACTAAATGTAATTTTACTTAATGATTCGTTAATTATTTCAACAGCTTCACAAGATACTTTATTAAAGTATGATTTATCAAGAGAAGAACTTACACCAATAGAATGTCAAGAATGTGATAAATATATTATTAAATTAGATAAATTTTTAGACAAAGTATATTTTATAAATACAAAAAATTATGGTTTATATAGTATAGATACAGATGATGTAATTACAAAAGAAATAGATTTCAATGAATTAAACGAAGCAAATGATATTAAAATAACAGGTAATCATAATTTTCATATAGATGAAACCGGCCTATATTTTGTTGATAAATTTAAAAACAGAATTTTAAAAGTAAAAGACAACAAAACAGAAGAATATAGCACAAACGAAAATGAAAAATTATATAATTTACCAAATGACATTATTGATTTTAGAGATAAATTAGTATTTACAAATGATGGCGATAAAAAAATAATTCAATTGGATAGAAATACTAAGAAATCAAAAATTATTAATATTAGTTTTGGCCCAGAATACAATACTTTAAGATTGCAAGAAGATGAATTTTTAAATATTAACGATATCAACAACATATATATTAAAAATGGCATTGATAATAAAATTGAACTCAATTTAGATCCTAATTATTCATTTGAAAAAATGGCACCACAAACTTTATCTTTATACAAAGAAGATTTAGAAAATAAATCTGCAATATTAATTAAAACATACAGCAAAGGCGAAATTTTAGATAATAAAGTTCTACAACTTCCTGAATTAGAAGATAACACTAACTATTATTTAAAAGGTAGATTTTTTTATTGTAATTACAACAAAAAGACACCTTGTTTAGTAAACAAATATAGCAAAAAAATTATTTCTACTTCTTCAAGTGAAAATAATATAATTAAAATAGACTTTCTTTATTAAATATTAGGGGGTTGTTATGTGGTTTATAATTAGACATGCTCAAACACTTGAAAATAGTTTAGGTATTCAACAAGGGCAAATGGATAGTTTATTAAGCTTAAAAGGAATTATCCAAGCTCAATCTATTGCTTATAGAATTTTAGATTTTAAAGAAGAAAATTTTGAAGAATATGAATTTATTACAAGCCCACTGACAAGAACTAGACATACTTTACAAATAATTATGGAAATATTAAATATTAAAGATAAAAAGCCAATTATAGAACCATTATTATCTAGTAGAAATAAAGGTATTTTTCAAGGATTAGAAAAAGATAAAATTAAAGATATATACCCAGAAGAATATGCAAAAATGCAAAAAGATATGTGGAATTATATTCCACCACAAGCCACAGAATCAAAAAATGACACTTACAATAGAATTAAAGATTTTATTGAAAAATATAAAGATCATAAGAATGTTATTCTTATTACACACGGTAGCATTACAAAAATGATTAAACAAGAATTATTAAATATGAAAGGCGATGAAACTTCTAATAATAATTTTACAAAAAACCAAAATTATTTCTATTGTTGGAATGGTGATACTATGGAAAAAATATAAAGCTTGACTTTTATTTTATTTTTTTTACAATTAAGGTACTATATTGCAATTATTTTTTTAAAAAATGAGAAATATTTCCAAGAAGTATAGTAAGAATATTGCATATTCCAATAACTTTGCATACATTGTTAATCTTACAAATAATAAAATTAAAAATAAAAAATTATCAAACAACATATATGGCTACAATCTTATTACTTTAAGTATGGTTGTACTTATTATGGGTGTTATAATGACAGCTCTTATAGGTTATTATGATGCTTTAAACATCAACAGAAGAACAACCATGACAGAGGATAAATTTAAAATAATCAACACATCATTAGTAGCATATCTTGCAAAGAATGGTAAGTTTCCTTGTCCGGCTCCATTAGATTGTGATTTACAAGGTTGTAATAATGACAGTGTTTTCACAGAGAAAGTTTTAGGAATAGAATTTAGACAAGACAGAGACATTGACAATGACTGTATTGCAGATAATTCTGGTGTTTTTGAATCAAAAAACGAAAAAGGAGAAAAAATTCTTTATGGAAATGTTCCAGCTTTATCGTTAGGTTTAGATAATAATTATTTAATAGATAGTTGGCAAAATAAAATTGTTTATATTATTCCAGACATACTTACAAAAGACAATTCATTAAAAAATATATTATTAAACAAAGATGCAAGAGATCCAACTATTTCAGATGAATATGTAAAAGATGGTGAAATATTTTTATTATTATCAAATAATGTTAACACTTCCGGTGCTTTCCCATACGAAAACAGAGAAAGCAACGATTTTTCTAGCCTTATTAGTTCATCGCATAACGAAGATAAATATAATCTTCCACAAAAAGATTTTACCATTGATTTAGAAAATGCAAAACAACTAAAATTTCATACCAATATAGATAATTTACATGATGCAATTAGAAAAAATTTTATAGATGAAAGTGATATTGGAGCCCCAGATTGTGCTGAGACAACAGAAACAGTATTACTTATCGATGATACTGGCAATAGTTCCGAGCCTGATTCTATACCATATGTTGATAAATATAATGATGTTCATAAAACTCAATGGAAAGACGATTCTACAGCGGTTAAAAATTATAAAGCAATACCATTTAAAATTCCAGATGATGTAACAGAAGTTTTTATTGAATTATGGGGGGCACAAGGTGGTGGGCAAGATTGTGCTGGAGAAGGTGATATGGGTATGTTAGGTGGCAAAGGTGGTTATACCTATGGATTTTTAGACACTACAGATGAAAATTTAGAAAAAATTGGTGTTAAAGATAGAACTATATATTTTTTTATTGGCGGATATGGAAAAAATGTTGCTAGCAATAAAGGTGGTGGTGGTGGTTGGAATGGTGGCGGTGGAGCTGCTACAGGTACCATATCATCGAAAAAAGAAGGTGCTGGTGGTGGAGCAACTGATGTTAGAACATCTGCGAATTTATCTAATCTCGCAGATTGGAAAAGTACTTTGAGTAGTAGATTAATGGTAGCTGGTGGTGGTGGTGGAAGTTCTGTTGGTGGTTTAACATATGATCAAGAAAAAGGTGGTGCAGGTGGTGGTGGAAATAATAATGGTTCAAATAGTGGCTCACATGGTGGTGCAACACCTGGACGTGGTGGATGTGCCATAGGTGATAGTGATGGTAGTTGTTGCAAAATAAATCCAGCTAATATTGGCAATAATGGTGGTGGAGGAGGCTATTATGCCGGTGGAGGAGGTGGTTTATCAAATGGATGTTCAGCAACATCTGGTGGTAATTATGCCGGTGGAGGTGGTGGTTCTGGTTATATAAATAATAGTATAATATCGGACAGGAAAACACCATGTAGTGTTAAAGAGGCTTGTACAGATACTAAAAAAGGTGGAAAAGATAATAGTTATGGTCGTAATGATAAATGCAGTAAAAGAGGTGATGGAATAGCAGGAACTGCAAAGAATGGCCAAGCATCAATTATTTTTATAGGTGTTAAAAATGATAAAAAGGAAGAGCCATTTACATATTATTATACATTTACATTTAAACAAGCAAAGGCTGGTGAAGTTAGATTTGCCGATGAAGTTTGTCCATCTAATGTGTCAGATCCTGTACAAAAAAGTGATTTTTATACAGTATCTACACATAATTCAGCTTCTAAGCCAGCAAAAAAATGTGGTGATAATCAACAATGGGAACAAAATTTTGAATATACTTGTAAAGTATTGCCAAAATGTGAAAACCCTGTTAAAAAATTTTCAGGTGTTGATTGGGGTGATATAAATTATGATATTGTAAATACTGGAATCATTACAGGCACAGATAATACTACTAATACTATTGTAAAATATAAATGTATAGTAGAATTAGATGAAACTGGAAATTATACAGCATCTTATATAAGATTATAACCATAAAAAATCATCAGTTTAATATTATTGTGGTGTGAGGTCTCTAACCCCACACCTGATGTTTACAGATGATAGAGTTTTATAAAATCAATTTGCGAAGTTAATTTTTTTCTGTGGTGTGAAGTCTCCCGACCCCATACCAAAAGAGACTACCATAGTATCCCATCCCAAGATTGCCACGGCTTTTTCAAAGCCTCGCAATGACGCTTCTTTTTTTCGTCATTGCGAGCGAAGCGAAGCAATCCATAAACCACCAATAGCTAATATAAAAATAGAAAAGAAAAGAATTCCATGAATGAATAATTATGTCTCATACCGAGATTGCCACGGCTTTTGCAAAGCCTCGCAATGACAGGCCAAGAATAAACGAGATTGCCACGAGTTGCAAGCAACTCTCGCAATGACGATGTGGGAGTACTGTCATTGCGAGGAGTGAAACGACGAAGCAATCCACAAACCACTGATATTTCATTTATTCACAGAAAAAATAAAAAATTTCACCAATAGAATAATTAATTATATAATTATAATAATTAATACAAAAACAAAAAGAAAAAGAAGCTATTATTATTTATCAAGTCCAAGAATTAATTTCAAATGAAATATTAATTTTCAATTTTCAATTTCTTATAGATTATCATAAAATTTTGTTTGACTATTATAATGTTCTATCCCGAGATTGCCACAGCTTTTTCAAAGCCTCGCAATGACAGGCTAAGAATAAACGAGATTGCCACAGGCCTTCGGCCTTCGCAATGACGAGTTTGTGTATACTGTCATTACGAGCGAAGCGAAGCAATCCACAAACCACAAACTACCACCCCTTTGTCATTGCGAGCAAAGCGAAGCAATCCATAAACCACCAATAGCTAATATAAAAATAGAAAATAAAAAGAATTCCATGAATAAATAATTATGTCTCATCCCGAGATTGCCACGGCTTTTTCAAAGCCTCGCAATGACGAGTTTGTGTATACTGTCATTGCGAGCAAAGCGAAGCAATCCACAAACCATCAATAACCTATTCATTCACAGAAAACCAAAAAAATTCACTACCACTCATCCCCTTCGTCATTGCGAGGAGTGAAACGACGAAGCAATCCATAAACCACTGATAGCTAATACAAAAATAGAAAAGAAAAGAATTCACTACTCTCGTCCCCTTTCGTCATTGCGAGAACCGAAGGTTCGTGGCAATCCATCAACCACCATTATTTTATTCATTCATAGAAAAATAAAAGAATTCATCACCCTTTGCCCCCTTCGTCATTGCGAAGGCCAAAGGCCTGTGGCAATCCACAACCACTGTCATTTATAAATAAAATATAATAAACTAATTTATTTATTAGTTTACCAGATTATAAAATAAGTCATCCCAGTTCTTATTATTTTCTTCTATTAATTCTATTTTTTTACTTCTAGAACCAGCTTTTAATTGTTTTTCTCTTGAAATTGCATTATACATATCATCATAAACTTCATAATAAACCAATTTATCTACATTATATTTCATTGTAAATCCTTCTATTTTCTTGGATTTGTGTTCCGATACTCGTCTTAATAAATCATTTGTGACACCAATATATAATGTACCATGTTTTTTATTTGCTAATATATATACATATGAAGTTTTATTCATTAATGAAGTATCTTTTTTTAAGAAAAATATAACAATTATTATTAAAATAAAGAGTTTTTTATTTTAATAAATTAATGGATTGCCACGAACCTTCGGTTCTCGCAATGACGGTGTGTGGATGTCGGTTCTCGCAGTGACGAGTTGGTGGGTAATTATCATAATGATGAGTTGGCATGTAGATCGTCACCATTCCGAGATTGCCACAGCTTTTGCAAAGCCTCGCAATGACAGGCCAAGAATAAACAAGATTGCCACAGGCCTTCGGTCTTCACAATGACGAGTTTTGGTTGGGTATGGTAGTCGCCATATCAAGCTTGCCACGAGTTGCAAGCAACTCTCGCAATGACGAGTTGGTGTATACTGTCATTGCGAGCGAAGCGAAGCAATCCATAAATTTATTGTAGTGTAGTTGTGAAGTTGGTTTTTGTTAGTCTTGGGTGTTGGATAGGGATATCTAACGCCACAAAGGGGTGCAAAAAAATGGTAAACTCAACCCCCCACTGACTTCGTCAGCACCCCCCTTACAAAGGGAGGCAAGCCCCACAAACCAATACTCACCACCCTTCGTCATTGCGAAGGCCAAAGGCCTGTGGCAATCCATAAACCACAAAACCACCACAAAAAAACAGAAAAAAAAGAAATCACTATTATTTATCAAGTTAAAGAACTAATTTTTAATGAAATATTAATTTTCAATTTTCAATTTTCAATTTCTCTCTCAATCCCCTTGTTGCTTTGCAACTTCCCCTCTTACAAATGGAGTCACTTGTCTTTGGCATTTGATGAGACATCAAACACCACAAAAAAGCAAAAATTTATAAAAAAGTAGAAAATTCAAATTTTTTTATTAAAAATTTAAACATAGTATTTTCATACTCTCAAAGACATAAAAAATCAAAAAGTTAAAATAATTTTTAATTTTTTATTAAGCTATATATAAAAAGTAATATAAAAATACTTGACAAGTGGAATAAATGTACTATATTATATTTATATAAATAAAAACAATAAAAGTGATTGTTTATAATATGGCAAAATATTTTTTACTCGCAGTATACAAGATATACTAAAAGTTAAAAAATATTAGTCAAGATATGGGGGCATCTTTAATAATTTTATTAATGAAGTATAAATTATATGAGTAATGATTTTTATAAATTAAGAATTTTTCTTTTTAAAGATGATGTTGAGAATTTAAATGAATGTTTTAATATAGATAAAATAAAAGATAAACAAAATTATAAAGAATTAAAATTTGAAAATGATATTGAAGCAAAAGGATATATTTGGAATAATATATCTGCTGATGATAATAAACCAAAATGGTTTAATATTATAGATTTTTTTGATGATGATAATTCAAATCAAATTAATACTTTAAAAAATACAATACATTCAATTTTTGTATTAAAAGTTCAAAATAGAATATTTGGATTTAATTTTGGACAAGGATATTGGGCTTTTAATGATGAAAAAATAGAAACTGATTTTGGTTTAAGGATTCTTTTAAATATTGTTGATAAATTTAATCATCTATCATCTCTATCTATAGATGAAAATATAATAAATAAAAAAATAGATGCAAATAAATCAAATGAACTTAATGTTTTTACACCAAATAAAGATATGGATATAGTAAAGTCATTTATTGGAACAGTTAAGGAAGAATATAAAAATATTTTTTCAGAAAAAATTAGTGCAACTATAAATTCAATATTAATTAATTATAATATTGAAAATGCCAAAGATGATTTAATAAAATTATGTTTAAATTTAATAAAAATTAATTCTATAAAAGATTATGAAAAAAATATAAAATATCAATGGATTATTAATAAAAGATTAGAAAAAGATCAAGTTATATTAAATAATATAAATCAAATAATTATTGACGATTTAAAGAATAAAAATGATAACTTACAATTAAATTTATTTGATTTATCTTTTGAAAATTCATCAACATCTTATTTTAAGTATGCATTAAACGATCATACTAAACATAAAAATTTAAAAGAATTTAATGATTTATCTATAAATGATTATTATGCTGAAATTTCAAAAAGAGGTGTTACTATTAATAATTTAGAAGATTTAAAACATCATTTCATTTTGGATCAAAACAATGAAATACTTGCTAGTATTTATAATTCTTTGATTGCAGAAGTCAATTTTAAAAATTCAATTTATATATTATATCAAGGCAAGATTTTTAAAATATCTACTGATTATAAAAATGAAATAGATAATTTTTTTCAAACTTTGATTAATGACTCTCAAGATATAAAACTACCAGATTATAATTCACAAAATGAACATGAATATAATGAAATTATAAGTAATAATTATGGTTATGTATGTTTAGATGCAAAGAATGTTACAATAAGAGATAGTGATAAATTTGAAATTTGTGATGTTTTATCAAATAAAAAAGAATTTTTTTGTATTAAACATAAAAATTATTCATCAACATTAAGTCATCTTTTTAACCAAGCTCTAAATTCTATAAAAATATTAAGAAATGATAAAAAGATAAGAGAAAAAGCAAATGATCAAATAAAAAAAGAACTGAATAAAAAATCAAAATATTTTAATATAAATGAAGATTTTTCTGATTATCAAATTACTGATGATTCTTTAAAAGATTCTACTATTGTATTTGCTGTAATAGATAAAGAAACCAATAAAAGAAAATTACCATTTTTTAGTGTAATTTCCTTAAAACAAGCAGTTGATTTATTATATGAAAAGGGATATAAAGTAAAATTTTGTTGGATTAATAATAATAGTTTAAAAAATGAAAAATAATTGGGAAATAAAAAAACTTAAAGAATTAGGAGCTATTTTTTTAGGTGGGACACCAAATACATCTAAAAAAGAGTATTGGAATGGTGATATTAATTGGCTTACACCATCTGAAGTTTCAAAATTAAAAAGTAAGTTTATTTTTTCTACAGAAAAAACAATTACAGAGTTAGGACTAAAAAATAGTTCTGCAAAAATTTTGCCAAAAAATTCTTTAATTGTTTGTACAAGGGCAACTATTGGGGATCTGTGTATAAATAAAATAGACATGTGTACCAATCAAGGTTTTAAAAGTATAATTGTAAATAAAAATAATAATGTAATTTTTCTTTATTTTTTGCTTTTATTTAATAGAAGAAAAATTATAGAAAAAGCTAGTGGTAGTACATTTTTAGAAATATCAAAATTTGATTTTGAAAATTTGTCTTTTCCCATCCCCCCACTGGAAGAGCAAGAGAAAATTGTATCAATTCTTTCAAAGCAAGATGAGGTGATTGAGAAGCTTGAGAAGTTGATTGAGTTGAAGGTTAGGCAGAAGAAGGGCTTGATGCAACGACTTTTAAGTGGTAAGTTAAGGCTAAAAGGTTTTAGTGGTGATTGGAAGGAAAATATTATGCAAAGTATAATATTGATTTTTAAAAAAACAAAACATAATTCTTCTGATGGCAAAAACAATGGAAAATATCCGTTTTTTATAAATAATTCTGAAAGTTTCTTAAAATTTTTAGATGAATTTGATTATGATGCTGAATGTATAATAGCTAATACAGGTGGAAATGCTTTTTTTGATTATTATAATGGTAAATTTTCTGCTAGTAGTGATTGTTTTATATTTTCATCTAAAATTAATACATTATTTTTATATTATTTTTTAAAATCAATTGAAAAAACTGTAAATATAGTAGGTTTTGCTGGTTCTGGAATAAAACATTTAAATAAAAAATGGTTTTATAAATTAAAAATACTAATCCCACCAACAATAGAAGAGCAATCGGCTATTGCTTCAATTCTTTCGAAGTGTGATGAGGAAATTGAGTTGTTGAAGAAGAAGTTGGGGTTGTATAGGGGGCAAAAAAAGTGGCTTATGGAAAAGCTGTTGAGTGGTGAAATAAGGGTTTAGGCAATGGAAACTAATGTTTATTTTTGTAAGAAAAATGGTATACTTTTGATGGCATATCAAAATGGTAAAAATCAAAATATATTTTTGCGAGTTAGTCGTGCTGATTATGCTCCATTTATAGAAACTTGTTTAATATGTGATAATAGTTATGATATTGAAAAAGTTATTACAAATTGTTATGAATATCCTATAATGGAAAAAAAATATATGAAAATTGGTGTTAAATATAAACATATTTGGAAACCTTTTATAATTAATAATGTCGAAAATGAACTTGAATTTACAATTTCTGAAGCATATCGTGCAAAAAGGGATTTGCAGATTCTTATAGAGAAAATGCAGGAGTTGCTTTTGTTTGTTGAACCAAGTAATGAAGGTTTAAAATCTTATAGTCATAAAGCAAGGGAATTATTGTTTTTGGCTTGTTCTGATTTTGAATCGATGTTAAAAAAATATAATTTTGGTAAAAATGAAAGAATGAATGATTATATTGAAATAATGAAATATATTGATTTGTCTAAATTTAAAATACAGCTTGTTGGTTATAGTAAATCGTATAAATGTTCTCCTTTTGAAAATTGGAATGTGAAAGATCCATCTAAATCATTATCTTGGTATTATGCTTATAATCAATTAAAACATAATATAGATAAAAATTTTCATTTGGCAACATTGGAAAATTGTATTAATGCAATAAGTGCAAATATAATATTATTTACAATTAGATATTCTACGAATTATATATATGCAAAAGATGATACTTGTTCAAGTTTGATTAGGGGTTCATTTGATTATAGAATAGAAAATTCTATGGATTTTTATATACCTATTTTTGAAGGTGAAAGAAGTTATAGTGGGGCATTTGGGAATAGCTATAAATTTTATAATGGTGAAGTGGTATCAAATATTTATGATATTGTAAAACCATTGTCATTTGTGGAAATATAAACAATTAAGGTAAAATATGGTGAAATATAGTGATTTTATTGAAAAAATTTCTTCTCAACAACCGGCGATTAAGTTGTTGGAAAATATGGGGTATAAGTATATGTCTCCGTTTGAGGCTTTTGAGCAAAGGGGGGATTATAGAAATGTTGTTTTGAAGGATGATTTGAGGGAATTTTTGCAAAGGCAAAGGTTTGAGTATGATGGTAAGGAAAGTGCTTTTTCGCAGGCTAATATAAATAATGCTATTAAGGATGTGGATGTGTCGTTGAATAATGGGTTGGCACAGGCATCGCAGGATGTTTATGATATGTTGTTGTATGGTAAAAGCTATAATGAAATATTGGCTGATGGTTCTATAAAATCGTTTAATTTGAAATATGTGGATTGGGAGAATATAAATAATAATATTTTTAGGGTTGTTGATGAATTTACTGTTTCTAATATTGATACAAGAGAAAATAAAAGGCCGGATATTGTTGTTTTTGTGAATGGTTTGCCTTGGGTTGTTATTGAATGTAAAAGATCATCTGTTGATGTTGGTATGGGGGTTAGACAAAATTATGAAAATTTTTCTGTGATTCCGCAGTTGTTTAAGCTTGCACAAATAGTTTTGGCTTTGAATCCTAATGAGGTTAAGTATGGAACTTGTGGAACTGGTAGGGAGTATTTTGTTAATTGGAAGGAAGAGTTTGATGGTTGGCTTGAAGAAAAATGTAAAGAGTATGTAGTTGATAGGAGTGTTAGGGAACAAGATAGGGTTTTGATTTCTTTGCTGTCAAAGGAAAGATTGTTTTTAATTGTGAAAAATTATATTTTGTATGATTATGGAATAAAGAAAATAGCAAGATATCAGCAGTTTTTTGCATGTGAAAAAACAATAAAAAAAGTTAAAAGTGGAAAGGGTGGATTTATATGGCATACACAGGGTAGTGGTAAGTCTTTAACTATGGTTATGCTTGTAAAAAGGATTAAAGAAGAATCTATTAAAAATGATTGTTTTTTTAAGAATCCAAGGTTTTTGATGGTTTGTGATAGGCTTGAATTGGATGAGCAATTGATGAATAATTTTGCTAAAACAGGTATGCGACCTAATAGGGCTACGACTGGAAATAATTTAGTAAGTTTGATAAAAGATGAAGGTAAAACTATTATTACTACTGTTATTCATAAATTTGAAACGGCACAAAGTAAATTGCAACCTATAAATGGTAAAAATATATTTATATTTGTTGATGAATGTCATAGGACTCAGTCAGGAAATTTTCATAATTATATGAGAGATATATTGCCTAATGCTATTAAGATAGGTTTTACAGGAACTCCAATTTTTAAAAAGGAAAAGAAACAAACACATAGAATTTTTGGTGATCTTATTGATTCTTATACAATTCTTGAAGCAGAAAAGGATAAAGTTATTGTTCCATTAAATTATGAAGGAAGGATAATTCCACAAAAAATAGCTGATGATAATACTATTAATAAATGTTTTGAACAAATATGTTTTAATGTGAGTGATGAAGAAAAGGAGAAGTTAAAAACAAAATGGAGTAGTTTGACAAAAATAATGCAAGTGGATTCAAGATTGCAAATAATAGCTTTTGCTATTGCTAAACATTTTGCTAGTTTTAAAAATGAGATGGTGAAAGCTATGGTTACTGAAAGTTCAAGAGTTAATGCTATTAAGTTGCATAGATTTTTAAGAGATAATGGTATAAGAAGTAAAGTTGTTATTTCACCGAATACACTTAAAGCAGAAGGAATTGAAGAAGCTAGTGATTATGATTTAAAATATATTGAAGATTTTTTTAAGGAAGAAGTGGAAAGGGATTTTGGAAAGAATTATGAAAAATATGAAAGATATGTTAGAAGTAATTTTATTGATTCAGAAGGTTGTGTTGATGTAATTGTAGCAAAAGATAAATTATTGACAGGTTTTGATGCTCCAATAGCAAAAATATTATATATAGATAAACCTTTAAGGGATCATAATTTATTGCAAGCAATAGCAAGGGTGAATAGAATTTATACTGGAAAAGAGTATGGGCAAATTATTGATTTTTATGGTGTTTTTGGGAATTTAAAGTCGGCCATTGATATTTATTCTAATGCAGAATATGGACTTGGTAAGTTTGATGAAAATGATATAAAAGGAACATTATTAATAAAAGATGATTTAATTAGAGAATTAAGACTTAATTATGAAAATTTAATATCTATTTTTAGTGATTTTGATATTCATGATAAAAATGTAGATATAGAAGTTTTAGAGGATTATTTAAAAGATTCTAGTGAAGATAAAGAAATTGGAAAAATATCGGATAAAAGAAAAGATTTTTATGATAAACTAAATAAATTTTCATTATCTTTGGAATGTGTATTAAGAAATTATGAAGCTTATAAGTCTCTTGAAGAAGAAGAGATTAAAAAGTATAAAGAAGATTTAAAATTTTTTCAAGCATTAAAAAGTTCTATAAAAATTAGATATGGTGATGATTCAAAAATTGATTTTTCACTAGAAGATAAACAAATAAAAAGATTATTAAATTCATATCTTAGTTCTGAAATGGATAAAATTATTGTTAATAATTTTAAAATTACAGATAAAGAAGCTATGGAAAGAGAATTGGCAAAAATGTCGGGAAATAAAAGTAAAGCTGATGCAATAGCTACTCGTATGGATGCACTAATTAAGGAAGAATTTTTTAAAGATCCATTGTTGTATAAAAATTTTACTGATAAAATTAAAGAAACTATTGAAGAATATGAAAATGAAAGAAGAGATGAAGATTATTTTCTTGCTATGCAAAAAATAGCAGAAGATTATAGGGAAGGTTTTACAGGAAATAAATATCCAGAAAATATAGAAAATGATGCAAATTCAAAATCATTCTATGGTTGTTTGAAAATATCTATAGATGAAAAAAGGAATATTATAGAAAATAGTGAGTTTGATTTAGAACTTGGTAATTTATCAATTAAAATAAAAGAATTGTATAAAGATAAAATTAAACCAAATTGGGAGAATAATATGGTAATAAGGCAAAGTATTAATAGAGAAATTGATAAATTTTTATTTAAATTAATGGATGATTTCCATATTGATTTAAGTGATGATGATTTAGATAAAATTGAAGAAAATATTTTTAAAACAGCTGTAAAAAGATATGAATACAAACTTATTTGAAAAATATAATATAATACTTATTAGAAAAGATATAAAAAATTTTATTTTAAGAATAAAAAATAATCTTGAAATATCTTTATCTGTTCCATTATCGGCAACAGATGAAGATATTGATAAATTTTTAAGTAATAAAGAATATTGGATTCAAAAAGAAATAAATAAATTCAATTCTGTAAGACAATATGATAAAATAAATTTATTTTGTGAAGGTGGAGAAGTTAGAATTTTAGGAAGGCAATATAGAATTTCTGTAAAAATAAGTGAAAAAAATAATATTTTTATTTATGACAATCAATTAATTATAGAAACAAATGATATAGATAATATTAAAAAGCAATACGAAAATTATTACAAAAAAGAAGCAATAAAATGTTTTAATGAGAGACTGAATCATCAATATAATATTGTAGGAAAATATGGTATTGAAAAACCAAATATAAAAATTAAAAAAATGAAAAATATTTGGGGGTCATATACAAAAAGAACAAATACAATTTTATTAAATTACTATTTATATACTGCACCAATATATTGTATTGATTATGTAATTTTACATGAATTAACACATACAAAATATTATAATCATAGTGAAGATTTTTATTTATTTTTAACTTTTTATATGCCTGATTGGAAAGTTAGAAAAAAAGAATTGGATTATAATTATTCTAGGTATTTATAAGATAACATCATAAAGTAATAAATAAATTATCTATTAATAAAATTAGAAAATTTTAATATATAATAATAAATAATTCACCTACTGATGAAACTTGCTTAAAAAGTTTTTGATTCTAGGGTTGGCTGTTGGGCCAAAAAATTGGTCGGGGGTACCTTGTTCTATTATTTTTCCTTGTTCCATAAAAATTATGTTGGTGGCAACATTTTTCACAAATTCCATTTCGTGGCTTACAATAACACTAGTGATTTGTTTGCTTATATCTTTAATAACATCTAGAACATCGCCAACCATTTCTGGATCAAGTGCTGATGTGGGTTCGTCAAATAGCATATAAGATGGATTTATTGCTAATGCTCTTGCTATTGCTATTCTTTGTTTTTGTCCGCCAGATAATTGATATGGTTTGTTATTTGCTTTGTCTTTTAAGCCGAAATTATCAAGTAATTTTAGGGCTTTTGTAATACATTCTTCTTTATTCTTTTTTTGTATTTTTTGTGGTGCTAAAATTATATTTTCTAAAACTGTTAAATTGTTGAATAAATTAAAATTTTGAAATACCATTCCAACTTTTTGTCTTAAAGTACTTAATGAAGTGGAATCGTTAGTAATTTCTTTTCCATCTATAAATATTTGACCACTTGTTGGTGCATCTAACATGTTAATACTTCTTAATAAAGTAGATTTTCCAGAACCAGATGGGCCAATAATGGCAGTTATATCATTTTTGTGAATATTAAGATTAATATTATCTAATACTTTATTTGTTCCATAAAATTTTGATACATTAACAATTTTTAGCATAATTTATCCTCATCAACTTTAAGTTTTTTTGCTACCTTTTTCATAACCATTGTGAAAAATGTGGTTAATATTAAATATAATGATGCTACGAACATTAAAGGATAAACAGCATTTCCTGTATTTGCTATAATAATATCTCCGGATCTCATTAAATCTATACCACCTATAACACAAAGAATTGATGTTTCTTTAATAAGAGATACAAATTCATTAATAAAGGATGGTAAAACATTTTTAAAAGCTTGTGGCAAGATAATATATCTAAATGTTTGTGAATGATTTAAACCAAGTGATAAGCCAGCTTCCATTTGTCCTTTATCTATTGATCTAATACCACTTTTCATAATTTCCGCCATGTAAGCAGCACTATTTAAACCAAAAGCTATGCCACCAACTATAATTTTTGAAATAAGTATATCGTCAAAAATAACTATCCAAATAAAAGTTAATTGAACCATTACAGGGGTTCCTCTAATGAATTCTATATAAAATTTTGAAAAACCATTAAGTATTTTTTGTAAAAATTTTAGTTTTTTAGGTAATACAATTAATTGCATTAAAACTAAAATAATCCCCAATAAGAAACCTATTATTAAAGCAATGGTAGTTACAACTAATGTTGTAGCTACCCCTTGTAACATTAATAAATAATATTGTTTTTCAATAAAATTTTTTAAAAATATTTCAAACACTTCCAAACTAATTATTTATTATCTGTTGTATTCTCAACTTTTACTGTTTGAGCTGTTGTTTCTTCTGTTTCATCAGCTTCTTCTGTTTCTTCTGTTCCTTCTACTGTATCAGTATTTTCAGCTTCATCTGTTGTTGCTGTATCTGTTGTTTCAACAGCTTTTTCTGTTGAGAAATATTTAGCAATAAGTTCTTGTAATTTTCCTGTTTCTTTTAATTCTTTAATTACACCATTTATTTGTTTTAATAATTCTGGGTTGTTTTTATTAACAACAATACCAGTTTCAGAAGAAACTAATTTAACACCTTCTAAAATTTGGCAACCATCATTTGTTAATAAAACTTGTTGTGCAACTGGTTTATCTAAAATAACAGCATCAACTTTTCCAGCTTTTAAATTCATAACTGCAACAGCACCACTGTTGTATTTTACATTTGTTATAGAATTTAATGAATCTGCATATGTATCTGCTGTTGTACCAAGTTCTGTACCAACTTTTTTGCCTTGTAAATCTTCAACAGCAGTAATGGTTGTATCGCCTTCTTTTACAACTAAGGATAATTCATTATTGTAATAGCCATCACTGAAATTAAAAGTTTTCTTTCTTTCTTCTGTAATATCTACACCAGAAATAATTACATCAATTTTATTTGTTGATAAAGCAGCAAATAATGTATTAAATTCCATTTCTTCGAGAATAACTTTTTTATTTAATTTTTCACCAATTATATTAGCAAGTTCTACATCTAAACCAGCAGGCTTTCCATTTTCATAATATTCAAAAGGCGGAAAATCAACATTAATACCAACTTTTAATGTTTCTGGTTCTTTTTGTTTGTCTTTACATGAAACAAGTGCGAGACAACAAAGCACAATAGTGAATAAAGTATATATTTTTTTTAACATAATTCTTACCATTTTTATTAAACATAATAAATATTATTTATTATCTATAAAAAGTCAATAATTTTTATTAATAAAAACATATTACAAAATTATAAAAATAATTAATTTTTTATAAAATATAAAAATATATTAATAAATATGAATAATAAATAGTATTTTATCTTACAATAAAATATAAAATATATATTATTTTATTCTGTATAATGTTGTAATTACTATTATAAAAATCATTATAGTATTTTTATAAAAATATTTAAGGTAAAATATAAATAATTATAAATAAAAAGCTTGACTAATAATATATTTAAAATAATATACATTTACAGTTATATACAAGTTGTATTTGTATATATTTTTAATAAAACTAGGAGTAAAAAATGAAAAATAAATTTAAAATGCTTTGTTTAGCTGGTTTATTGTCTACAATGTATAGCAATAATCTTCAAGCTGCAACATCATATGATGCAAAATTACAAGATTTGCAAAAACAAATTAATGAATTAAAGAAAGTAAATAATTCATCTGCTTTATCTTTACTTGATGGTTTAGATATTGGTGGTAGAATTCATGTTAATGGTACATGGTATGAAGATGGTGGTAGCGATTTATCAGTAAACAGAGCTAGATTAACAGTTAATAAAGTTATGAATAACTGGGAACTTCAATTACAAGCTGATTTTGCTAGCAATGGTGTATATTTAGAAGAAAACTATTTAGCTTATCACTTTAATGATAATTCTTCTATAAAAATTGGACAAAGTTTAATTCCTGGCTTTTTAGAAAGAGAAAAAACAACTGACGATATGTCAGCAATTTTATGGAATTCAGAAGAAAGATTAGGTTGGATTCCTTCATACTTAATTGGTGTAAATTATGCTTATAGAAGTGATGATTTAGGTGTTTCCCTTGGTGTTTATGGAAATGGTGTAGATAACGAAGGAAAAGTTGATAATTATGTTAATTACAATACAGCAGGTAGAGTTTGGTATTCTCCTATAAATACAGACGAAGCTGTTGTTATGCTTGGTTTAAATAGTATGTATCAATCAATGAAAGGCGAATCATCAACAGGTGAATATTCATATAGTCAATATGCAGTTAGCAAACAATTCAATTTTGGTATTGAATTATTTTTACAATACAATAGTGTTTATTTAGCTAGTGAATATTTAAATGCATCATTTGAATTTGATAATGCACCATCTTCAAGTTATAAAACAACAGATACATTCTCAACAGAGTTTGTATGGAATATTACAGGTGAAAAAACATATTATGATGGTTGGTATGGTGTTTATGGTGGTGTAGATGTTGCTAACCCTGTTTCAAAAGGCGGACTTGGTGCATTCCAATTCGTTGCTAGATATTCATTTGCTGATGGCAAAGATAACTACTTATTAGGAACAGAAGATTATACACTTGGTATTAACTGGTTGCCAGAAAGCAATGTTAAATTCTTATTAGGTTATTCAAAGATTAAAGACACAGATTATGCTGGCAACGAAGATAAATATGATCTTTATCAAGTTGAAGCAAGATATGCTTTCTAATCAATTGGTCTAGATTTATATAATGGGTC
Source organism: uncultured Rickettsiales bacterium (assembly GCA_944392135.1). Lineage (GTDB taxonomy): Bacteria > Pseudomonadota > Alphaproteobacteria > Rickettsiales > UBA1997 > CALXSC01. The sequence continues at coordinate 26,172 of CALXVQ010000001.1, forward strand.
GTACTATACGACCCATTTCTATATATAAATTATATTAGTATTTTAATATCTATATTTTTATTTATTATATATTTTTTAGTAATTATTATTATAAATTGTTATGCGTTGTAAATAAGTCCTTCAATGATGAGTCAAGAATAAACGAGATTGCCATGGCTTTTTCAAAGCCTCGCAATGACGAGTTTGTGAATATCACCCTTTGCCCCTTCGTCATTGCGAGACTTCGTAGAAGTCGTGGCAATCCATAAACCACTAATAGTCAATACAAAAATAGAAAAGAAAAAGAATTCACTATTATTTAATAAACCAAAGAATTAATTTTCAATTTTCAATTTTCAATTTTTAATTTCTTTCTCAACCCCCCTGTTGCTTCGCAACATCCCCCCTTACAAAGGGAGGCAAGCCCCCATAAATCACCACTCACTGCTCTTCGTCATTGCGAGGAGTGAAACGACGAAGCAATCTACAAACAACCAATAATAAACACAAAAACAAAAAAGAAAAAGAAATCACTATTATTTATTAAATTAAAGAATTAATTTTCAATTTTCAATTTTCAATTTCTTATGGATTGCCACGAGTTCTACAAACTCTCGCAATGACGGTGTGGGTTGAGTGTGATTGTTGCCATACTGAGATTGCCACGGCTTTTTCAAAGCCTCGCAATGACGGTTCTTTTTTTCGTCATTGCGAGCGAAGCGAAGCAATCCATAAATCACAAAAAGTTAATACAAAAACAGAAAAGAAAAAAAGCATTCGCTATTTTTAATCAAGTCAAAGAACTAATTTTAAATAAAATATTAATTTTCAATTTTCAATTTTCAATTTTCAATTTCTCTCTCAACCCCCCTGTTGCTTCGCAACTTCCCCCCTTACAAAGGGAGGCAAGCCCCATAAGCCACCAATAACAAACACAAAAACAGAAAAGAAAAAGAATTCCATGAATGAATAATTATACCCCATACTGAGATTGCCACGAGTTGCAAGCAACTCTCGCAATGACGAGTTTGTGAATACCACCTCTTGCCCCCTTCGTCATTGCGAGGAGTAAAACGACGAAGCAATCTACAAACAACCAATAATAAACACAAAAACAAAAAAGAAAAAGAATTCACCATAAAAAATAATAATAGTAAATATAAAAATAAAAAATAAAAAGATAAATAATATATAATAAATAAAATTTGACAAAAGTAAATAATATTATATATTTATAAAAAAATTCTATTATAAAATGAAAAAATTATTTATTCTATTTTTATTAGTATCTTTTAATTGTTTTGCAAGTGATAATATAAATTTCAAAAATTATCTATTGAAAGGTAATTTTAAAAAAGAAATATTTAGGGAGAATTATTTTTGGAGTTGGGATTTTAGAATTTTTGATAATAAAATTTTTTTAAATTTCGAAGGAGATATGGGTGATACAGAAGCCCCAGAAGAATTTCCAAATGGTGAATATGAATTACTTACAGAAAATAATTCAAAAATAAAAGTAAATGTTAAAAATGGAAAAATACAAGAATTTATATTATTAAGTAATGAAGAAAATTTTAAAAAATATGAAGAAAATATTTCAAATGATTATTGTAAGATAGCTATATTTTATTCTAATTATGATATTGTATATAGTGATAAAGAACATAAATATTATTATGTTATACCAGAAAATGGTGTAGTTGATTTAATGGGATATAAGGAAAAAATAATTTCTTGCATATTTGATTATCATTCTTGTATTGCTATAAATGGAGAGCATAGCTATATTGTTGTAGATGATATAGAAGGTAATTCAAAAAATTTTACCACGACAGAAAATAATGATAAAATATTAAAAGAAGTAGCTAGTGATTCAAATATTGCACCGGATATTATAATTAATAATTGTCAAATTACTTATTATAATAAAAAATACTTCCAATTCTAGAATATAAATAAAAAATATAAGCAATTAATATTTATATTGTACTTAAATGGTAAAATTTTCAAAACCCTTAAATCATGAAGATATGAGAATTACTACGGATTTTCATGATCCAAAAAGGCCTAGCCATTCTGGAATAGATTTTGGTAATAATTCGGATGGCAAGCCAATTTATGCTGTTGCTAATGGTTATGTTATATATTCAAATATAAGTGGTGGGTATGGAAATACTATTGTAATTAAACATAATGATGGCACATCAACACTATATGTCCATATGAAAAATATATCTAATTATAAAGTTGGTGATTATGTTAAACAAAGTAGTATAATTGGCTATGTAGGTAATACTGGAAATAGTAGGGGTTCTCATTTACATTTTGAAAGAATTGATAAAGAAGGAACCGAATCAATAGAAAAATATTCAGATAATGGCAAACTTGGTTTATTTCCTAAGCAAAACAGAATAAACCCACATACAATAATTGACAACAAAACTGGCTACTTTATATGGAGAAGTGAAAAAGATAATAATGTATGTAAAGAATGTACTAGTAGAGATGGAAAAATATTTGAATATGGTAAAGATATAGAACCACCTTTACACCATAATTGTAGATGTTATATTGAAGATATAGATAAGTCATCATATGATTATAATTATATATCTACATCAAAGCATTTTGACAAAGCATTAATTGAATTAAAACAAATACTAAATAATAATTAAAATTTATAATAATATAAAATTATCATTCTACAATAATTAAATAATAATTATGATATATGATATATTATATTTATATGAAAAATAATATTAAAATTACAAAATCTTTTAAAGAATATTTATATCAAAATAATTTAGGATTTTCAGTAATTGAATTAGCGATGGTATTAATTATTATAAGTTTAATTATAGGTGTGATTATGGATGGGGTAAAACTTGTTGAGAGTGCAAAAATCATAAAAGGATAATATTATAAATATAAAAATAACTTAATACTATTAATAAAAATAATAATAAGATAAAAATTCTATATAATAAATAAAATTTGACAAAAGTAAATAATATTATACATTTATAAAAAAATTCTATTATAAAATGAAAAAATTGTTTATTCTATTTTTATTAGTATCTTTTAATTGTTTTGCTGATGATGTAAGGTCTGATTTTTTAGATATAAAAGAAAAAGATAATCTTAATTGTTATGATGTTAAATTCAATTTTGATAATAAAGAATATGAAGATGTGAGAAATAAGATTATTAAAATTGAAAATTTAACAGAATATGAAGATAAAAATTATGTTGGTATTGCTTATTATGATCTAAATTCTGATGGTAAAGATGAAATACTTGCAAAAGTTTGCAATATTATTATGTATGGTTTTAGTGGATGTGTAATTACAGTATATGAAGATTATAATGATAATTATGAACCAATTGGTATAGATGGTAATTTTGATTTATGTATTTCTAATAAAAAAACTAATGGTTATTATGATTTATATACAACTGTTAAAAATACTAGCATGGGAGAAAAGAAAAAATATCCAGATGATTTTTTGAATATTAGATTATTTAAGTATACAGATGGTAAATATATATAATTTCATACTTCCATAATAAAAATAATATAAGAATATAACAAATATTTAAATATTATTTATATATGAAAAGTTATGAACAATTTCTTGATAAATATTTGAATATGGCAAAGATATAGAACCACCTTTACACCATAATTGTAGATGCTATATTGAAGATATAAATAAGTCATCATATGATTATAATTATATATCTACATCAAAGCATTTTGACAAAGCATTAATTGAATTAAAACAAATATTAGATAATAATATTAAATAATAAAATTAAAGAAAAACTAAATAAAAAATAAAAAAGGCATCAATTTTAATGCCTTTTTGAACCCATAATTTTTGTATAAGAATATTTTATTTCATGGTTAATAGAGCTTTTTTTGCACAAAATGCTTTGCAAATATCATCTAATAAAGCTTGCATACCATGTGTAAGTTCTTCTTTTTCGCTAAGTGATTTTACTGTATCAATAATATCAAGTACTGATTTGGATAAATCGCTATTGATATAAGCAGGATTTAATAAATTATTTGATAATTCGGCTTTTTTATTTAAACCCATAAAATACATTTCACCAATACAATCTACAAGTTCGTCAATATCTTCTTGCAATCTATCAAATAAAAGATGTTGAGAATAACTTGTAGTTGTCCAGTGATTTAATTTACAAGAATATTTAAAGGCCACCAATTTTTGCATTAATTCAAACATATGAACTCCTTGTTTTTATTTATAATTAATAATTAAATAACTTATTTTTTTGCAAATGTCAACTAAATTTTATAATATTTACAATTTATTGAAAAATATTATTTTACTAAATTAATTGTTGCATTAATTGCTTTATAAGCCTCGTCATATATCTGTTTTATATTATCAGCAAGCATATAGAATGGTGTTGTAACAATTTTATTTTTTTCATCTATACAAATATCTCCGGTATTTGTATTTTTAAAAGTATTACCTAAACCTTGAACTATTTTTGCAATACCTTCATCATTTCCAAGTGTAATTGTGATTCCTTGAAATACTTTTGCTAAAATCATAGGAGCTATACATGTAGCACAAATTGGTTTATTAGAATTTTTGAATTCTATTAATTTATTTTGTAAATCTGCTTCAACTGTATAATTATTGCTATTTAAACCAAATGTAGAAAGATTTAATGCTGCACCATAACCGCCAGGCAAAACTATACCATCAAAATCATTTGTATTTATATTTTTTACTTCGTCAATATCACCCCTTGCAATTCTAGCTGATTCTACAAGTACATTTCTTTTTTCATTCATTTTTTGCCCAGTAATAAAATTAGCAACAAAAGTTTGATCTTTATTTATTGAAAAACATTGATAATCAGCACCTAGCTGTTTAATTGATAATAATAACATTGTAGCTTCATGAATTTCACTTCCATCTTGTGAGCCACAACCACTTAAAATTACTGCAAATTTTTTCATAGATTACCTTTATTATTAAATTAGTGTGATAATAACAAATTATTTTATATTTTTACAATATTAATTTTAAAATATTTTTTTATATTTATTTCTTGCATTTTAAAAAAAATGTTTTTATAATAGACACTATGCGGGTATAGCTCAGTGGTAGAGCACAACCTTGCCAAGGTTGGGGTCGCGAGTTCAAGCCTCGTTGCCCGCTCCATTTAAATCAATCGTTAATTTTATTTTTTATTTAGCTAATTTAAGGCTTATGTCTAAATTGTGTCTATAACAATAAAAAAAGAGTAAGAAAATCTTACCCTTTATGATTATAAATAAAATATTTTTATTCTTCTTCATCAAAATTTAGCATTATTTGTTTTTTTGTCTTACTTTTATCAGCAATACTTATTATGCTATTAGCAGTAGATAAAATATTTCCTTTTCCTGTTGAAATGTATTTACTTGCTTCTTCATAAGAAGTTTGAGCTGTTTTTAAGCTATTACCAATTTTTCCCATATATTCTGTAAATTTTTCAATTTTGCCATACATTCTTTTTGATAAATCAATAATATTAGCAATATATTTATTTTGATTTTCCATATTCCATAAATGCTCAATCATTCTCAAAACCGGCATAAATGAAGAGCTTGTGACTAATGCTACTTTATTATCGGATGCAAACTTAAATAAACTATTATCAAATTTTATAGCATCAATATAAGCACCTTCAATTGCTACAAACATGAAAACAAAATCAGGTGTATCTTTTGCAAATTTTTTATTATATTCTTTATATACATTTTGATATTCTTTGCTTCCTAAAATTTTAATATGTTTTTTAATATCTTCACAATATAAAGCTAAATACTTTCTCTTTTCTTCTTGTGTGTTAGCGGATATATATTTATCATAATTTACCATAGAAACTTTTGAGTCAGCAATTAAAATTCTGTCCTCTGGTAATTTTATTAAAAAATCTATATAAAAATTATCACCATTGTCATTTTTAATATTATATTGTTTAAAAAAACTAATTCCTTCTTCTAAACCTGACATTTCAAAAAGATTTTGTAATTGCAACTCTCCCCAATTTCCTTGTGCTTTTTTATCACCCTTTAATGCAGTGGCTAGATTATCAGCTTTCTTTCCAATATCATTAGTAGTATTGAGAAGATTTTTAATATTTTCTTCAATTTTGACAGTATTTGTGTTATTAGTGTCTTGTACTTGTTGTATTTTATCTTTAAATTCTTTTATATCTTTATTTAATGGAGCTAATAAATGATCTAAACTTTCATTTTGTTCTTTGCTAAATGTTTCTTTTTGTTCTTTAATAATTTCATTAGAAATTATTTTAAATTCATTTTTTATTTGTTTTTCTAATTCTATTAAATCTGCAATTTTTTTCTTTTCGCCTTCTAATTTAATAGAATTTTCTTTATTTTCTATTTCAACCTTTTTTAATTTTTCTTCAAGTTCTATTTTTATTTTATTTTCTTCTTTTAATCTTTCATTTTCGCCATTTAAAAAACTATTTTTACTTTTTAATTCAGTTATAGCATCATCTTTATTCTTAATTATACCTTCTAAATCATTATTTCTTTCATTTATTTCTTTTAATTTATTTAATAATGTCTTATGTTCACCTTGTAATGTAGCATATTGTATTTGACAATCTAACAATTCTTTTTCTTTAATTTTATATTCATCAGATAATTCTGGGTTTTGTGTATTATTTTGCTTATATATTAAAATACAAGTAATACTTAAAATAGAACATAAAATACTTAAAATTACAATAGCAAAGGTCATATTAATTAATTTAGTTGTTTTAATAAAAATTAATATATTTATTTTTAATTGCAATAAAAATACAACATAATTATTTATTAAATTGTATTTATTTTATTAATTTTAATAATATTTTTATTTTATTGCAAATAATGATAAATAGAGTAGGGCAAATTCTTTTGTTTTTTTGTTTTTGTTTTTTTATTGGTAGTGAATTCTTTTGTTTTTCTGTTTTTATATTGACTTTTTGCGGATTAGGGGCTTACCTCCCTTTGTAAGGGGGGAAGTTGCGAAGCAACAGGGGGGTTGAGAAAAAATTGAAAATTGAAAATTGAAAATTGAAAATTAATACATAAGAAATTGAAAATTGAAGCACAAAGTGGGAAAATGATAATACTTGCATAATCATTTTAGCTTGTTGTCCCACGAAGTGCGAAACGAACGAAGTGAGGATTAAAATTAAAAATTAATACTTCATTTGAAATTAATTCTTTGGTTTATTAAATAATAGTGAATTCTTTTATTTTCTATTTTTATATTAACTATTAGTGGTTTGTGGTTTGCTTCGTTATTTTACTTCGGATAATAATGAATAGGGCGAATGGTGGTGATTTCTTTTTCTTTTCTGTGAATGAATAAAATAATAGTCGTTTGTGGATTGCCACAGGCCTTCGGCCTTCGCAATGACGAAAAGTGGTGAGTAGTGGTTTATGGTGGCTTACCTCCCTTTGTAAGGGGGGAAGTTGCGAAGCAACAGGGGGGTGAGAGAGAAATTAAAAATTAAAAATTGAAAATTAATACATAAGAAATTAAAAATTGAAGCACAAAGTGGAAAAATGATATGCTTGCATAATCATTTTAGCTTGTCGTCCCACGAAGTGCGAAACAAACGAAGCATAAGAAATTGAAAATTGAAAATTGAAAATTGAAAAATAGTTCTTTGACTTGATAAATAATAGTGAATTCTTTTATTTTCTGTTTTTGTATTTATTATTAGTGGTTGTGGATTGCCACAGGCCTTCGGCCTTCGCAATGACGAAGGGGGTAAAGGGTGATTAATCCTTTTGTTTTTCTGTGAATAAATAAAAGACTAGTGGTTATGGATTGCTTTGTCGTTTCACTCCTTGCAATGACAAAGGGGGATGGTTGTGGATTGCTTCGCTCCGCTCGCAATGATGAAGGGGTAAAGGGTAGTATTCATAAACTCGTCATTGCGAGAGTTCGTAGAACTCGTGGCAATCTCGTTATTCTTGGCTTGTCATTGCGAGAACCGAAGGTTCGTGGCAATCTCGTTATGGCAACAGCCACACCCAACCCGCACTGTCATTGCGATGGCTTGAAAAGCCTGTGATAATCTATAAAAAAGTAAAAAGTATCATTATTGAAAAAATTAAAAATGTAACACTATCACATTATTATTACAAAATATAATGTAATTTAATAAAAACCCACCAGTAATTGGTGGGTTGTTATATTTTGCATTATAACATATATAAGTTATTATTTACCTAACTTTTTGAAAATCTTTTCAGCAATTTTTTCGGAAGTTAAGCCATAATAATCATAGATTTGATTAGCAGGTGCTGACATACCAAAACTATTTTCAGGTGTACCGAAGAATAAACCATTGTTGCCAATGTATTTACACCAACCCATTGAAGAACCAGCTTCAATAGCAACTTTTAAAGTTGTGTCATCACCTAAAACTGATTTTTTATAGTTTTCATCTTGTTTTTCAAATAATTCCCAACAAGGAGCAGAAACAACTTTTACTTTTAGATTTTTGATTTCTAAAACAGCTTTTGTTTCCATAGCTAAATCAACTTCTGTACCTGTTGCGATAATTATTACATCAGCTTTACCATCACATTCATCAAATACATACATACCTTTCTTTGATTGATTTTCTGCACTTTCTTTTGAATAGAATTTTACATTTTGTCTTGAAAGTACCATAGCACTTGGAGTTTTATTTTCTTCTAATGCTAATTCGTAACATTCTATTGTTTCTTGAATGTTGCATGGTCTAAACACATTTAAGTTAGGTGTAGCTCTTAAAGATGCTAAATGTTCTATTGGTTGATGTGTAGGACCATCTTCACCTAAACCTATTGAATCATGTGTTAAAACATAAATTACTGGCAATTTCATTAAGGCAGATAATCTAATAGCTGGTTTTTCATAATCAGCAAAGCAGAAGAATGTTCCACCATATGGAATAAAACCCCCATGTAAATACATACCATTCATTATAGCGCCCATAGCATGCTCTCTAACACCATAATTTATATATCTTCCATTAAAATTATCTTTTTTAATAGATTCTTTTGTAGATGATGTTTGAGTTAAAACAGAACCTGTTAAGTCGGCACTTCCACCTATTAAACTAGGTATTGCTTCTGTTAAAACTTCCAATACTCTATTGGATGATTTTCTTGTAGCTTCACTTGGTTTTTCTTTAAACATATCAGCTTTGAATTTAGCCAATTTTTCTTTCCAACCATTAGGCAATTTGCCATTTATTAAGTCTAAAAATTCATTTTTCTTTGAAGATGTAGCAACTCTATTATTCCATTCTGCTTCTTCACCAATATATTCAACACCAGCTTGATTCCACATTTCTAATATATTGCTAGGAACTTCAAAAGGTGGTAAAGCCCAACCTAAATTTTTCTTTAATTCTTCAAGATCTTCACCTTTGATTGGGGAGCCATGAACTTTATTTGTACCTTGTTTTGTAGAACCATAACCAATTATAGTTTTAAAATCTATAAATACAGGTTGTGTTGAATTTTTTGCATTATCAAATGCACTTCTAATTGATTCATAATCGTGGCCATCAGCTTGAATATATTTAAAGCCATTGCTTTCCATTCTCATTTTCATATTTTCTGTTCTAGCTACATCAGTAGAACCATCAATTGTTATGGAGTTGTTGTCCCACATAACAATTAAATTATCAAGATTTAAGTGACCGGCAATATTTAATGCTTCATAACTTATGCCTTCCATTAAACAGCCATCACCAACCATACAATATATTTTATGATTAACTAAATCATCACCATATCTAGCATTCATCATTTTTTCAGCAATAGCCATACCAACAGCATTTGCAACACCTTGTCCTAATGGGCCGGTTGTTGTTTCAATGCCTTGTAAATAACCATATTCAGGGTGTCCTGCTGTTTTTGACTTAAATTGTCTAAAATTTTTAATGTCTTCTATATTTATATCATTATAACCTGTTAAATATAATAAAGAATAAAGTAAAGCAGAACCATGGCCAGCTGACAATATAAATCTATCTCTATCAAACCATTTAGGACTTTTTGCATTATATTTTAAAACTTCACTAAATAGAACGGTAGCAACATCAGCAAAACCAAGTGGTAAACCAGGGTGTCCTGAATTAGCTTTTGCAACCATATCTACGGATAAAACTCTAACAGCAGTAGCCATTTGTTTCAATTCTTCTAGACTTTTTTTCATAAGAATTTATTAATAGTTAAACTGCTTATAGATTATAATTATTGTTTTGAATTATCAAGAATTTTCTATTTAAAATAAAAAGACAATTAAAATTCTTTTTTGTTTTTGAAAGCTATGTCTAATGTACTTTCATCTAAATAATTAAATTCACTACCAAGTGGTATGCCATATGCAGGTTTTGTAATTTTTAAATTAAAATCTTTTAAAACATCAGCAATATAAAAAGCTGTTGTTTGTCCTTCAATTGTTGGGTTGGTAGCAATAATAACTTCTTTTATATTTTGAGCATTTCTAATTTTATTTAGTAGACCTTCAACATTTATATCATTAGGCCCTCTTCCTTCTGTTGCAGATAGTGTACCACCAAGAATATGATATTGTCCTTTATATATCATTGTATTTTCAATAGCCCATAAATCAGCAACATTTTCAACAACACAAATAATTTCTTTATTTCTTGTTTCGTCAGCACAAATATCACAAATTTCATCAGTAGTTAAGTTGCCGCAAATAGGACAATGTTTAATTTTTGTATAGCCTTCATCCATAGCATTTAGCAATGGAGCCATTATATTTTCTTTATTATTTAATAGATATAAGACGACTCTTCTTGCAGATCTAGGACCCAAAGAAGGTAATTTTGAAAAAAGTTTTACTAAGTCGTCTAATATCTTATTTTGCATTAATGATGAAAATTATTTTTTATTTCCAATGTATTCATTTCCAACATAAATACCTAATGATTTAGCTGTTTTTAATAAGAAATCATCTTCTAAAACTGGCCTATTACCACTTTTTACAGCATCATACAAATCTATATCGGTTATTTTTCCATCCTTTAAGATAACTATTCTTTGATTTTTGCCTTCTAATAAAATATCAATAGCATGTACACCAAACTCAGAAGCAATAATTCTGTCATAAGCTGTTGGAGTACCACCTCTTTGTACATGTCCTAAAATGGTTGTTCTATTTAAATATCCTTTCTTTTCTAATTCAGCAGAAATATAATTTCCAAAGCCTGTATAACAAGAAACACCACATTTATCAACAACAGCATTTTTTCCATCAACCATTTTACAACCTTCGGAAACAACTATTAAAGCATAATCAATGCCACTCTTTTTTGTTTCATCTATTTTTTTACAAACACTATCTATATCATATGACATTTCAGGAATTAGACAAACACAAGCCTCACCGGCAATGGCTGTATCTAATGCTAAATGTCCAGCATCTCTTCCCATAACTTCCATAATCATTGTTCTATTATGACTGTAAGCTGTTGTTTGTAATCTATCCATAGCTTCCATTGTAACATTTCTGGCTGTATCAAAACCAACAGAATATTCCGTAACAGGTGTATCATTATCAATAGTTTTTGGAATACAAATAACATTAATATCTGTACCTTCAATCAATTCAGAAACAATCATTGCACTTCCATCACCACCAATAACTACTAATGAATCAAGCCCTAATTCTTCAATACCTTTTTTGAAAGAATCTTTATTTTTTTGAGCAACTTTTGTCATACCACCATCTCTATTTTTACTTCTAAGAATGGTACCACCAGTTCTCATACAAGAAAAATTGTTTTGTAAGTCTTTTAATTCAAGTTTTGTATATTTTAAATCAGGGTAAAATAAACCATCTGTACCATTATAAATACCATAAACTTCAATGCCTTTTTCAGCACAAGCTCTAACAACAGAATTTATAATAGCATTTAAACCAGAACAATCACCACCTGATGTAAGTACACCAATTCTTTTAATCTTTTTCATATTTTTGTAAAAATAATTATTTTTATAACAAACAATATATTATATATTTTACAAAAAAGTCAATAATTTATTTTATTTTCTTAAAGACTTTTTATCCTTGAAAAATAAATAATATTTTATATTATTATTGTATTAATAATACTTTTATTTGTTATGAAAAACTTTTTAGTTCTTATAATTTTCTTTTTAATTTCTCATAATGTTTTTGCTAATATTATTATTACTAATTATGATGAAAAAGTTGCATTTACTAATTATGGAAGAGAAGTTGAAACCAGGGTTAAGATTAAAGTTCAATTTGATGATGTTAATAAATATTTTAAAGAATGGAAATATATTTTTGATGAAAGTTTAGATGTTGAAGTAATAGATTCAAAAGTTATAGGAAAAAAATATACCACAAATTTTAATAAAAATAACAATGAGCTATCTTTTAAATTTGATAATGCTGTAAATGGAAATTTATTAGAATTTATATTTAAATATAAAATAGAAAATAAAACTCAATTACAATATATTAGAAGTGAGTTTGTATCTATACCTTCATTTGCAAAAGGTGCTAATGGAACATTGACTGTTATGATACCTAGAAATCTTGCAGTATATTCTTTAAATAGAAAATTTATACAAAATGGAAATATTTATACATGGAAAGGTATTGTTCCACAAGGTGGCTTTACTGATTTCTTTTATCTTACATTAAAAAAGGCAAAATGGCAAGTAGAATTATTAAGTGAAATAGTTGCAAATGACAATATATCAAATCTTGATATGATAATTCCATTATATTTTAAAAATGGTAATAATAATATAGATTATTACAAGGTTGAAACTAATTATCCAGAAACTTATGTTTCAATCAAAGAAAATAATGATTCTATTGAAGCTTCATTTAATAATATTAATAATAGATTTTTTCAATTAAAGGTTAATGCAATCTTAAATAATGATTATGACAATAGAGTATGGATAAAACTACGACCACAAGATTATTTAAGTATAGATAGAAACTTAGCATATAAATTAAAAAATTTAGCATATCAAATAATTTCAAATTCAAAACAAGATGAATTATTTTATGTTCTATTAGCTCAATGGGTACATGAAAATATAGAGTATGATTTGAATTATCTTGGTAAAGACATGACAACGGAAGAGATTTTACAAACAAAAAGAGGAGTTTGTATTCATTATGCACAATTATATAATGATTTATTAAGAAGTTATGGTATACCATCTGTTGTTGTTTCTGGTATTAGTTATAATATTGATGAAAATAAATTTGAAAATCATGCTTGGAATTTAGTATATACAAATGGCGATTGGAGAGCAATAGATTCTACTTGGGGAATTTATTCAGGAGTGTTGCCAGTATCTCATATTTTCTTATATTTCGAAAATAGGCCAGCCATCAAATATAGTTTATATGGTAAACCTACACTAAACCTACAAAGTAATATTCAAAAGAATGTAAAATTTATTAATGAGTCTTATTAGTTAAAATAAAATCAACTATTATACCATTTAGCAAAACTAATATTGCAAATACAATAACTAATGTAAATTGAATTTTATGACTAAGTGATGTCTTACCATCTTTAAGTTTTTCAATTATGCTTGCTACTGTATTTTTATCAAGAGTCTTTTTTCTTAAAATAATAATAATATGTGTAAAATATAAAGCCAATAAAATAAATAATTCAATTAAATTAAATAAATACAAGATATTAAAATTATTAAAATCTAGTGTTAAAAAAGAAAAGAAATTTACAAATACAGGCAAAAAAGATGCTATCATATAAGCATTAATTTTTGCTTTTGAATATTTATATACTGTTCCTGTACTTGTTGTATTTAATCTTAATAATTCAAATAATATTTCAGCATAAGAAAGAATACTAATGGTAATTGCAAATATCATTAATAAAAAATTTACAAATAATCTAATGATTTCATATTCAGTATTTAAAAATAAAAATTGAGAGAAAAATACCACAAAATTTATAAAACCAAATAATAATACAAATTTCACACCATTTTTTAAATATTTTAAATTTAAAAATAGTAATAGGAAGAAGATTAATAATAAAAAATAACCAGTATAATAAAAATATAAACCAACATTACTTATTGTATTGTAAAACACATAATATAAAATTTTAGTAAATAAAAAGGTATTAAAAACTACAAAAGGAAATACCAAAATAACTAACATTGGTAATAAATCTTCATAATAAAATTTTTCTTTAAAGATAAAATACAATGGACCAGATATATTTAGTAAAATTAATAAGAATAATACAATTAATAACCAAGATAAATTAATATCCTTTAATTTATCTATATTTTGAAATGTAAATAGATTGTCGCCATTATATATAAAATAAAATCCCATTATACACAAAAACAAAATATTTGAAACGAAACTTATTGTTAATGTAATAGAATAATCTTTTCTAAAATCTTTTAAATCTGGATTAGTAATCAAAAAGTAAGAATAAATTAATATTAATGTATATAATAAAATACTTACAACAATATTATGTGAGAAAGCCAATAAAATATATATTACATATAAACAAGCTATTTGTTGGTTATATAAAACATATTTATCAGGTAATTTTAATAACTCAAAAGAGCTTTGAAAAATGCAATTCAAATAAAAAATCATAATAGATATAAATAAAGCAAAAGATAAATTAAATGGATCTGATGAAAATATAATTGGGACTTGTCGTGATAAAGAGAATAATTCTAAATAATTCACACCATTAATTAAATAGTAAAGTGATAGCCAAGTAATTAATAAAATTAATGAAAAAAATACAAAATTATTAATTTGTTTTTGTATAAAAAATTTGTTATTATTTATTAAGGCATTTAATAAGCCCAAAAATGGAAAACTTAAAACTAAAATAAACAAAAAATTATAAAAAAATTGCATATAAATTACCTTAAATTAAAAAAATTAAATAAAATATTACTAATACTTCCTTCAAAAAATGAAATTAAAATTATTAAACCAAAAATCAACATTATAGCTAACATATAGTTAGTTTTTATTGAAATTCTATTATCTAGAATTAAATATGGATGATTAGTATTACTACTTTCTTTATAAAAGATAAAATAATATCTGTTAAATAATAAAATTAAACATATTTTTTCAACAAAAAATGGAATAAATAATAAATAATTTTTACTGATAATAACTGCTAATATATAATTCCAAGTTGAATTAAAACCAAAAGCAATAGGGAAACCAAGTTTTGATAGTAAAATAATATACATTATATATCTATATTTATAAAAAGAATACAGAATTGGTGTATCAGATCTTTTAAAAATATATATTAATAGTGCTACAATTACATAAAACAAAAAATCAACTAATACATGATTAATTAAAAGTGAAAATATAGCAACAAAACTATATTCGTTATTCATGCCAATCAAAATTAAAATATAACCAATCATTATTAGTGAAAAACTATAAATTGTTGGTAATAAATTTTTTCTATAAAATAATTTATAAGAATTATAAATGATTAAACAAGAACCAAATAGAAACAATATAACATCAAAATAGTATCTTTCAAATATTATATATATATCAAATAATGAAAACAAAAATTTATATAATAAATATATACCTATGATAATATCAGAAAAAAGAATATTTATAAATAATAAATTAGCTACTTGTGAAGCCTTTGAAATACTATTGAAATAAAAATTAAATGAGAAAAATTTAAAAAATAATGCAATTATAAAAATAATTAGTGATAAATTATAGACATAATTATCTCTAATAATATCTAAATTATTAGCTATATAATCTATATTCGGTGTACCAAATGTAAAAAATACTATAAAAGTAAAGAACATAAAAAATATAGAGCCTAAAACCCCACTATTATAGTATTTATATGCTATTTTTGTAGAATTGAGTTGTTTATAATCCGACATTAAATTATATAAACTAAAAGAATATAATTCTGTATAAATATATATATTAAAAATATTATTACTAGTTAATATACCACAAATAGCAAAATAATTTATTAAATATATAGCATAGAAAAAATTTAGTTTTTTAGTGTTAATTAAATTATCATCAAAAAACATAAATAAAATTAATTTTGTAAAAAATATTAATATTATAAATGATAAATTTGACAAATTAAGTCTATATTCGCCCATTAAAAATAATATATTATTATCAACTTCATTTTTAATGACATAATTAGGTAATACTTCTGGTAATAAAAACAATGATAAACCTAATATGAATGATACTACACTAATGCCGATTATCATATTTGTAGATTTATGATTTTGCAATATATTAAGGCCGGAAAAAAATAACGGTATAAATAAAAAACAATAAGGTAAATTAATTATATCCATACTATTCTCCTTCCTCGTTATTATTATTTAATTTTTGTTGTTTAATTAATTCTATAATATCATTTATTTTTAATTTTTTATCTGTAAATATATCATCTTTTTTATTATTATTTTTATCAACATTTATATTTTTAGTATCATTATTTATATTTACATGAATATCTTTATTTGTATTATCATTAAGATTATTATTTTTAAATTCTTCATTTTCTTCATTTTTAATATCTAAGCCTTTAACCATTTTTTCAAAATCAAAAGTTTCATCACTTTCTATATCATTAGAAGAATTATTATTTGTATTAGAAAAAATATTAGCACTTATATTTTTGGCTTCTTCTTTTATATTTCTGCTATTATTGCTTAAATCATCAGTATCATTTAGTAAATCATTTATTGCAAAATCATCATTAATTTCTATATTTTTTATATTGGTATCATTAGCATCTTCTTGTAATTCTAAATCACTAATATTTTGTAAATGTTTTAATACATCGTCATCGTCGTCATCTTTTATATCAAAAGTATCATAATCATAACCCCAATCACTAACTTGTTCTTGTTTTATTTCTTCTTCTTTGTGTTGAGCTAATAAGTTATTTACTATACTTATACCTGTAATTAATGTTAATAAAAAATTAATAAAAATTATTATAAAAATTGGAAATAATACAGATTCAAAATTTTTAATAACTAATATATATGTGATAAAAATTATTAATAAGAGATACACAAAAGATAAATCCATTAATTTTCTAATAGGCTTTTCTCTTAAAAAAAATACCAATATTGATATGCTGATTACAGCAAGAATACATATTAAAATAATTATTCTAAAATTAAAAATATTCATAAAGTATTAAAACTATATAAATTTAATAAAACTAATAAAACATATAATAAGAAAAACATAAAAATACACAATAATGTTTTACCTATAAAAATAAAAATAATTAAATTTTTTGGAGTTATAGCTTTATGTCTTAAAAACGAAATAATATATACAAGTAAAAAATATAGCAAAGATACAGCAAAGCTATAAAAGCCTATAATTTTATAGTTTGTTATTGAATAAAAACCAAATAATAGCAAAAATGGGATAAAAAATGACATCATCATTCTTAAAATTAAATCACCCTTCATCTTTTTCCTCCTCGTCTTCTTCTTTATTTTCTTTTTTATTATAAAAATATAAAATTGTTACTATACACACATATAACATTATTATATGTGTTAATTTTTGAAATACTTTATTTTGATTTAATATTGAAATATTTTCATTATATTCCATATCTTCATTTTGTTTATTGGATCTAAAATGTCTAATATTAATGTTATGAGATGTTTGTATATTCCTAACAATATATTCACTATGTGTTGTTGAAATATGATAAAAATTCAAAGCAATCAATATAAAAGATATTAAGAAAAATAAAATAGCAAGATTTAATTTTAAGTTAATTTTGTTTCTTTCAGCAACATGGCTATCATTATAATCGTTATGTAAGTTAAAAATAAAGAATATAATAGCAAATAAAAAGAAAATACTAATAATTATAAATTCGGCTAAATATGATTGTTGTACTAAAATTGTAGATGCAATAAAAATAACCAATAAAATGCTAATAAATAGACTTAAAAAGATGTTATAAATGTTTCTAATAAAAAGTAATGAAGATAATACTAATATTATTAGTACACAGATTAATGGTATATCAAAAATTGCAAATAAAAACTCAAACATTTATAAAATATAAAACACATAAACATAATTATATTACAACAAATATTTTTAAACATCAAATGATTTTTAAAATATTTTTATATTTTAGTTATAAATAAAATATTATAGAATAAATACAATTATAAATCGCCACTTTTTTCTTTATCGCTTATATAAAATTTATATTGTTTAGGTGTAAATTTAATAATACAATAATTTTTATCATCTTTTCCAGAATAACCAAAATTTTTCCAAGAATCGTTCCAAAATTTTGATTTTTCTTCTTGTGAAACAATTATTTCAGCTATACCAAAAAGTGTCATAGAATGTCTTGTTTCTGGATTAAAATAATAAATACATACATTATTATTGTTTTTTATTTGAGAAATCTTATTTGAATTAATATTTGTTATAAAAAATAATATAAAATCATTTATATTATTTTTGTCTTTATTTATCATATTAGCAACCATTCTAGTTTCCGGATATGTATTTAAAGCAAAAGTACAAAATTGTGCTGTTTCACAAGTTGTAATTACATTTAAAATATTTTTCTTTATATCTTCCATTATTATTACCAATAGTAGTATTTATTATAATAATTTATATTGTAAATTGTTTTTATAAAAAGTAAACTTTTATTTTATATTTTACTTGAATATTCATTTATTTGTTATATTTTTATTCTAGTGATATGTAATAATAAAGCAAGAATGATAGGAAAACTTAAAGGTATTGTAGATTCTATTTATGAAGAATATTTAATTCTTGATATCAATGGAGTAGGGTATAGAGTCTTTTGTTCTAATAAAATTTTATCTAGTATAGAAATTGGCTCTTCTTTATCTTTAATGATTCAAACTATTGTTCGTGAAGATGCAATTATGCTTTTCGGTTTCTTAAATGATTATGAAAAAGCTTGGTTTGAGACACTATGTAAAGTTAATGGTATTGGCAATAAAATGGCACTTAAAATTATGGGGGCACTAACCATTGATGAAATTTTAATTGCCATAGATAGTCAAGATTCAAAAATGTTTTGTAGAGCTCCTGGTGTAGGACAAAAAATTGCATCAAGAATTATTACAGAGTTAAAAGATATTAGAAAGACATTAGGTGTTTTTGATAATATTGAAATTAATATAGATACAAACAATAATATTTCAAATAATTTAGATAATGATACTAGACTTAAAGATGCTTTATCTGCACTTGAAAATTTAGGATATCAAAAAAATGTTGCTTATAATATTATTGTAAGTATTCTTAAAGAAAGGGAAGATATTGTGATTGAGAGTTTAATCACAGAAGCTTTAAAAAGAATTAATAATTTTTAGGTAAAATTATGATAAGTGAAAAACAACTTACAAATTTTATGTCATCAATAAATGAACAAAATAAAAATAGTGATAGCAAAATCATTGATTTAAGAGATGTTACTATTTTTAATATTAGAAAAAATGCAACTGGATTATATTTTGATATAAAAATTAATAACGAACAAGAAAAAGAAATTAATAATTTATGTATTCCAGCACGATTTTATAAAACAAATAAAAATGTTAATACTACAAATAGATCCACAATTAATAAATATACAATTTTTGAATATTTTGTTCTTTATCCATCAGCCATGGTAAGTCTTGCTATAATATTTGCTGCAATTTTTAAATATGTACCTATTATACAAAGGTTTTTTGATTTTTCTATGCTTTATTAAGGAGCAAAAATGAACGAAATAATAAAAAATAAAGAAAAAACAGAAAATGATTCTATTGAAAATACACTTAGACCATTATTTTTAAGTGATTTTATAGGACAACATAAAATTAAAGAAAATTTAAAAGTTTTTATAGAATCTGCAAAAATTAGAAAAGAAACTCTTGATCATACTTTATTTTATGGCCCTCCGGGTTTAGGTAAAACAACATTATCTCAAATAATAGCACATGAAATGGGAGTTGGTTTTAAAGGTACATCAGGCCCTATTATATCAAAAGCTGGTGATTTAGCTGCTATTTTAACTAATTTGCAACCTAATGATATTTTATTTATAGATGAGATTCACAGATTACATACTTCTGTTGAAGAAGTTTTATATTCTGCAATGGAAGATTATAAGCTTGATATTATTATTGGTGAAGGACCTGCTGCCAGAACTATAAAAATAGATCTTCCTAAATTTACATTAGTTGGAGCTACAACAAGATTGGGTTTATTATCTAACCCTCTTAGAGATAGGTTTGGTATTCCATTAAAATTAAATTTTTACACACCAGAAGAATTACAAAAAATTGTTGAAAGAGATTGTGAAATATTAAATGTTTCTATTTCTAGTGAAGCAAGTTATGAAGTCGCAAAAAGATCGAGAGGTACTCCTAGAATTGCAATTAGATTATTAAAAAGAGTTAGAGATTTTGCAATAGTTGCAAAGAAAAATGAAATTGATTTAGAAATTGTTAAATTAGCATTAGAAAGATTGAATGTTGATGAAATTGGGTTAGATAGTTCAGATATTAAATATTTAAAATTTATCATAGAAAATTATGGTGGTGGACCTGTTGGTATAGATACAATATCGGCTGGTTTATCAGAAGAAAGAGATTCTATTGAAGACACTATTGAACCATATTTAATACAACAAGGTTTTATTAATAAAACACCAAGGGGTAGGGTAGCTACTCAAAATGCTTATAAACATTTAAAAATAGATTATAAAATATCAAACGATAGTTTAATATAATTGTTGACTTTAATAAAACATAGAATATTATGTCTTTTGGAGATGGAGTTCTCCTTTAACCGCAACTAGCTGATAACTCCTACTTTTAAAAACAATATAAGGAGTTTTGTATGCTTTTTCAAATATTTAGTCTTGTATTTTTAGGTTTAATTATAGATTGGCTTTTTAGAAAAATTAAATTACCATCACTTACTGGATGGTTGATTTTTGGTATTATAATTAGTCCTAATACTTATAATTTATTTGGTAGTGAAGTTCTTAGTGTTTCACAAGAATTTAAAAATTTAGCATTAATTGTTATTTTATTAAGGGCAGGACTTGAAATAGATTTACAATCACTAAAAAAAATTGGCATTAGAGCTATATTAATGTCATTTATCCCTTGTGTTATTGAAATGGTTTTTGTAGCTTTTTCAGCTAATAAATTGTTGGACTTGACATTACTTGAATCATTTATGTTGGGAAGTATTTTATCTGCTGTATCACCTGCAATTATTGTTCCTTCTATGATTGATGCAATCAAAGCAAAAAGAGGTATCAAAAAAGGTATCCCTACATTAGTTTTAGCTGGTTCAAGTTGTGATGATGCTGTGGCTATGGTATTTTGTGCTTCGTTTGTTTCAATGTATATTGGTAGTAATGTAAGTTTAGTTCAAAATTTAGTTGATATTCCAATTTCAATTATTGTTGGCATTATAGTTGGTATAGCAATAGCTATAATATTAAATAAAGTGTTTGATAAATTTAACCCACGAGCTACAAAAAGGATTTTAATTTTATTATTTATAGCAACGGCACTTTTAAAAATTGAAGAGATTTTGACTATAATTCCATTTTCTGCAATAATTACAATTATGACAATAGGTGTAGTTATTTTAAGTAAAAATGAAGTTTATGCCAATGAATTATCTTTAAGATATGGAAAATTATGGATATTTTTACAAATACTATTATTTACATTAGTTGGTATGCAAATTGATATAAAAATAGTTTTATCAACTGGTTTGTTAGGGTTTTTAATTATTTTTATTGGACTTTTAGGAAGAAGCATTGGTGTAATTTTATGTTTATTAAAAAGCGACTTAAATTTCAAAGAAAGATTATTTGTAGTTATTGCATATATTCCAAAAGCAACAGTTCAAGCTGCCATCGGCAGTATGCCACTCAATGCAATGCTTACAAACAACTTGCCATCTTTGCCAGGACAAATAATTTTATCAATTGCTGTTTTATCAATTTTAATCACCGCTCCCCTTGGTTCATTTTTAATACATTATAGTAGAGATAGATTATTGACAAGGGATATTAAGTAATTGTAAATATATTGACTTTATTAGTATTATAGTACTAATAACAAGTCTAGCTGGCATTAAAATTGAAAATAATGCCAATAAGCTATTTAGCTGGCATTGCAATGCCAACAAAAAGTCTAGTTGGCATTAAAATTAAAAATAATGCTTGCAAAATATTTAATAAAAAATACAATTTTTAGAAGATAATATTAAATAAAAATAAAGAATGAAAGCATTTTTGCCAGAAAAATTACCAATTAAAAATCTTGATTTTGGAAAATTAATAAATCTTGTTGGTGAAGCTAATAGGATGCTATCATTATATAATGGAACATTAAGGGTAATGATTAACCCACATATACTTTTAGCACCATTAAAAACAAAAGAAGCTATTTTATCTTCAAGAATTGAAGGTACACAAATATCTTTGACAGAACTAATGCAATATGAAGCTGGTGAAAAATATGATGATAAAAAAAATGATGAAGCATTAGAAGTTTTAAATTATAAAAATGCTATGATGGAAGCAGAAGAAATGTTTAGTAATCTTCCTAATATACATTTGAATATGATAAGAAAATTGCATTCAACTTTGTTAAATAATGTTAGAGGAAATAATAAAGCAAGAGGAGAATTTAGAAAAATACAGGTATATATTGCCAATCCAGGTGATTCTATTGAAAAAGCTAAATTTATACCACCGGAAGCACAAAATGTTTTACCAGCACTTGATAATTGGGAAAAATATATAAATAATAATGAACAAGAACCGCTAATTCAATGTTCTATAATGCATGCACAGTTTGAAATTATACATCCTTTTCTTGATGGAAACGGGCGATTAGGAAGAATGCTAATCCCTTTATTTTTATATCAAAAAAATTGTATATCAAAACCTGTATTTTATTTAAGTGAATATTTTGAAAATAACAGAGAAGAATATTATTCAAAATTAAATAATATTACCACAAAAAATGATTGGAATGAATGGGTTGAATTTTTTCTAAAAGCAATAATAGAACAATCTAAAAAAAATATGAAGAAAGCAGAGGAAATTTTAAAATTATATGAGAATAAAAAACAAGATTTTATAAATGCTACACATTCAGAATTTGCATTAAATATTTTAGACAATTTATTTAAAAAACCAATTATTTCAGGTAATGAATTACAAAAATTATCAGGTATAGCATCTGTAAGAACTGCAAATAGTATATTTAAAAAATTAATTAATAAAAATTTAATGCAAATTAATACTATTGGAAAAGGTACAAAATCAACAGTATATGCTTTTAATGATTTAATATCTTTAAGTGAAAGTAATTAATTTTTTAAAAAGTTTGCTGGCATTAAAATTGAAAATAATGCCAACAGTACAAAATATAAAATTTCTATATTGACAAATACAACTATAAGTAGTATAATGTTGTTTGTTGAATAAATATTATATTATATGAAAAAAATATTTATATTATTAATGATAATATTTGCAATGGTTAGTTCTATTTCTGTAAGCTATGCTCATAGTGGAAGAACTAATAGTGAAGGTTGTCATCATGACAGAAAAAATGGTGGTTATCATTGTCATTAATTTTAATCAAACAAAAAGGACACTTTTTAGTGTCCTTAAATTTTTCTAAAATAATCATTAAATTACTTTATTAAACTCTTGCCAGTCATTTCTTTTGGTTGTGGAAGGTCCATAACTTTGAGAATTGTTGGGGCGATGTCGCAAAGACTGCCGTTGTCAAGTTTGATGTCTTTGACATTGTTGCCGATCATTATGAATGGGACGAGGTTTGTTGTGTGGGCTGTGAATGGTTGGTTGGTTGTTTCGTCGAACATTTTTTCGGCATTGCCATGGTCGGCTGTGATGAATATGATGCCATCTTTTTCTTTTACTTTTTGGACGATTTCACCAACACATTTGTCAACTGCTTCGCAAGCTTTGATTGCTGCATCCATAATGCCTGTGTGGCCTACCATGTCAGGGTTGGCAAAATTGATTACAATTAAGTCAAACTTGTTTGAATTGATTGCATTGATTACACCATCTTTTACAGCTTCGGCTGACATTTCAGGTTGTAAGTCGTATGTGGCAACTTTTGGTGAGTTGATTAAAACTCTTTCTTCGCCTTTGAATACTGTTTCTTTTCCGCCATTGAAGAAGAATGTAACATGGGCATATTTTTCTGTTTCGGCAATTCTTAATTGATTTAAGTCGGCATTTGATACAACTTCGCCGAGTGAATTTATGATTTCTTCTGGTGTGTAAACTGTTGATAAATATTTTGCATGGTCTTCAGAATATTCTGTTAATTCTCCCATAACTGTAAAGCTAACAATCTTCTTTCTGCTAAAACCATCAAAATCTTTATTTCCTAATGCCATGGTTAACTCCCTAGCTCTGTCTGCTCTAAAATTGCAGAATAAAAAGCCATCACCATCTTGCATGCCCTTGTAATCACCAATTACAGAAGGAACTATAAATTCATCTGTAATATCTTTTTGATATGAAGCATTAATTGCTTCTTCTGCTGTTGTGAATTTTTCATCGCTTTCAGCTAAAACTATTGTGTTGTAAGCTTTTTCAATTCTATCCCATCTTTTATCTCTATCCATTCCATAATATCTACCACCAATAGTAGCTATTTTGACATTAGAATAAGATGATAATTCTTTGTTTAAAGTGTCTACATAAGTTAATGCAGATTTTTGTGCTGTATCTCTACCATCAGCTATGAAATGCAACATAACATTTATTTTTGCATCAGCGAAAGATTTTGTAATACTTATAATATGATTAATGTGTGAATGAACACCACCATCAGAAACTAAACCAATTAAATGCATTGTTTTGTTTGTGTTTTGCATTTTTGAAATAAAATCTTTGATAACTGGTCTATCTTTTAAAGTATTATTTGCAACATCTTTATTAATCATAGGTAAAGTTTGTAAAACAACTCTTCCGGCACCAATATTTGTGTGTCCAACTTCGGAATTTCCCATTTGTCCTTCTGGAAGTCCAACATATTCACCGCTTGCATGAAGTGTGGAATTAGGATATTCTTTTAAATAACTATCATAGTTTGGAGTATTTGCTTTTGCAATAGCAGAATATTTATCATTTTCTGGTATGCCCCAACCATCCATAATACATAATACAACAGGTTTATTTTTCATATTAATTTTTCATTATTACTAGTACTTATATATATACAAAAACAATATTAAATATCAAGAATTTTATTTATTATCTTTCGCTAATGGGTGTAGAGTATTTACTATGTTTTTTAATTTATCATCTACTATATGTGTATATATTTGAGTGGTTGAAATATCACTATGTCCTAATAATTCTTGCAAAATTCTTAAATCAGCACCCCTATTTAATAAATGTGTTGCAAATGAATGTCTTATAATATGTGGTGAAATTTTATTAGTATCAATATTACATTCTATTGCTAATTCTTTTAAATTTAATGCAAATATTTGTCTTGTAATATGATTATCTTTTTGTTTGTATTTTATTTTTGTATCTTTTTTATTTTTAGAAAAATTTACAAGTGTAGTCCATAACCATTGTGAATGTTGATTTTGTAGTAAATTATCTCTTAAATTAAGATATTTTATTAAAATATTTTTTGCTTGTTGATTTATAGGTACAAGTCTTTCTTTATTTCCTTTTCCTTTAATTATTAAAAAATCATCTATTGTATATAAACCATCTTTTCTATATTTTTTTTGTATATCACTAATTTTTAATTCAACCAATTCAGAAACTCTCATTCCTGTGGCATATAATAGTTCAAGCATGCAATAAAATTGTATTCCATAATTACTAGTATCTTCTTTTGCTTTTGATAAAAGTTTATCAACTTCTTCTTCTGTTAAAAAAGTTGGCAATTTTTCTTGTTTTTTAGGTAATTCTAATAATTCTGCTGGATTTTCTGTAATAATATTTTCTAATTGTAAAAAAATAAAAAATTGTCTTAAAGTTGATATATTTCTTGATAATGTAGATATAGAAAAGCCTTGTTTATATAAATTTTCTATATATTTTTTTAGATCATTTAATGTAATATTGTTTATATTGTCTTTTTTTATAAACTCAAAAAAATTATTTAAATCATTTTTATATGATTCAATAGTATTAATGGAATAACCTTTTTCAGCAATTAAATTATTTAAAAAATTATTAATATATTTCTCAATCATAGTATATTTATAAATCATATATAAATAATATTATAATTATAATTAATTATTGCAAAATAATTTTTTATTTATTAAACTCATATTGTAAAATATTAATTTATAAAGGAAAATTATGATAAATACTAATAAAAAAGGTTTCTCTTTGATAGAATTATCTATCGTTTTAATTATTATTGGTCTTTTAGTTGCTGGTATCACTGGTGGTGCTAGTTTAATTAAAAGTGCTGAATTAAGAGCTGTTATGACAGATATTAGAAATTACCAAACCGCTGTTAATGCTTATTACACATCCAGAGGTGAACTTCCTGGTACAAGTGGTTCTTCCGAAATGACTTTTGATAATTCTTGTTTAGCTTGGGCACAAATGGTTAATGAAGGTATAGTTGATGCTAACTTAACTTCATTCAGTCTAATTAGTGGTACAAAACAATATACATGTGATCCAATTACATCAGTTACTGCAAACAACTCTGTTGGTTCAAAAATGAAAGGTGGTTTCTATGCATTAGGTTATAATGATGAAATGTTATCCAATGTTATTTTCTTAGTTGGTAGTGAAGAAACAGTAAGTAATATGAAAAATGCAGAAACAGGTAGTGGTACAGCAAAATTAAGCAAAACAGTTGTTTCTAGAAAAGATGCTAAATTCTTAGATGACAAAATGGATAATGGTATTTCTGATTCTGGAAAGATATATGGTTTTACAGGAGAAGCTGTTAGTACTGCACCAGAAGGTTGTGTTTATAACAATTCATCTACAACTCTTGCAAATGAAACAGTTAGAGATTGTGGTGTAGCAGTATCTATTGGTTTATAGTTTTATAAATTAAAATATCCTACTTTTATATTTTGAAAGTAGGGTATTTTGTGTTTTTAATTTTAAGGTTTTTTTATGCAATCATTAGAAAGTTTTTTGTTTATATTTCAAATAATTTTATCAATTTTAATAATATTTTTTGTTTTATTACAACAAAGTGATGAAGATTCTTTAAGTGGTATTGGAGCTGGGGCTGCAAATGCTAAAATGCTATCAAAAAGAACATTGGAAAGCCCAATATCAAAAATGACTATGATTATTTTTATTATTTTTATGTGTAATTCTTTGTTATTAGCTACATTATCAGCTAGAACACATAAAAGTGATATTTTGGGTCTTGAAAATTTTATAGAAGAAAAAGTTAATACAAATAATAATAGCAACAATAATAACAACAGTAATAATATAGAAAATCAAAAATAATAAATTATGTTTATGAATTAGAAAATAAGCCTATTTTTGATAATGGGTTTATTTTTATATTAAAATATGCTTATATGTTTTTAACATATATATTAATTTTTAAAGTGTTATAAATATTACATGTAATAATTGTTTTGGAAATTATAATTAATTAAAACAACAAAACAAAATTAATAAATATGTAAGAATAACAATAAAAAGGCCATCAAAACGATAGCCTTTTTATTAATTAATTCATAGTAATAAATTAACCGATTGCATGATAACCACAATCAACATGTAAAATTTCACCTGTAATAGCAGATGACATATCACTTAGTAAGAATACAGCACTGTTTCCAACTTCTTGAATTGTGCATGTTCTACCAAGTGGTGCTCTTTCTTCAAAAGCTTTTAATAATGAGTTAAATTCTGCAACACCAGAAGCAGCTAATGTTTTGATAGGAGCAGAAGAAATAGCATTTACTCT
Organism: uncultured Rickettsiales bacterium; assembly: GCA_944392135.1. Classification (GTDB taxonomy): domain Bacteria; phylum Pseudomonadota; class Alphaproteobacteria; order Rickettsiales; family UBA1997; genus CALXSC01. The sequence goes on from CALXVQ010000001.1 coordinate 54,304, forward strand.
AATGTTCTTAGGTCCTAAATCAGCTGATAATTCTCTAACAGCAGAATCTAATGCAGCTTTACATGTTCCCATTAATTTATAATTTTTGATAACTTTTTCACCACCATAATATGTTAATGTAACAACAGAACCACCATTTTTCATTAAAGGTGCTAAATCTGATGTAAATTTAATGAGAGAATAAGCACTAATATTCATAGCTAAATCAAAGCCTTCTTGTGAAATTTTATTGTATTCACCATGTAAATCTTCTTTTGGAGCAAAAGCCATAGAATGAACGATAAAATCTAATTCGCCCCATTGTTCTTTGATTGTTTTTGATAAGTTAGCAACTTCTTCTTTGTTTGAAAAATCACATTGTACTGTAAATTTACAGCCAACTTCTTCGGCTAATGGTAAAGCTCTTTTCTTCATAGCTTCATTTTGATACATTATGCAAAGTTCAGCACCATTTTCAGCACATTTTTGTGTAATACCCCAAGCAATACCCATATTGTTAGATAAGCCGATAATTAAACCTTTTTTTCCTTTTAATAACATAGCATTTTTATTGTTAATAAATCTTACATAATATTAATTGTTTAAAAATCATTTTGTCAAGCATTTTCTTAATAGTGGAAAAAAGTATATATTTCCCTTATATATATTATAAGGGAAAATTAAAGTTATGATAAATAATTATTTTTCTCTGGCTTTCATTTGATCCCATAATGGACTCATATTTCTCAAATATGCAACTTCTTCTGTTAATCTTTTTGCATAATATAAAACTTCATCCATTTTTGTAAATCTTCCAAAACCAATTCTTAAAGATGAGTGAGCTAATTCTGGATCACCACCTAATGCTTCTATAACATAAGAAGGTCTTAAATCATCAGAAGTACAAGCTGAACCAGAAGAAACACCAACTTCCTTAACTCTAATCATCATAGATTCACCTTCAATTCCTGCAAAACTATAATTAGCACAGCCCCACCATCTATGTTCTTTACTTCCATTAAGATAACATTTTTCAATTTTCATCATTTCATTATAAAATGCATCAAATAATTCTTTTGCATGTTTTGCATCTTTTTCCATTTCTTTTTTTGCAATTTTTGATGCTTCGCCCAAACCAACTATTAATGGTACAGGAAGGGTGCCTGATCTTAATCTTTTTTCTTGTCCGCCACCACTAAATAATGGTTGAACTTTAATTTTATCTCTAATATATAAAGCACCAACACCCTTAGGACCATATATCTTATGTCCAGAAATACTCATTAAATCTATATCCATTTCTTCAACATCAAGTGGTATTTTTCCAAAAGCTTGTGCACAATCTGTATGAAAAATAACCCCTTTTTCTTTACATATTTTTCCAATTTCTTTTAGTGGTTGAATAACACCAATTTCATTATTTACACCCATTACAGAAACCATAATTGTTTTTTCTGTAATAGCATTTTTTAAATCATCTAGTGAAATTAAACCTTCGTGATTTACTGGTAGTAATGTAATTTCAAAACCTTCTTTTCTAAGACTTTTTACACTTTCTAAAACACATTTATGTTCAGTACAAACAGAAATAACATGATTTTTATTTTCTTTTTTATTAGCTCTTGCGACACCTTTAATTGCTAAATTATTAGATTCAGTGGCACCAGAAGTAAAAATTATATTATCAGCCTTTGCATTAATAAGATCCGCAACTTGTTTTCTAGCTTTTTCAACTGCATCATGAGCTTTCCAACCAAAACAATGGCTATTAGAATGTGCATTTCCATAATCTTCTAGAAAATATGGATACATTGCATCAAGGACTCTTTTATCCATAGGCGTAGTTGCTTGAAAATCTAAATATATAGGCAATTTGCATTGTGTCATTTTCTTTTTTTTAATTTAACATAATTAATAATTTATAACTATAAAAATTAAAATCAAGATACATTTTTAAATTTATTTAAATGTTTAATAAAATATCATTATATAAAATTAAATATTTATCCATTGAATTTAACGAAAAATTATTCTTATTCTTTTAGAAAAGTTAGTTTTTCTTGACAAAATATTTTTATTTTTTTATATTTAGTATGTTGTATATATGTATATACTAATAAATATAATATTTATTACTAATTTTAAAAGGAGAAGGCCATGAAAAGTAAAGTATTATCAACCGCTCTCATTCTTGGTTCACTTTATGGAACAGCAAATGCATCTGTTTCTCTTACAAGCCCGCTTTATCAAGCATCAAAAGGAGAATTAAAAACCGAAGTTTCACTTGGTTATACAAAAAATATGTGGGATAAAGTTAGTGGTTTGCCTGGTATGCCTATTAGTACATTAGAAAATAAAGGCGGTAATGTAAATTTAGAAGGTCAATATGGTTTAACAGATCATCTTGCATTAAATTATGGTGTTTCATATAATCTTACACAACGCGGTAATATATATACACTTGCTAAATATAAAGCATCACCAGAATTTAAAAATTATTATTTGGGTTTAACTGGTAAATTGTATGATTGTGGTAAACAAAAAGCTTATCTTACTTTAAATGTTGGACAAAATGATAATTATATGCCTAATGATTTTGGTGTATCTACAGTACCAAATACATATTTTGATTTATCTTTAAAATATGGTTTAGATTTAAACAATTATAATGTTGCTTTAAGTGTAGGCGGTATATATGATATGTCTTACACAAAAGATGTATCAATTGCAGGAGAAGCAATAAGCAATAAAGCAAAATCTACACAAGCATTATATACAAAGTTAGAAAATGAAGTAAAGTTAGGAAAAGTTAATCTTGGTTTAGATTTATATTATTTATTACAAGGCAGTAAATATAATATAGTATATATGCCAGGAGAGGACCCATTATTATCCAATACAAATTCATATAATGAATATGGTGTATCTTTAAGTGTTGACTATGCTTTAAATGATACTATGTATTTAGGAATTTATGGTTCTTTATATAAAAACGATAAAGAAGAACTTATACTTGATACTGGAAAAGGTACAGGTGATATTGGTGGTAAAAAAGAATATGGCTATACATATGGTGTAAAATTAACTAAATCATTCTAGTTAATAATTACATGTAAAAATATTAGCTCCATCAAATGATGGAGCTTTTTGGTATTTATATTAAAGTAAATTTAGTAATTTTATTATTAATAATTTAATGATTTTATAATAATTAATTTTTTAAAAAACTTTAATAAAATAAAATAAAAATTCTTGATATTAAAATTATATAAATTAAAATGGATGTTGGAAATATAATATTTTATATATTATATAGAATTTTTTAAAAATAATTGAGGTAAAAAATATGTTTAAGCAAGACTTAGTTAATGCAATAGCTACAAAAACAGGTAATACAAAAGTAGCATGCGAAATGATGTTAAATGCTTTTGTTGAAACAATTGAAGAATCACTTAAAAAAGGTGAAGATGTTTCTTTAATTGGTTTTGGTAGCTTTAAAGTTGTTGATACAAAGGCTAAAATGGGAAGAAATCCTAAAACAGGAAAAGAAATCAAAATACCAGCTGGTAAAAAAGTTAAATTTACAATTGGTAAAGTTTTAAAAGATTCTGTTAAAAAATAATTTTTTAAATTATTTTTTATTTTTCAAGTCGCTATATTAAATTTAATATAGCGATTTTTTTGTTATATTGGTTTTTTTGTAGTTTATGGATTGCTTTGCTTCGCTCGCAATGACGAAGGGGGGCTTATGGATTGCTTTTTCGTTTACAATGACAGTACATACAAACTCGTCATTGCGAAGGCCGAAGGCCTGTGGCAATCTTGGTATGAGACATAATTATTCATTCATAGAATTCTTTTTCTTTGCTGTTTTTGTATTAACTTTTTGTGGTTTATGGATTGCTTCGTCGTTTCACTCCTCGCAATGACAGTACCCTTGTATCGTCATTGCGAGGCTTTGAAAAAGCCGTGGCAATCTCGTTTATTCTAGGCTCGTCATTGCGAGGCTTTGAAAAAGCCGTGGCAATCTCAGTATGGCAACCACTGCACACAACCCAAGCTTGTCATTGCGAAGGCCGAAGGCCTGTGGCAATCCATAAGAAATTAAAAATTAATATTTCATTTGAAATCAATTCTTTAACTTGATAAATAATAATAATTTCTTTTTCTTTTCTGTTTTTGTATTTGCTGTTGATAGTGAATTCTTTTGTTTTTTTGTGAATGAATAGACTATCGGTGGTTTGTGGATTGCTTCACTTTGCTCGCAATGACAGGGGGGCAAAAAGTGGTGAATTCTTTTTCTTTTCTGTTTTTGTATTAACTTTTAGTGGTTTGTGGATTGCTTCGTCGTTTCACTCCTCGCAATGACAGTACCCTCGCATCGTCATTGCGAGACTTTGAAAAAGCCGTGGCAATCTCGTTTATTTTAGGCTCGTCATTGCGAGAGTTGCTTTGCAACTCGTGGCAATCTCAGTATGACAACCGCTACACACAACCCAAACTTGTCATTGCGAAGGCCGAAGGCCTGTGGCAATCTTGATGTAAGATATAATCATTCATTTGTAGAATTATTTATTCTTATGTAATTTATTTCTAATAAATTTTTCCATTTCTATTACAACAATAATCATTAATGATAAAGGAAGTATAATAGCTAATTCTTCCCAACCTAATGGATCAATTTTTAAAAATTTATCAAATACAGAATTGTATGATGCGACAATATGAACTAATGTAACTATTGCAATAGATACAAATAAGAATGGGTTTTTGAAGAAACTAATCTTGAATAATGATTGAGTTTCTGATCTTGCATTGAATATTTGCATGTTTTGAAATAATATTAATAAAAATATTGTAGCACTTCTTGCAATTTTAACATCCATTGTTGTTTCATAAAAATATTTAAATACAAAGAAACAACCAAAAATCATTATAATAGAACTAACAATAATTCTGCTAACCATTATTTTGTTAAATATAGACTCCTTAGGGTCTCGTGGTGGTTGTTTCATTTCATTTCCTTCTGGACTTTCTAATGCTATTGCTATACCTTGTATGCCTTCTGTAATTAAATTTATCCATAATAGTTGTATAGCTGTAAATGGCAATGGTAGTCCCATTATCATTGCTAAAATAAATATACCAATTTCAGCAAAAGCAGTTGATAAGAAAAAGAAAATTAATTTTCTAATATTTGAATATGTGAGTCTTCCTTGCTCTACACCATTTACAATAGATGCAAAATTATCATCTGTTAAAATAATATTTGCACTTTCTCTTGCTATATCAGTTCCCTTTTTACCCATAGCAATACCAACATTTGCATTTTTTAATGCAGGGGCATCATTTACACCATCACCTGTAACGGCAACGAAATTTCCATTTCTAATTAATGATTGTACTATATCAAGTTTTTGTGTAGGTTCAACTCTGGCATAAACTTTTGCATTTTGTGTAATTTTGTCTACTGCTTCGGTTCCAATATCCATAGCTTTCTTTAATTCAAGTCCTGTAATAACTTCTTTTTGATTTTTTACAAAGCCTAATTCGCTAGAAATTGCAAAAGCAGTTTTAGGGTTATCACCTGTAATCATAACAACATTTATACCTGCATCTTGACATGCTTTTACAGCTTTTTTAGCTTCTGGTCTAAGTGGATCAAGCATGGCAACTAATGATAAAAATTCTAAATTTTTTAATTCTTTTTTCAGTTTTTCTTCATTATCAGTTAAATTTTTACTCACTTTTCCACAAGCAACACTCAAAACTCTTAAACCCTTTTTAGTCAAATCATCTAATTTAGCTTTAATTTTGTTATTTGTTTCTTCATCAATATTGCACATAGATATAAGTACTTCCGGGGCACCTTTTACAAAAGCATAATCTTCTTTTCCATCAACAGAATTAAAACTTGCAGAAAATTTTGCTTCCGAAGTGTAAGGTAATAATTGAAGCCTTGGGTATTTTTTATGTATATTTTTTATTTTATAACCTTTATCTGTTGTTGCTTTTAAGAATGCAATATCAACTGGATCTCCATAGAATTTTCCTTCATTTTCACTAGCTTCATTGGATAATACAAAAGTCATAAGAATTTTTTTCTCTAATGACATTTTTTCAAAATTTTCTTCTTTTTCAATAGGTTTAAAATCTTCGGGTTTTTCAATTAAAGATATTGTGTTATTTTTAGGTGTTATAATTTCAACAACTTTTAATTCATTAATAGTTAATGTTCCTGTTTTATCAGAGGCTATTGTAGTACAAGAACCTAATGATTCAACGGCAACTAAATTTTTTACAATAACATTCTTTTTAGCCATTCTATTCATTCCTATTGCAAGACATACTGTTATGGCAATAGGTAAACCTTCTGGTATTGCTGCAACACCTAAACCACTGGCAAGCATTAAAGTATCTTTTAAATTAAGTCCCATATTATAGGCAATGCTTGAAATTAATATAATAAAAAAGCCCATAACTATTGTTAATCTAGTGGTAAATTGTTCCATTCTGTGTACTAATGGGGATTTAGCCTCTGACTTTTGAGTAATTTTGTCAGCAATTTTTCCAATTTCTGTATTTAAAGCAATAGCTTTTACGATTCCTTTTGCTTGTCCTTTTACCACAATAGTTCCTGCAAAAACTTCATTTAATTTATCTTGAATACTTGAATCCTTAACTGGTACGAAATTGCAATCTTTATTTACTGGTACAGATTCACCTGTGAGCATAGATTCGTCAACTTTAAAATTTTTACTTTCTATTAAAATAATGTCAGCTGGTACTTTATCACCTTCTTTTAAAATAACTATATCACCAACAACAATATTTTTAGATGGTATTTGTATTTCATTTCCATCTCTCAATACAAAACTTTTTACTTCAACAATTTTTTTTAATGAAGATGCTGATTTATTTGCAGAATATTCTTGTACTGTTCCTATGATAGCATTAAATGAAACTACAACTAAAATAAAATAACTATCAATACCTTCACCAACAAAAAATGACACAACAGCTGCTAATAATAAAATATAAATTAATGGATCAGCAAATTGTTTTAAAAATATAAAAAATAAGGATGGTATTTTTTCTTCTGGTAATTCATTTTTTCCATATTTTAAAAGTCTTTGTTTAGCTTCTTTTAAACTTAAACCATTTTGTGTTGTATTATATAAAGAATAAAGATTAGTGATATTGTTAGTATCTTTTTTCATAGTTTTATTTTTTGTTATGTGTTAATAATGATAATATAAAAACTCATTTACAAAATAGCAATAATTTATTGTATATTTATTTATTTTGTTTTAATTTTTATATATAAATTTCATAAAAAGTAAAAAAATGAGAAATTTTTTAAAACATGTTTATAGATTAGGACTTAAAGAAGTAAAAAGTTTTTTAAATGATAAAGTATTTTTTATATTTGTAATATGGTCTTTTACATTAAATATTATTGTAGTGTCTAATGCTGGAAATATGGATGTTAAAAATGCTTCAATAGCAGTTGTTAATGAAGATAATTCGCAATTATCTAGAAATATTATACAAGGACTTAGGGAACCATTTTTTAAAACTCCTGCAAATATTACTTTTAGTGAAATTGATAAAAATATGGATTTAGGAAATTACACCTTTGTTGTAGTTATTCCAGAACATTTTGAAGCTGACTTATTATCTAATAAGTTAGCAGAAATTCAATTAAATATTGATGCAACTGTTATTAGTCAAGCTTATATTGGGTCTGGTTATATTAAGCAAATAATTAATAAGGAAGTAAATGATTATATTAATGCAGGACAAAAAAATACTGACTTTAAATCATTTGATAATATAATAAGAGTAAAATATAATCCTAATTCTATTTCTGAATGGTTTATGTCAATAGCACAAGTTATTACTATGGGAACAATGCTTTCAATGATGTTGCCTGCTGTTGCATTGGTTAGAGAAAAAGAATCTGGTACAATAGAACATTTATTAGTTATGCCAATTACACCACAAGAAATTATGTTATCAAAAATATGGTCAAATGCATTAATTATATTATTGTTTACAATGTTATCTATACAATTAGTTATAAAAGGTTATTTTGGAGTCAAAATTGAAGGTTCTATATTATTATTTTTTATGGGATTTATAATATTTCAGTTTAGTGTCACATCATTAGGTATTTTATTAGCGACTTTTGCTAATAACACAGCTCAATTAGCTTTATTGATTATTTTAGTTATGATGCCTATGGTATTTTTATCTGGTATGTATACACCTATGGAATCAATGGCACCGATTATACAAGATATAATGTTTCTTTCACCACTTAAACATTGCATGGATTTTGCTTTTGCAGTAATATTTAGAGGAACAACAATTTTAGAAATTTGGAAACCAATTTTGTGGATGTTAGGTATGGGAGTTTCTTTATTTATTATTTCTTCTTTAAGATTCAATAGATGGTTTAATAGTAGTAATAGATAGTAAATTTTATTTTTAATAAAATCTTGAAAAATTAAAATCACAATATAACATAAAGAAAAACCAATTTTAAAAATGCAAAAATTTATTTTTATTACAGGTGGTGTTGTTTCTTCATTAGGAAAAGGAATAGCATCAGCTACCATTGGTGCTTTATTACAAGCACGAGACTTTAAAGTTAATTTAAAAAAATTAGATCCTTATTTAAATGTTGATCCTGGTACAATGAGCCCTACTCAACATGGTGAAGTTTTTGTTACCGATGATGGTTATGAAGCTGATTTGGATTTAGGACATTATGAAAGATTTACAGGTATAGACACTAGTAAAAATAGTAATATTACCACAGGTCAAGTTTATTCAAAAATTATTGAAAAAGAGAGAAAAGGTGAATATCTTGGCAAAACTGTTCAGGTTATACCGCATGTTACAAATATCATAAAAGAATTTATTTTAGATAATCCAAAAGATATTGATTTTGTTTTATGTGAAATTGGTGGAACAGTTGGTGATATTGAAGGTTTACCATTTTATGAAGCTATTAGACAATTAGGTTTTGAATTAGGTAGAGAAAATGTATGTTTTATACACTTGACATATTTGCCATACATTAAAATGGCCGAAGAATTAAAAACAAAACCTACTCAACACTCTGTTAAAGCTTTACAATCATTAGGAATTCAACCAGATATTTTATTATGTAGAGCTGATATAGAAATTCCAGAGAATGAATTAAATAAAATTTCTCAATTTTGTAATGTAAAAAGAGAAAATGTTATACCTGCATTAAATGCTAGCGATATTTATGAAATTCCTTTGATTTATCACAGTGTACATTTAGATGATAGAGTTGTGGAACATTTTAAATTAGAAAATAAAGAGCCTAATTTAAAAAGTTGGTTAGATATTGTTAATAATGTACAACATCCAAAAACACATATTAAAATAGCAGTGGTTGGAAAATATACGAGTCTTAAAGAATCTTATAAATCATTAATTGAAGCTATTAAACATGGCGGTATTGCAAATAGTGCAAAAGTTGAAATAGTATGGGTTGAGTCTAGATTTATTAATAACAAAGAAGATTTAAAAGTTTTAGAAGATGTTGATGGTATTTTAGTTCCAGGTGGTTTTGGAAAAGATGGAACAGAAGGAAAAATTTTAGCTATTCAATATGCCAGAGAACATAAAATCCCTTATTTAGGTATTTGTTTAGGTATGCAAATGGCTGTTGTTGAATTTTGCAGAAATGTTTTAAATATTAAAAATGCTAACTCCACAGAATTAGATGAAAAATGTGAACCAATTATTTATTTAATTGAAGAAATAGAAAAAGATGGTAAAAAAGAAAAAAGAACAAAAGATTCTAATTTAGGTGGAACAATGCGACTTGGTGCCTATGTTGCAAAATTAAAAGACAAATCTTTATTAAAAGAAATTTACAAAAAAGACGAAATAAAAGAAAGACATAGACATAGATATGAAGTTAACAAAAAATATAAAGATGATATTGAAAAAAATGGTTTAATTTTTTCAGGAACTTCGCCAGATGGTGAATTTATGGAATGTGTTGAATTAAAAGATCATCCATTCTTTGTTGCAGTACAATTCCACCCAGAATTAAAATCTAGACCATTTGCACCTGCACCTTTATTTGTTAATTTCATAAAAGCATCAATTAAAAATAAAGAAACAAAAGAAAAGTAATAATATTACATATAAATTTTGTGGTGTTGGGTATCTTGCCCAACACCAAGGCTATCAAAAACCAACTTCACAACTACATCACAATAAATTTATGGATTGCTTCGCTTCGCTCGCAATGACGAAAGGGGTGAATGGTAGTGAATTTTTTTGGTTTTCTGTGAATGAATATATTGTTGATGGTTTGTGGATTGCTTCGTCGTTTCACTCCTCGCAATGACGAAAAAAAGAACTGTCATTGCGAGGCTTTGAAAAAGCCGTGGCAATCTCGTTATGGCAACCACCACACTCAACCCACACCGTCATTGCGAAGGCTGAAGGCCTGTGGCAATCTTGGGATGGAACACTATGGCAATTAATCAAAACTTGTCATTGCGAGAACCTACCCTACACATTGTCATTGCGAGAACCGAAGGTTCGTGGCAATCTCGTTTATTCTTGGCCTGTCATTGCGAGGCTTTGAAAAAGCCGTGGCAATCTCGATATGATGACCACCATACCAAATCAAAACTCATCATTGCGAGAACCGAAGGTTCGTGGCAATCCATTAATTTATTAAAATAAAAAACTCTTTATTTTAATAATAATTGTTATATTTTTCTTAAAAAAAGATACTTCATTAATGAATAAAACTTCATATGTATATATATTAGCAAATAAAAAACATGGTACATTATATATTGGTGTCACAAATGATTTATTAAGACGAGTATCGGAACACAAATCCAAGAAAATAGAAGGATTTACAATGAAATATAATGTAGATAAATTGGTTTATTATGAAGTTTATGATGATATGTATAATGCAATTTCAAGAGAAAAACAATTAAAAGCTGGTTCTAGAAGTAAAAAAATAGAATTAATAGAAGAAAATAATAAGAACTGGGATGACTTATTTTATAATCTGGTAAACTAATAAATAAATTAGTTTATTGTATTTTATTTATAAATGACAGTGGTTATGGATTGCCACAGGCCTTCGGCCTTCGCAATGACAAAAAGGGACGAGAGTAGTGAATTCTTTTCTTTTCTATTTTTATATTAGCTATTGGTGGTTTATGGATTGCCACGACTTCTACGAAGTCTCGCAATGACAAAAGGGGACGAGAGTAGTGAATTCTTTTCTTTTCTATTTTTATATTAGCTATTGGTGGTTTATGGATTGCTTCGCTTCGCTCGCAATGACGAAGGGGGTGAGTGGTAGTGAATTTTTTTGGTTTTCTGTGAATGAATGAAATATCAGTGGTTTATGGATTGCTTCGCTTCGCTCGCAATGACAAAAAAACCGTCATTGCGAGAGTTGCTTGCAACTCGTGGCAATCTCGTTATTCTTGTCTCGTCATTACAAAGGCCGAAGATTTGTGGAAATGACAATATTAAAAACAAAAACCACCAGATAATCTGGTGGGTATTTTTTTAATTTATTCTTTTAATTTATTTATATAATAATATAGATATATTATTAAAATCGTATTATTTTATTAAGCTTCTAAAATTTCACAATTTGAAATATCTGTAAATTTCACTCTTTGTTTTGAAACTTCAATAATCTTTTTTGTAGCTTCTTCTAAACTAATATTCATTAAAATAGCGTATTCGGATGCTAATCTGTAAACTGCTGTTTCATAAATCATTCTTTCACTAAATGATCTGTCAGCTTCTTCAACATCTCTTGTTAAATCTCTAATTACTTCTGCAATTAAATGAATATCGCCAGAATTAATTTTTTCTTCATATTCTTTTGCTCTTCTACTCCACATTCCTTTAATTTTTTTAATACCATTAGCTAAAATAGCAAATACTTCATCCATTTCAGCCTTTGAAGAGATTTTTCTAATTTCCATATTTTCAATTTGACTTTCTGGAACAGTTATGGTGAGTTTTTCTTTTTCAAAGTAGAGAACTAAACATCTACTTTTAAAATCTTTTAGCTCAATAGTTTGAATATCTTTTATTTGAGCTACACCATGTGTTTTATAAACACAATATTCACCAACTTTAAATTCTACATTCTTTTTCATATTATAAAATTTTCTTGAATTAATAAAATATCTATATATTATAAAATTATTATTGTAATATATGATATAAAAACCTTTACATTTAAATATTATACCATATAAAATAATTTATGCAAGAAAATTTATAAAAAAAAATGAAAATTTTAAATAAGTTATATAATTTTTTTACAAAAGATAATTTGGTTCTTGGCTTTTCAAGAACTAGGAAAATCACAGATTTTGATAATGCAGATTTTCGAGATGATCAATTTAAAAAAAATATTCTGTTTGCAACAATATTTTTATTTTTAATTGTTCTATTTATATTACTATATATTTTTTTCAAAAATACTTTAATTGAAAAAGAAAATAACACAATTAATACATTACCTCCGCTTAAAATTGTTATTCCATATCCTAATAATTCTATAAATATTGATGATTACGAAATATTAAAATATAATATCAAAGAAGGTGATAATCTTATAACTATATTAACAAAAGAAGTTGGCATTTCTAATTCTGATGCATATAGTATTCTAACTGCACTAAAAAATGTTTATAATATTTCACAATTGCAAGTAGGACAACCAATAGAAATTAAATACAGAGTTATGATAAATCAAAATGATTCTGGTGAAATTGAAGAAAAGATTTTATTAGAAGAATTAAAAATAGAATTAGATAATAAAGAAAGAGAAGTTGTTGTATATTTAAATTCTGATAATATTTATCAAGCTCGAGAAAATAAAATTGCTCTAAATAAACACTATTTAAAATATAAAGTAAAAGTAAAAGATAGTCTCTATAATGATGGTATTGCAGCTGGTATTCCTGCTAATATAATGGTAAATTTTATTAAATTTTTTAGCTTTGATATAGACTTTCAAAGAGATTTAAGAGTAGGGGATGAATTTGAAATCTTATTTGAAATATATTCAACAGATGATGGCAAAAAGGTTAAGGATGGTGATATTTTATATGCTCATCTTGATAATCAAGGAAGAGTATTTGATATATATAAGTATAATGTAAATGGAAATACTTACTATTTTAATAAAAATGGACAAAGTGCTCAAAAATCTTTATTAAAAACACCTATAAATGGAGCTAGAATATCATCAAATTATGGTTATAGAAAACATCCAATCTTAGGTTATAATAAATTGCATAATGGTAAAGATTTTGCTGCACCAACTGGAACTCCTATTTTTGCTGCTGGTAGTGGTACTGTTGTAAAAGCACAATTTTGGAGTACATGGGGAAATTATGTTAGAATTAAACATGTTGGTGGTTATGATACAGAGTATGCTCATGCTAGTAAGATTGCACCAGGTATAAAACCAGGTGTAAAAGTAAAACAAGGACAGGTTATAGCATATGTTGGTACAACTGGAAGATCGACAGGTCCACATCTACATTTTGGTGTATTATATAATAATAAAAGAATTAATCCAGATAGGGTAAAATCTTTACCAAGTATTAAATTGGTTGGAAAAGATTTAATTAATTATAAGAATGAAGTAAAAAGAATTGATTTATATAGATCTAATATACCAAATCAAAATTTAGTATTAAAAAAATGAAAAATAATAAAGGCTTAACATTAATAGAAATTTCTTTTATAGTAATTGTTATTTCTATAATGCTAAGTTTTTTTATAACTATTGTGGTTAATAGAGATAAAAATAATATTAAATCATTAGCAAAAGATTTATACCAATATAATTTAGCTATAAAAAATTTTCAAATAAAATATGGTTTTTTGCCAGGTGATTTAAAAAAAACTGATATTTTATTTTTATCTGTAAATAATACTGATGGTAATGAAAATAATTTAATAGACGATAAAAACCAACAAAATAATATATTTGATAAAAATATAAAAATGGATGGTGAGTTAGTAAATTTTTGGCTACATTTATATAATGCAAAAATGCTAAATAATGATGCAAAAGTTTTGCCATATGTTAAATTTGCTAGATCTAGTATTATTGTATTTAATAATATAGAAAAAAATTATTATCATTTAAGTGTAAAAGCTGTTATGCCATCTGGTGAAATTGAAACTTTTAATAATTTTACACCATATCAAGCATATTTATTAGATAGAAAAATAGATGATAGTTTAGCTAATAGTGGAAAAATAATTGCTAGTGGTGGTAATAGAATTAATATTAATTCAAAAAATGAAGTACATAAAAAATGTGCTGTTGATGATGAATATTTAACAGCACATAAAAAGAAATTATGTCAATTAATTTATGAAATAAATATTAATTAATATTCAATTTTATCATTTTTTTTACTCCATTCTTCAAAAGCTTTAATAGCTTCTTCTCTGTCAACTTGTTCCATAGGGATACTTCTTTCACTCATAGGTAATGGAATTTCTTTATAAATAAAGTCGTCATCAAAGTTGATATCTGCTGCATCTTTTCTGGTGTTTCCATAATATATTTTTTTGATACCAGCCCAATAAGATGCTGATAAACACATAGGGCAAGGTTCACAAGATGTATACAATTCACAACCTGTTAAATCAAATGTACCTAACTTTTTACAAGCTTCTCTAATAACCGTAACTTCTGCATGAGCTGTTGGATCGTTAGTACTTGTAACTTTGTTCCAGCCTTTTGCAATAATTTCGCCATCCTTTGCAATAACTGCACCAAAAGGGCCACCAGCATTACTATTCATGCCTTCTAATGAACATTTAATAGCTTCTTGCATTAATTCTTTTTTATTCATATTTTATAATCAAAATTAAACCAAAATCTACTTTTACAACATAATATGAAAAAGTAAATAGTTTTTAATAAAATATTTAAATATTTTAGTTGTAAGGATAACTAGTTTTATAGACACGATAGTTATTAGTCATTGAAAAATATGGTGCCAAAAGCGGGATTTGAACCCACGACCTACTGATTACGAATCAGTTGCTCTACCAACTGAGCTATTTTGGCAAATAATATTTTTATATTATAAATAAAAAAATGTAATTTTCAATAAACTTTATTAAAATTTAAGTTGATTTTATTTTAATTTATTTTATAAGTAAAATTAATAGTAATAATAATTTTAGTTGTATGAAAATTTCATTTATTGGTGCAGGTGGAGTAGCATGTTCAACAGCATTTGCTTTAACTTTTAAAGATTTGTTTGACGAGATGGTTTTACTTGATATTAATTTAGATTATGCAAAGGGTAAGGCTATGGATTTAGAGCAGGGTAGTATATTAAATCACAATACTATTAAAGTTATAGGTACTAATGATTATAAATATGTTGAAGGAAGTGATGCTATTGTTATAACAGCTGGAAGTGCAAAAACTGGTGGAAATAGAGAGGCTTTATTAGAAATTAACAAAAAAATAATTACAGAAGTTTCTAATAGTTTAAAACCTTATATTAAAAAAGATGAATCGCAACCATTTATTATCGTTGTTACAAACCCACTTGATTCAATTTTAAAATTCTTTATTGAAGTTGGCGGTTATAATCCTAAAAAAACAATTGGTTCTGGAAATTGGTTAGATACTTGTAGATTTAAGTATTATTTATCAAAAACATTAAATGTTGAGAGTGATAAAATTGATACTTTTGTTGTAGGGCAACATGGTAAGGAAATGGTTTATTTATTAAGTCAAACAAAAATTAATGGAGAACCATTATTTAATTATATGAAGACTAACAATATTAGTATAGAAACTATTAATAATATTTGCAAAGCTTCTACATTAGGTGCTACTGAAATTATTGATTTAATACAAACAGGTGGTACATATTATGGACCTGCTAATTCTATTGTTGAATTAATAGAGGCTTATTTTAAAAATACACATAGCTTAGTTACAGCTTCTGTCTATTGTAAAGGTGAATATGGAATCAATAAAGATTGTTTAGGATTACCTATTGTTTTAGGAAAAGATGGTGTTGAATCAATTAAAGTTTTTGATTTAACTGATGATGAAAAAGAAAAATTAAATAAAGCTTATAATTTTATTGAAGAATTAAATAATAAATAATTATTAATAATAAGATAAAAGCAAATGGAAAATAATTATAACATCAGACCAAAAATTAATTCTAAAATTATTTTTTATCATTTATTACCAGATACTAAGCATACATTGCTAATAGGTAATAATAATGATGATATATTAGAAATTCTTAAACAGAAAAAAATTTCTTGTGTGGAATTTAAAAGTTTAGATGAAAAAAGTATAATTGATTTTTTAGAAAAACAAAAAGATAAAGGTTTTGATTGTATAATTTTAAATTTAGAGCTTTGTAATTATCATAAATTAAAACTTATTTTATCTTTATTAGTTGAAAAATCTAAATATTCTTTAATTAGATTTAGAAATCATAATATTAGCGATAAAAAAGTTACCAAGCGAAAGCGAATAAAAAAAATAATTTATAAAGAAAGAATTTCAGTTATAAAAAGATTTTATGGTAAAAGAAATTTTATTTGTAATTGCCTTTTATTCAAGTTTTTTTCTTATTATACTGTATATTTTATAAAAAGAAATGAAATGAGATTAAATTATGAATTATCGCTTTCTGAAAAAATTAGAAAATTTATTTTTTCTTTTAGAAAGGAAGCATTAAAATTAATAATAAATAAAAATAAATAATATGGAAAAAGATAGTTTAGACTTTGTTGAAATCACACCAGAAGAAGTTAATAATGTTTTAATTCTTTTACATGGTTATGGTTCTAATAATCAAGATTTTTTAAATCTTGGAGTACAACTTATGGATTTATTACCTAATACAGCAATAATTTCTGTTAATGGTCCTTGGAAATCAGAAGTTGGCGATGGTTATCAATGGTTTTCATTAAAGACTATGAATTTATTTAGCATATTAAAAGAAATTAAAATCGCTAGTAGTTTATTAAATAAATTTATAGATAGTCAATTAAAAAGATTTAATTTAGAAGACAAAAATTTAATTCTTGGTGGCTTTTCACAAGGTGCTATGTTGAGTTTATATACAGGACTTAGAAGAGAAAATACACCATTTGCTGTTCTATCTTTTTCTGGTATGGTTCCAGATACCATGGAAACCTTAAAAAAAGAAATTAGATCAAAACCTAATATTTTATTAATTCATGGTACAGCTGATAAAACTGTTCCATACAATAGTCTTGAAAAAGCTGAATATTTATTAAGAGAATTTGATGTTCCTTTTGAAGCTTATTCAGTACAAGATATGGGGCATACAATAAATGATGAAGCATTGGAAGATGCAAGAGATTTTATTAAAATGATTTGCAACAAAATATAATTTTTATTGTATTAATTATTATAAAAGGAGTAAAAATTAATTTACTCCTTATTTTAATATATCATTATAAAATATATATTAATTATTATTGTGAGTAGGCAAAATAATAACAAAAAGCACTTGTATTTGTCATTGCAAGGGCTTACTTTTATATCATCATTGCGAGAGCCGAAGGTTTATGACAATCTCGGTATTCTGGGCTGCCATTGCGAGGGCTTGAAAAGCCTGTGGCAATCTCGGGATGGTGACCACTACACACAACACACGCCGTCATTGCGAGGCTTTGAAAAAGCCGTGGCAATCTCGTTTATTCTTGTCTCGTCATTGTGAGGTTTTGAAAAAAGCCGTGGCAATCTCATTTATTCTAGACTCGTCATTGCGAAGGCCGAAGGCCTGTGGCAATCCATAAGAAATTGAAAATTAAAAATTGAAAATTGAAAATTAATATTTCATTAAAAATTAATTCTTGGACTTGATAAATAATAATAACTTCTTTTTCTTTTTTGTTTTTACATTTATTGTCAATGGTTTATGGATTGCTTCGCTTCACTCGCAATGACAGTATACACAGACTCGTCATTGCGAAGGCCGAAGGCCTGTGGCAATCTCGGGATGGGATACAATCATTCATTTATTGATTTCTTTTCTTTTTCTGTGAATGAATAAAAGACTAGTGGTTATGGATTGCTTCGCTTCGCTTGCAATGACGAAGGGGGGTGAGAAGTGGTTATGGTTTGATTCATCGTTTCACTCCAAGTAATGACGAAAAAGGGAGTTGTTATTGCGAGAGTTGCTTTGTAAGCTATGGTAATCCAATCTATATATTACATAATTATAATTCTTTATTATTTGCGATTAAAAAACTTATCTAAAATAAACCAATTATTTCGCCATTTTCGTCAATATCAATATTTTCTGCAACAGGAACTTTTGGTAAACCTGGCATTGTCATTATATCGCCAGCAATACATACAATAAAGCCAGCACCATTTGATAATTTTATATCATTAATTGTAATTTTAAAATTTTTAGGGGCGCCTAATAAATTTTTGTTGTCAGAAAAAGAATATTGAGTTTTTGCAATGCAAATTGGTAAATTTTCTTTGTCTAATTCTTTAATTTTTTTCATTTCTTTTTTTGCTAATGATGACAATTCAACATCGTCAGCACCATAAATTTCAGTAGCAACTTTTTTTATTTTATCAATTAAAGATAAATTATCTTCATATAATACTTTGAAATTGCTTTCTTTGTTGTCTATATTTTTTAATACAATATTTGCTAAATCTATTGCACCTTCTCCGCCTTTTTCCCAACCTTCACAAATGCTAAAATCTACTCCTAAATTTTTGCAATAGTTTTTAACATATTCTATTTCTGCTTTTGTATCACTAGTATATTTATTTAATGCTACAATAACTGGTATATTATATTTTTTTAAATTTTGAATATGTTTTTCTAAATTAACTATACCAATTTTTAAAGCATCTAAATTTTCTGTTGATAATTCATCTTTTTTTACTCCACCATTATATTTTAAAGCTTTAATTGTGGCGACTAATACTACTGCATTTGGTTTTAAATTAGCTTTTCTGCATTTTATATCAAAAAACTTTTCAGCACCTAAATCTGCACCAAAGCCAGCTTCTGTAATAACATAATCAGCTAATTTTAATGCAGTTTTTGTAGCTATAATACTATTACAGCCATGAGCTATATTAGCAAATGGGCCACCATGTATAATTGCAGGTGTTCCTTCCAGTGTTTGTACTAAATTAGGTTTTATTGCATCTTTTAATAACACAGCAAGTGAACCTTCTGCTTTTAAATCTTTTGCATAAATTGGTTCACCTTGTGTATTATATGCAACTAAAATATTTCCAACCATTTCTTTTAAATTATGAATATCTGTTGCAAGACATAAAATAGCCATAATTTCGGATGCAACAGTAATCATAAAACCATCTTCTCTACATTTTCCATTGTTATTTAAGCCAATAACTATATTTCTTAAACTTCTGTCGTTTAAATCTAATACTCTTTTCCATTTAATATTGTTTGTATCAATATTTAATTTATTGCCATGATATATATGATTATCTATCATTGAAGATAATAAATTGTGTGCAGATGTGATTGCATGTATATCGCCGGTGAAATGTAAATTAATTTCTTCCATAGGGACAACTTGTGCATAACCACCACCAGTAGCACCACCTTTCATACCAAAACAGGGGCCTAATGATGGTTCTCTTAAAGCTATCATACTTTTTTTGCCTAATTTCCATAAAGCTTGTCCAAGTCCTATTGTTGTAGTGGTTTTTCCTTCACCAGCAGGTGTAGGGTTAATAGCTGTAACAAGGACTAATTTTCCATCTTTATTATTTTGTAAATTGTTTATAAATGATTGAGAAATTTTTGCTTTATATTTTCCATATAATTCTAAATTTTCTTCTTTTATACCAATTTTATCGGCAATTTCTATTATTGGTAATTTTTTGCTTTCTCTTGCAATTTCAATATCTGTTTTCATATTTACAAAATAATATTTTTTTAAATAGTAAAAAATAAATTTAAAAAAACAATATAAATAAAAATAAATTAAAAAGTATAAAAATATTTTTATTTTTTTCTTGCAAAATAAAATACAACCTTTATATTATATTTATGTCTTTATGCCAAGATAGCTCAGTCGGTAGAGCAAAGGACTGAAAATCCTTGTGTCGGCAGTTCGATTCTGCCTCTTGGCACCATCCATATTTTTAATAATTATTGATTAAGTTGAATAAAAATTTATTGACTTTTATTCAAATAATTTTATCTTTATAAAGTCTATAAGTGTTTTAAATAAAGTAAAATATTATGCTAAGTGTAAATGAAATTAGAGAAAAATATTTAAAATTTTTTGAGAAAAGAAATCATAAAATATTAAAATCTTCATCATTGGTACCAAATGATCCAACTTTGATGTTTACTAATGCTGGTATGGTTCCTTTGAAAAATTATTATACTGGACTTGAAACTCCGCCTTCAAAAAGAATGGTAAGCTGTCAAAAATGTGTTAGAGCTGGTGGAAAACATAATGATTTAGATAATGTTGGTTATACTGCGAGACATCATACTTTTTTTGAAATGCTTGGTAATTTTTCCATAGGTGATTATTTTAAACAAGATGCAATTAAATGGTCATGGGAATTTTTAACAGAGCAACTAATGCTTCCACCTGAAAAATTATTAGCAACTGTTTATTACACAGATGATGAAGCATATCAAATATGGAAAGATGTTGCAAAATTGCCAGATGATAGAATTATAAGAATTACAACAAAAGATAATTTTTGGGAAATGGGGGATACTGGTCCTTGTGGTCCTTCTACTGAAATATTTTACGATCATGGTTCTAATATACCTGGTGGAAAGCCTGGAACTCCTGATGAAGATGGTGATAGATATATTGAGGTATGGAATAATGTATTTACACAATTTGAAAGAATGCCTGATGGAAGTCTGCAAGAATTAAAGCGAAAAAATATAGATACTGGAATGGGACTTGAAAGAATTTCTGCTGTATTGCAAGGAGTGCATAATAATTACGATATAGACTTATTTAAACATCTTATTGATAATTCAAAACTAATAATTGGTGATGGTGATATTTTTTCACATAGAATTATTGCCGATCACCTAAGGTCAAGCTCTTTCTTGATTGCTGATGGTGTTTTACCATCAAATGAAGGTAGAGGCTATGTACTTAGAAGAATTATGAGAAGAGCTATGAGACATATTCATAAGTTGGGAGCTACTAAACCTCAAATGTATAAGTTAGTTCCTTCATTAGTTGATATAATGGGCGGTTATTATACAGAATTAAAAGATAAACAAGATTTAATTATGGAAACATTAGAAAATGAAGAAATTAAATTTAGGCAAACATTATCAAAAGGCTTAAAAATTCTTGATGAAGAAATTGAAAAATACTATAAAGAAAATAATTTAAAATAGCTTATTTTTTATTTAAAAATAAATGTTTTAATGCAAGATAAAAATTATTTTGCTTGCATTTAAAACATTTAAAATTATTATAATACTACATGTAAATATAAATTTAAACAAGGAAAAAGTAAATGGAAAAAGAGTTTAATCATGGCGACATAGTGAATGTTGAAATTTCAACAGAAATGAAAAAATCATATTTAGATTATGCTATGAGTGTTATCATAGCAAGAGCTATACCTGATGTTAATGATGGTTTAAAACCAGTTCACAGAAGAATTTTGTATTCTATGTATGAAAATCATTATGATTATAATAAACCATTTAAAAAATGTGCTAGAATTGTCGGTGATGTTATGGGTAAATATCATCCACATGGTGATAGCTCTATTTATGAAGCATTAGTTAGAATGGCACAAGATTTTTCTATGTCAGCACCTTTGATTGATGGACAAGGAAACTTTGGTTCTATTGATGATGATCCACCAGCTGCTATGAGGTATACAGAAGCTAGATTAGCTAAATTAGCTCATATAATGACTGATGATTTAGATAAAGATACTGTTGATTTTGTTGATAACTATGATGGTACAGAAAAAGAACCAGATGTATTGCCTGCTAAATTTCCAAACTTACTTGTAAATGGTAGTAGTGGTATTGCTGTTGGTATGGCAACAAATGTTCCACCACATAATTTAGGCGAAGTTATTGATGGTGTTGTTGCTTATATTGATAATCCAGAATTAACACAAGAACAATTAATGCAAATAATTCCAGGCCCTGATTTTCCTACTGGTGGCTTAATTATGGGAAGAAGTGGCTATACTAATGTTCTTAAAAATGGTAGGGGAACAATAGTAATGAGAGGTGAAGCAAAAATTGAAGAACAAAAAAATGGAAGATCACAAATTATTATTTCATCTATTCCTTATCAAGTAAATAAAGCTAAATTAGTTGAAAAAATTGCTGATTTAGTTAAAGAAAAGAAAATTGAAGGTATTTCTGATTTAAGAGATGAATCTAGTAAAGAAGGAATTAGAGTTGTTGTTGAAGTAAATAGAAATGGAAATGCAGAAGTTATTTTAAGTCAATTATATAGTTTTACAGATTTACAATGTAATTTTCCAGCAAATATTTTAGCATTAAATCATGGAAAACCGGAAAGTTTAGGTGTATTTGATGTTATTAAATTATTTACAACTTTTAGAAAAGAAGTTGTTACAAGAAGAACAGAATTTTTATTAGCAAAAGCAAGAGATAGAGCTCATATCCTGATTGGTTTAAGAGTTGCAGTAAATGAAATTGATGAAATTATTGCATTAATTAAATCGGCAAAAGACACAACAGAAGCCAGAGAAGAATTAATGAAAAGAGATTGGGATGCAAGTGTTGTACAAACTATGTTAGAATTAATTCAAGATAGAGGAAATAGAATTGAAAATGGAAGATTTTATTTTACTGATGTACAAGCAAGAGCAATTCTTGATATGAAATTATCTAAATTAACAGGACTTGAAAGCGAAAAAATTGATAATGAATTAAAAGAATTGTCAGACGAAATTCAAGAATATTTAAAAATTTTGTCAGATCCTATTGAACTTACAAAAATCGTTAGAGAAGAATTATTACAAGTTAAAAATGACTTTGCTACACCTAGAAAAACCACGATTATGGATGCAGAAAGTGATTTAGATGTTGAAGATTTAATGCCAAAAGAAGATATGGTTGTTATCACAACTATGAATGGCTATATTAAGAGAGTTCCATTATCTTCATATAAAGCACAACATAGAGGTGGTAAAGGTAAATCAGCAATCACAGTTCACGATGAAGATTATACAACTGATGTATTTGTTGTAAATACTCATACACCAATCTTATTCTTTTCTAGTAAGGGAAAAGTTTATAAAATGAAGACTTATAAATTACCATTAGGCAATAATCAATCGAAAGGTAGAGCAGTTGTAAATATTCTCCCATTAGAACAAGATGAAGTAATTTCAACCATATTGCCATTATTAGGTGAAAAAGAAGAATGGATTAATAAAAATATTGTCTTTGCTACAAATACCGGTGATGTTAGAAGAAATTCAATGACTGATTTTGAAAACATACAAAGCAATGGTAAAATTGCTATGAAACTTGAAGAAGGACAAAAATTAGTTGGTGTTGCAATATGTGATGACAATAGTGATATATTATTATCTTCAAAAGCAGGAAAATGTATTAGATTCTCACTTGAAAATTTAAGAGTTTTCCAGAGCAGAAATTCAACTGGTGTTAGGGGAATTAAATTAGACCCATATAATGAAGTAATTTCAATGTCTATATTAAAAAATAGTGAAGCTGAATCTATTGAAGATAGAGAAAATTATTTAAAAATAGATTTAGATACAAGAATGAAATTAAATGAATTATATAACACACCAAAAGATGAAAATTCTTTATTAGCTAATATTGATGAACCAATGCCGGTTAAAATTGATGATGAAATTTTATCTGTATTGTCAAAAGATAAAATTATAGCAATGGCAAAAAGCGAAGAAATGATTTTAACTATTACAGAAAATGGTTATGGAAAACGAACTTCATCATATGAATATAGAGTAACAAACAGAGGTGGTAGTGGTATTACTAATATCATAACATCAAAGAGAAATGGAAATGTAATAGCAAGTTTCCCAATTGAAAATGATAAAGAAATTATTATGATTAGTGATAAAGGAACTGTTATTAGGACAAGAGTTAAAGATATTAGAATATCCGGCAGAAATACCCAAGGTGTTACATTAATGAAAGCTAATGAAGATGAAAAAGTTGTTTCTGTTGCAAAAGTTGAAGCAGAAGAAAATGAAGGAGAAGAATAATGGATAAAATTATATTAGCATCAAATAATCAAAACAAGATTAAAGAAATTTCAAAATTACTTGAACCATTTAATGTTGAAGTAAAAAGTCTTAAAGAATTAGGTTTAAGTGACCCTATTGAAGATGGAAAAAATTTTCAAGAAAATTCTTTAATAAAAGCTAAATATGCTTTTGAAAAAACAGGGTTGCCTTCACTTGCTGATGATTCTGGTTATTGCATAGAAAGTTTAAATGATTTTCCAGGTTTATGTTCTTCTAGATTTTCAAAAGCTTGTGGTGGTTATCCCGAAGCTTTTAGAGTTTTAAGTGAATGTATTAACCCTATAAACAAAAAAGCACATTACACAACTTGCATTTCTTTTATTTATAAAGACAATAGTGGAAAAGTTATTGAAAATTGTTTTGAAGGAAAAATTGAAGGCGAATTTGTTTATCCTGCAAGGGGTGAAAATGGTTTCGGTTATGACCCTACATTTTTGCCTAATGGTTATGATAAAACTTTTGGTGAATTGCCTAATGAACTTAGAATCACAATAAATCATAGAGCATTGGCATTACAAAAATTTTTTGAATTTTTTAAGGCAATTAAATAATTTACTTGATTTATATTTTTTTAATGATATAATTTTGGTAGGTAGCATAACATTTTGGTATAAGTATGAATAATGATACAAAAGCAAAGGTTTCAGATGGTTTAGATATTGCTATTGCGAGTTCTAGTGGTTTTCTTGTTGGCAGTGGTGCTGCTTTAGGTTTATTTGGGACAATTGGGTATATTAATGGTACTACTGGAATAATTGCTGCTATTAAGGCCGGAATAGGTGTTGTTGCTAGTGCTGTTTCTTCTGGTTTAAGTAGTATTGGTTTAGCAACTGGGGCAGCAGCAAGTGCTCTCGGTATTGCATCTGTGGCTCTTATTGGTGCTGCTTGTATAGGGCTTTTAACATATATTGGTTACAAGTCTGCAAAAAAGGTAATTCAGAAAAGACAAGAAAAAAGAGCTAAACAATCTTCAAAGGGTAATCAAAGTAGTATTAGTAAAGAAAAAACATCGGAAAAAAATAATGAAGTAAATAATACAAAGGAAAAAAATGATAAAAGTACCACAGTACAAGTTTCTAATCCACAAAATCTTGATTCTAGCATAACAGAAAATAAGAGCAAACAAATGTAATTAAACAAAATAATTAAATTATATATTTTAGTATAAGTTAATAGTGTATTTATTTAAAACATACACTATTTTTTTAAATAATTCTTAATTATTTATGTATTTTTAGATTTTTATAAGTCCATATAATGATAAGTTGGTACGATATGTATTTACTATACTAAAATCATCATAGCTTGTTAGTTTTTATAACAATAATTGGTTGAGTGTTTAGATGTTTCATGCCAAGATTGCCACAAACCTTCGGTTCTCGCAATGACACTGGTGGATTGGGTGTGGTTGTTGCCATAACGAGATTGCCACAGGCCTTTGGCCTTCGCAATGACGAGTGTGGGTTGGCTCTTGCAATGACTGTGTGGGTAGGGCGGCCTTCGCAATGACAAGACAAGAATAAACGAGATTGCCACGAGTTCTACGAACTCTCGCAATGATGATAATGTGGTACTGTCATTGCGAGTGAAACGAAGCAATCCACAAACCACTAGTAGTCAACACAAAAACAGAAAAATAAAAGAATTCTATGAATGAATAATTGTGTTCCATAACGAGATTGCCACGAGTTCTACGAACTCTCGCAATGATGAGTATAAAAACTTTACCTTCCTTTGTAAAGTTGTACTGAAACTCTTTCTTTGCCTCCCTTTGTAAGGGGGGAAGCGACGAAGTCGCAGGGGGGTTGAGTATTATGGTGAATATACTTATGAATAATTATAAATAATGTAATGAAAGTATAATTGTTGCTATGCCAAGATTGCCACGAACCTTCGGTTCTCGCAATGACACTGATGGATTGGGTGTGGTTGTTGCCATAACGAGATTGCCACAGGCCTTTGGCCTTCGCAATGACGAGTGTGGGTTGGCTCTTGCAATGACTGTGTGGGTAGGGCGGCCTTCGCAATGACAAGACAAGAATAAACGAGATTGCCACGAGTTCTACGAACTCTCGCAATGATGATAATGTGGTACTGTCATTGCGAGTGAAACGAAGCAATCCACAAACCACTAGTAGTCAACACAAAAACAGAAAAATAAAAGAATTCTATGAATGAATAATTGTGTTCCATAACGAGATTGCCACGAACCTTCGGTTCTCGCAATGACACTGGTGGATTGGGTGTGGCTGTTGCCATAACGAGATTACCACTTCTTCTTCTGCAAAGTCTCCAATGACAAGCTTTAAAATAAAGAAAAAACTAAACTAACGATAATATAGATACAAAAATAAATAAAAGAACATAAAAACAAATATAATCGTAAAAAAAGTACTCATGAAATTCACAATAAAATTAATTTTTAGTTTTAATATAATAAACATTTATAGAAATGCAAATAAAAATCTTACATTTGCATTAGAATAGAATTTTTTTATAATATAGTATTTGATATATTATTATAAATAATCAACAATTAAAATTATTAATATTATTATAATAAAAATTTTATGGAAGTATAAAAATCTTTTCTAGAATAAAATATTGGATTAGAAATTTAGTTTCTGGAAAAGGGGCATCATTTAGATTGAGAACATCAACTGATTATTTTTATCCTGATTTTGTTGTAGTTTTAAATGATGGTAGAATTTTAGTTATAGAGTATAAGGGCGAACCTTATAAAACCAATGATGACTCTAAGGAAAAGAAAAATTTAGGTGAATTATGGGCTGAAAAAAGCAATGGAAAATGTTTGTTCTTAATGACTGTTAAAGATGATAATGGTATTGATGTTAAAGGGCAAATTGAAAGAATTATTCATAAAATTAATTAACTATATTTTTACTAAAAAAGCCACTTAAAAAGTGGCTATTTGTTGTTTTTATTAATTTATTTCATTATTTTATTTATTTTTCTTGACTTGGCTAATATCACCAATCATGAAAAATGCTTGTTCTGGGTAATCGTCGTAATCGCCATTCATGATTGCATTGCAACCTTCTATTGTTTTTTCAATTGGGACAAATACACCAGGTATGTTTGTGAAGTGTGTTGTTGTGAAGAATGGTTGAGTTAGGAATCTTTCGAGTTTTCTAGCTCTTGCAACGGTTCTTCTGTCTTTTGTAGATAATTCTTCAAGTCCCAACATAGCAATAATGTTTTTTAAGTCTTCGTATTCTGCTAATATTTTTTTCACATTTTTAGCACATTCATAATGTTCTTTTGAGACAACTGTTGGTGATAACATGTTGGATGTTGATTGTAATGGATCAACAGCAGGGTATAAAGATTGTGTAGCTCTTTTTCTAGATAAAACAACAGATGCTGATAAATGTGAGAAAATGTGTGTTGCAGAAGGGTCTGTAAAGTCGTCAGCTGGTACATATACTGCTTGAATAGATGTAACAGATGCTTCTTTTGTTCCGGCAATTCTTTCTTGTAATTCTGCAATATCACTAGCTAATGTTGATTGATAACCAACATGTGATGGTATTCTTCCCATTAAACTTGATACTTCGTTTCCTGCTTGTACGAATCTAAATATGTTATCTATAAGTAATAATACATTTTGTTTTTTGACATCTCTAAAATATTCTGCAACTGTTAAAGCTGTGTGGCCAACTCTAAATCTAGTTCCAGATGGTTCGTTCATTTGTCCGAAAAACATAATTGTTTTGTCAAGAACACCTGCTTCTATCATTTCATTATATAATTCCTCACCTTCTCTACTTCTTTCACCTACACCGCAGAAAATACTAACACCGGAATAGTTTAAAGCCATGTTATTAATCATTTCTGTAATTAAAACGGTTTTTCCAACACCGGCACCACCAAATAAACCAGCTTTTCCACCAGTTTCTAATGGACATAATAAATCAATGATTTTAATACCACTTTTAAATATACTTTGATTTGTGTCGTGTTGAAATAATTTAATTGGTTTTTGATGAATTGATGCTGTTTCTGTTGTCATAATAGGGCCTTTTTTGTCAATTGGTTCACCAAAAACATTTAGCATTCTGCCTAATAATTCATCTCCAACAGGAACTTCAATTGCTTTTTCTGTGTCAATAATTTCATCATTTAAACTTAAACCAGAAGTACTATTTAAAGCAACACCTTTGATTTCATGCTCGTCAACTAATTCAAGCACTTCAACAATGATATTATTTGCTGTTAATTTATTATGAATTTTAGGTAATTTATCAAACTTTGCTTGAATAACACTACCATTTATAGAAGTAACATAGCCTTTATTCATTTACTCAACTTTAATTTTTTTCTATATAATAGAAAAACATAATATAATAGTCAACAAGTTATTATATAAATATTTTTCTTTACATATTTTTCTTGCAAAGTAAATTTAAAAATACATAATTTTATTACATCAATAAATAAGGGGTTTTATGGAAGTAATTAAAAATATACATAAAAGAAGAAGTATTAGAAAATATAATAATACTCCAATTTCACAAGAAGATATTAATACAATTTTATCAGCAGGTATGACAGCTCCTAGTGCAATGAATAAACAACCTTGGAGATTTATATTGATTACAGATGATGAATTAAAAAATAAAGTATTAACAATATCACAACATGCTAAAATGGTTTTACAATCACCTTTGTCAATACTTGTATGTGCTGATACTGATGTAAGTTTTATGGATTATTGGAAAATAGATTGTTCTGCTTGCATACAAAATATGCTTTTAGCTTCTTGTGCTTTAAATATTGGTAGTGTATGGACAGGTATTTCTGATGATATGGCTAAAGAATATTCAAAATTATTTAATTTGCCTAAGAATATTGTTCCACATTCCTTAATAGTTTTTGATCATTCGGATGTACCATTTGAAGAAAAGAACTATTTTGATGCATCAAAAGTTCATACTAATAAATGGTAATAAAATAATGCAAAAAGAATTGCAGGAAATTATAAATAAAACTCAGGAACTAGTTTCTCTACATATGGAAAAACTAGTTCCTAGTGATGATGAAAATTTAACAAAAGCTATTAGATATAGTTTATTTTGTAAAGGTAAAAGATTGAGGCCCCTTTTAGTTTTAGAAACTGCAAAAATATTTAATACACAAAACAAAAATGATTTGCTTACTATTGCTTGTGCTGTGGAAATGATACATATTTTTTCATTAATACACGATGACTTGCCTTGTATGGATAATGATGATTACAGAAGAAATGAATTAACTTGTCATAAAAAATTTAATGAATATGATGCATTACTTGCTGGCGATAGTTTAATTCCTTTATCATTTGAAACAATAATATCAAAAACAAATTTATCTTACGAAGATAAATGTAAAATTATATTAATTCTTTCAAAAGCTATTGGTTATAAAGGTATGTGTTTAGGACAATCATTAGATATGGAGTTTGAAAAATTAAATAAATCAAAAACTTCAACAGAAGCTGAAAAAATTAATATTTATAAAACAGGTTATTTGTTTAAAGCTTGTATTGAAATAGGTTGTATTTTAGGAAAAGCCAATAAGAACGATACAGAAACATTAATCAATTTTGCTATTAATTTTGGAAAAGCTTTTCAATTAGCTGACGATATAGACGATCTAGAAATATCTAATAATGAAATTGAAAAAACAAAAATAAAAATCAATAAGTTAGTTGATGAAAGTTTGAAAAATTTAGATAATATAAAATATAATAATAAGAATATTGATAGTGTTAATGTTTTAAAATTAATTGCTAAATTTTGTATTTCATAAATAAAATATTGCTTTTTCTTTTAGTAATTTTATATTAATACAAGTAATTTTAAAATTTATTATGGCTGATAAGAAAATAATTATTTATACGGATGGTGCTTGTTCCGGAAACCCTGGAAAAGGCGGTTGGGGGGCTATATTAAAATATGGCGATCACACAAAAGAAATTAGTGGTTATGCGGAATCAACTACAAATAATAAGATGGAATTACAAGCTGTAATAGAAGCTTTAAAATTAATTAAAAAAGATTATGATATTGAAATTTTTACAGATAGTAGTTATGTAAAAAATGGTATTACAAGTTGGATAAATACTTGGAAATTAAATAATTGGAAAACATCAAAAAAAGAACCTGTAAAAAATAAAGAATTGTGGCTTGAACTTGATGAATTAAGGCAAAAATATAATATTAATTGGAATTGGGTTAAGGGTCATGCTGATGATGAAATTAATAATAGAGTTGATGAATTAGCAAGATTAGAAATTAAAAAAAATAGTTAGAATATGAAAGAAATTAATTTTTATTGTGTTGAAGAAGAAGTAAATAATTTTTTATATAATTTTTTATCAAAATTAGTTGATAAAGGAAATAGAATTTTTATATATTCTGAAAAGGCTGAAAAAATGGAAAAATTAGATAATGCTTTATGGACTATGAAAAAGGTAGAATTTTTACCACATTTATTATATAATGATAAAGGTGCAGAAGAAACACCAATTATCATTTCTAACCAAAAAGAAAATAAAAATAATTCTAATTTCATTTTAATTAGTTCGTATTTTGATGATACTGAATTTTTAAATTCATTTGAAAAAGTATTTTATATTTTTTCACCAATTAATTCAAATATCATAGAATATACAAAAAATAGTTGGTTAAAATATAAAAAAGAAAATTTTGATTTAAAATTATTAAAAAAAGATTCTTCTGGAAAATGGGAAATATATAATGAATTTAAACTATAAATAAAGCTTGAATAAAAAAAACAAAGTTATAAAATCTATACTAGATTAGTATTATATTATAAAATAATTTTCGTTTAATGTAGATTGACGAAAATATATTTTTTATTTTTAAAAATATTAAATGGTAAATATATGCAAAGATTTAAAATTACAAAAGCAGGTTATCAAAAAATAAAAGATGAATTAAATAATTTGCTTACAGTTGAAAGACCTGCTGTTTCAAAAGCAATAGGTGCTGCTATTGAAATGGGTGATTTAAGCGAGAATGAAGAATATGCAACAGCAAAAGATAAACAAAAAGTTATTGAAGCAATGATTGCTAATTTATCAGAAAGACTTGCTAATGCAGAAGTTGTTGACATTACATCATATAAAGGTGATAAAGTAAATTTTGGTGCTACTGTTACATTACTTGATATTAATACAGACAAAGAAGTAAAATATACATTATTGAGTGAGTTTGAATCTGATTTATCAAAAGGAATCCTAGCCGTTGAATCCCTAGTTGGTAAATCTTTAATGGGAAAAGAGAAGGGCGATGAAGTAGAAATTAAAACCCCTGCTGGTCTTAAAGAATATGAAATATTAGATATACAATATATAGAACAATAATTTAGACTATGGCAACAAGTATATTAGGAAATTTTAAACAACCTAAAAAAAATATTAATACTGCAAAAGGAAGGAAAGTGTCTTCTACTAGATGGCTAGAAAGACAATTGAATGATCCTTTTGTAGCATTATCAAAACAGAAAGGGTATAGATCAAGAGCTAGTTTTAAAATATTAGAAATTGACAATAAGTTTAAAATATTTAAAAAAAATTATAAAGTTCTTGATCTTGGTTCTGCTCCTGGCGGTTGGAGTCAAGTTATCTCAAAAAAGGTTGGGTCTAATAATATACTTGCTGTTGATATTTTAGACATGCAAGAATTGCCCGGTGTAAAATTTATAAAACAAGATTTTCTAGCACCAGAAGCTGAAAAAGTTATTATGGATGAAATTGGTGGTTGTAAATACGATGTTGTAATGAGCGATATGGCTGCAAATACAACTGGCAATAAAAACATTGATCATATTAGGACTTCTGCACTTGTTGAAGAAGCTTTTAATTTTGCTACAAAAGTATTAAAAAAAGATGGCTCTTTTATAGCAAAAGTTTTTCAAGGGGGAACTGAACCTGAATTATTTAAACAAATGAAACAAAAATTTAAAACTGTGAAACATTTTAAACCAGAATCTTCTAGAAAAGAATCTGTTGAAATGTATGTTGTAGCTCAAGGTTTTAAAGAATAAGAAAAATAATATTTATATTGCTTTTTTTAAAAAATATTATATTTTTGTATAAAATAATCAATCTTTTAAAGAAATATGGAAAATGAAAATCAAAAAATACTAGTTTCGATGATTATAAAAAATGTAGAAGGTGTTTTATCAAAAATTTCTAATGATTGTTTTGAAAATGATATTAATATTGAAAGATTAACAATATCTGAATTTCAATCAAGTAAAAATAAAAATCAAAAAGCAGTAATGCTTCTACAAGCAAATAAAAAACAAATTGATACATTATTAAAAAATTTAAAAAAGAAAAAATTAGTTTCTAGTTATTATATTTTTGATCCATATTCTTCTATTGAAAGAGAATTAATGATGATTAAGGTTGATTCTAAAAATTCAAAATATGAAAAACTTGTTGGAATTTTTAACGAATATAAAGTTGAAAATATTTATTCTTCACAAGGCAATCAAATGGTTTTTCAATTTTGTGGTAGCGAAATTAGAAATAATGAATTAATGTCAAGATTAGAAAAAATAACTGACGAAATTGAAATTTTAAAAAGTGGTATAGTTGCTATTACCATTAATGAAGATATGAAGAATTAATTATTTAAAAGTTCCATTCTTTAAAAATTTAATAACATTATTTGCAACTGATTTTTTCATTATTCCAGTCGTGTGCGGAAAGTTTAATATTATATGTTCTTTCATACCATCTAACTTTGTACTTTCTACCGATACAATGCCATCATCTTCGCCTGGTAAAATATAAGAAAAAATAGGATTCCACCAAGTTTTTCCAGCTATAATTCCTAATTCGTAATTAACATTACCAAAAGCATTATCTAAATTTAATTGATCTGTACCTAATTGTTTTGCAGATACTGTGCCAAATTTCCATTTATAAATTTTCCAATTTTGTAGTTTGTCGGCTAATTCACTTCCGTGGTTTGGTGTGGCAACCATAACAACCCTATGTAAATTTTTAGGATGATATTTATGAATATAATTTCTAATAATTAAACCACCCATTGAATGCCCCACAAAATTTATTTTTTCCTTTTTATCTATACCTAAATCTATAATTTTTTTATGTAAAAAATCACTAATATCTTGTATTGTTTCATTTTTGTATGGGTAAGAAATATTATAAATTTCAAAACCAGCTTCTGAAAGTCGTTTAGATAATAAATATGTAATTCTATTATCTTTACTAATACCATGCAATACAACAACTGTTTCTGGACTATCGCTATTTATAGCTGAAAAATATTCCTGACTTTTATAAATATATTTTATATAAACCATTGCTATTATTAATAAAATTATTAATAAAGTAAATTTTTTATATTTTATTTTTTTAAACATTCTAAATTGCATCTATTAAATAATCTAATTCTTGTCTTTGATTCTCATTATAACCTTCTTCATCTGGTATAACTTGTTCTTGAATTATATTGTCTAACTCATTTCTATCTTCATCGCTAATCTCTTCTTCGTCATTAAATCTTCTCAAATTATTTATTTTATTTTCCACTTTTTCTTCACTATTTATTTTTTTATTTTCTTCTTTTACTATTTCTTTTGTATCTATTTCATTAACTTTTTTGTCTGCTTTTTTTTCTAAAAATGAATTTGTAAAAGGCGATATAGCATATGCACCAAATGATAACATTGTATATGATTTAGAATTTTGTAGCCATTGTGGTCCAATTTTTTGTGATAAATCTGTATAGTCTTTTTTTTCTATCATTAATTCTAATATAATTAAAAAAATTATTGTTGATACTAAAATACCTTTTATGATACCTATTAATGTTCCTAATGTTAAATTGATGGATGTGGGTATTTTTGTTATAACTTTCTCACTAATTCTAGATAAAATAATAGATATACATATAATTGATATTATAAATATTATTCCACTGCTTGATAAATTTGCAAAAATAGAATTTTGAATTTTTTGGTATATTAAATTACTTACTATGGGATTTAATTTAATTGTTATTAGAATAGCACTACACCAACTCACTAATGAGGTTAATTCACCAATGAAACCCCTAATTAAACCTAAAATAGTAAAAAATAATATTATAAAAAAAATTATATAATCAAAAATTGTTAAGTCCACCTATCAATATTTTATTATCAATGCATTTACAACAATACCATTATTTTTTTAAAAGGCAATAAATTTTATAAAATAAGTTGTATTGATTGTATTAATTATACTGTTTTATCAAAATCTCTAAAATATATTTCTGAAATATATCTTCTTCCCTTTTCACCTCTTTTTAACTGTACTATTATATCTACAACATTTCTAATATAATTTAATACATCATCAGGTGGCATACCTAAACCTGCTTGCATAACCATAAGTTTCATTTGTTGCATTGCCATTTCTGGTGTGTCAGCATGTAGTGTAGATATTGAACCAGGATGGCCTGTGTTAATAGCTCTTAAAAATGAAAATGCCTCTGCACCCCTTAACTCACCAACAATTATTCTATCAGGTCGCAACCTTAAACAAGCTTCTATTAAATCTTGTGTGGTTACATTAGCTCTTCCTTGTCCCCCTTTTGAAGCTAATAAAGATACTCTATTTGGATGAGTAGATAAATCAACTTCTCTTGCATCTTCTACACTAATAAGTCTTTCTGTAATAGGTATTGATTTTAAACAAGCATTTGTAAAAGTAGTTTTACCAGTTGATGTACCACCAGAAATGATAATATTTTTTTTGCTTAAAATAGCTTTTTGTATAAATTGTTTAATCATTCCAGCTTTTAAGAGCTTTGATAATACAATAACAGATTCATCTTGGTGTTTTTCAATAACTGTTTGATCAAATGCTCCCATTTTTTCATAATCATCTAACGACCATACAATGTCATTTTTCTTTCTAATTGACATTATAACAGTGTCATTTTCACAAGCTGGTGGAAATACGACTTGAATACGATAACCAGAAGGAAGTGTAGCAGATAATAAAGGTTGCTCTTCACTAACTTTTTGTTCTGTGGATTGAGCAACTAATCTAGCTAGTGATTTTAAATGTTTTAAATCATAACCAGGTAATTCTACCTTATACATTTCACCATATTTTTCTACCCAAGCTTCATTTGGTTTATTAATAGAAATTTCTGCTATACCTTCTTTTGAAAGTAGTAGGTTAATTGGTTTTAAATAGACATCTAATGCTTCAAAATTTTGCATATTAATTACCTTTTTTATATACAGGAAGTGTTACATCTTGTGTAACCATAATAGTAATTTTTTCACCTTGTGGAATTCTAATAACTGGTCTTTGGTTAGCTATACTATCAACAATATCTTGTGCTTCATCCATTAAATTTTGTGTAGCATCAATTAAAGCATAGTCTGATGCTTTACCGCTTGTTGTTGTAGTTTCGCCAGTTAAAGAACTAACTGTACTTGTGATACCTGTGGAACCACTCATTTTTTCAACAGCTAAACTTGTACCAACACTAAGGACACTTGATAAAAAAGTATTGGCTAATCTTTGTGCATATCTATTGTCAACTTCCCCTTGTACACCAGCTCTACCAAGTCTATCGGCACCAATTGATGTAATATTGAGACTCATACCATCTACTCTAATTATTCTATTCCAATTGATTGTAACTCTTGTTTGTCCTGTTGAAACATTAGTGGAATATGTACCAATAATTCTAGAACCTTTTGGTATTAAAATATTTTTTCCTTCTTCTGCAAAGACATCTCTTGTAATTACAGCTCTAATATCACTTGGAATGTCGGTATCTATTGCTGTTTCAAGAGCAGCATTAATAATCTTTCCTTGTAAAATAGTTCTTGATAAATCAGCAATTTTTGTTGGCATAATATCTGGTGTTTTAGTTTGTATATCTAAACTTGAATCTGTATATGTTAAAATAATGGCATCAGAATTTTGTGGTATACTATTTGCAGGGCCAGCACCGCCATTCATTGTAAACATAGGGGCAGCCATTCTTTCATTTAAAACTTTTGTTTTTTGTAAAGATGAAACACTTGCAATATTAGTTGCATTTAATTCACTAGGTAATAAATTATTGTCTGGAATATTAGTATTAGATGAATTGTTATTTTTATTATTGTTTGTAGTATCTGTTGGAATATCTGGTAAATTAGGAACTCTAATTGGATTGGAATTTTGTTGTTGTTTCATTAGTTCTTGAACTTTTTGTTCTATCATTTTGTCAACTTCTGCTTTTGTGTATGTTTCTTGTGTTGTAATTGTTGTTGGTGTTTCTTCCTTTGTATTATTTGTAGCTATATTTTGTGCTATTTGTTGTTTTATATCATCAGGTAATTCTGGTATTTCTGGCAAAGCTGGCACTGCTTCTTGTGTGGTGGTTGGTATGTTTAGATTTAGATCTGGTAATGTATCTAATATATCTGTAACATTATAATCAACTTGTTCAACATTCAATGGTTGTGCTCCGCCATCTGTAATTACTATTTCATTTGTTTGTTCTGTATTAGAAGCTTCTTGTGGCTCTTTTAAAAGAAAAAAATATATGATAATAGAAACTAATATTGTTGAGACAACAATAACTATCATTTTGTTTTGTTTGATATTAGAAATACCACCACCTTCATCTTCTTCTTCATCATCTTCATTCTCATCTAATTCTTTATCTTTTTCTTTATCGTTTTTAGCCATAAAATATATTGATAATACACTAATAAAATTATCTAGAATAAAAAACTTAATGTCAAGATATTATTTATTTCTTGGGTGTAATTTAGAATAATCTTTTAATAATTTATTTTTATCTATTTTTGTATAAATTTGAGTTGTAGATAAACTAGAATGTCCTAATAGTTCTTGAATACTTCTTAAATCGGCTCCATTTTCTAAAAGATGTGTTGCAAATGAATGTCTTAAAGCATGCGGTGTAATTTCATCTGGTAGGTCAAGCATAGTTCTTATATTTTGAATTAACTTTTGAAATAATACTGTTGAATATTTTAATCCCCTTGCTGACTTAAATAAAAAATCATCTGGCATTATTGTATATGGGCAATCTTTAATATATTTATTTATTCTTTCAGTAATAATTGGCAATATAGGTAAATTTCTCATTTTATTTCCTTTTCCAATTATTGTAATAGAATCTTTATTTTGAAAAAATTGTCTTCTTGTAATATTAAATGCTTCTGAAATTCGAAGTCCACAACCATATATTAAAGTACAAATAGCAATGTCTCTTTCTGCTTGCCAAACATCTTTGTGCATATCATAAATGCAATCCATAATTTTATCAATATTTACTTTATCAACAGCTCGTGGTATTGATTTTTTAACTTTTGGATTTTTCATAATAGAAATAATAGCATTATTTTCAAGTTTTTCTTTTGATAAATATTTATAAAAACTTTTTACTGCTGATAACTCTCTTGACATAGAAGAATTTTCATAGTTATTTAATTTTTTATAACTTAACCATGCTCTAAAATCAGCATGTTTTAATTTTAGTAAATTCTCTAATTCTGGTTCAATATTTAATTTATTTTTTACAAAAAATATAAAATCGTTCAAATCATTTCTATAAGAAATTATAGTATTTTTTGAATCTCTTTTTTCCATGCTTAAATATAATAAAAAATCATTAATTAAATTTTGTATATTTTCATTTTTCATTTTTTATTTTTATTTTTTAATATATGTAAATAAAGGTGTTTCACCCCATGCAACTCTAACCATTTTTGCATTTAATAACTCAAAATTTTTATTATTTTCAAATTTATGAATTAATGATAAAATTATAGATTCTTTTTTCAAAATATTAAATTTTTCTTCTATTTTTTTTCTTAATTTTTCATCTTTTGTAGGGCAACAAAATAAAATTAAATCAGCATCGGAAAAATTCACATTTAAAATATTATCATGAATAAAATTTACTTTATTTTCGGCTTTTTTATCAATCTCAACTAATCTTTTTTTAGCCATTAAAGAATTTTCATATAAACTATCTAATAATTCTATACCAATACATTTATCAAAATTTCCTGTTAAATAACTACTAATAACGGCATTGCCAATACCAGACCCTAAATCGTAAAATATTTTTTTATCTTGTATATATTCATTTACAGGTGGTAAAACATATAAAGCATATAATAATTCTAATGATACTTCGCCATATAATACATCTTCAAATATTTTATTGGTATTTTTTTTAATGTCTCTTTCTAATAAACTAATACTATAACCATTTATATCTTGAAAAATTTTATCATAAATAGGTTTTATTTCTTCATATGTTTTCATTTTAATTTTTATTTTGCTAGATTTCTTTTATCTTAAATAAATAATTTTATTTTGTAAACAATATTTTCTTGCAAATAAAAATAAAACTTATATAAAAGATTTTGATTACTAATTAATTTTAGGAGAAAAAATGGAAATAATAGAAGTAAAGGCAAGAGAAGTCTTAGATTCAAGAGGAAATCCAACAGTTGAAGCAGAAGTTATTTTGGAAGATGGTGCTTTTGGAAGAGCAATCGTTCCATCAGGTGCTTCAACAGGTACAAGAGAAGCTTGTGAATTAAGAGATGGAGATAAAAGCAGATTTTTAGGAAAAGGTGTTTTAAAAGCAGTTGAAAATGTTAATACATTAATAGCTAGAAAAGTTATTGGTATGAATGCTTTTGATCAAAGAGCAATTGATGAAATGTTAATCAAAATAGATGGCACAGAAAACAAAACAAAATTAGGTGCAAATGCTATTTTAGCTGTATCATTAGCAACAGCTCATGCTAGTGCTGATTCATTAGGTGTTCCTTTATATAGATATATTGGTGGTACAAATGCTCATCTTTTGCCAGTTCCTATGATGAATGTTCTTAATGGTGGTGCTCATGCTGGTTGGGTAAATGATATTCAAGAATTTATGATTGCTCCTCTTGGTGCTCCAACTGTTAGAGAAGCTATTAGATGGGGTGCAGAAGTATTCCACAATTTAAAATCAATTTTAAAGAAAAAAGGTTTAGCTACATCAGTTGGTGATGAAGGTGGTTTTGCTCCTGTATTAAATTCAGCAAAAGAAGTTTTAGATACAATTTCAGAAGCTGTTGAAAAAGCTGGCTATAAATTAGGTTCTGACTTTATGTTTGCTATGGACTGTGCTTCTAGTGAATTCTATGGCAAAAAGAAAGGTGAAGAAATTGGCGATAAAAATTATTACATTGATGGTCAAAAATTAACAAGTAGCGAATTAATTAAATACTATGAAACATTAGTTAAGAGCTACCCAATTTTCTCTATTGAAGATGCTATGGACGAATCAGATTATGAAGGTTGGAAAGAGGCTACCGAAGTTCTTGGTAATAAAATTCAATTCGTTGGTGATGACCTTTGTGTTACAAACCCTAAACTTGTTCAAAAATGTATTGATGAAGGCATGGCAAATGCTGTATTAATTAAATTAAATCAAATTGGTACATTAACAGAAACATTAGATGCTATTGCTTTATCACAAAGAAATAAATACAATACTATTGTTTCTCATAGATCAGGTGAAACAGAAGATACAACAATTGCACATGTTGCAGTTGCTACAAATTCTGGACAAATCAAAACAGGTTCTGCATCTAGAACAGATAGAATTGCAAAATATAATGAATTAATTAGAATTGAAGAAGATTTAGGTAGT
The DNA here is from genome assembly GCA_944392135.1 of uncultured Rickettsiales bacterium. Classification (GTDB taxonomy): domain Bacteria; phylum Pseudomonadota; class Alphaproteobacteria; order Rickettsiales; family UBA1997; genus CALXSC01. The sequence continues at coordinate 94,411 of CALXVQ010000001.1, forward strand.
CAAGCAGTTTATGCTGGAAAATCAATTCTTAAAAAATAATAATTTAAAATAATATGCAAATAACCCATCAAGTAATTGGTGGGTTATTTATATTAAAGATTATTCTAGAACTATTTAATATATTGCCACTAATAAATATCTATCTAACATAAATTATTATTTGTATGGAAAAAGTCAAAAATTATTAGAATGTCAACCTGGTGTTAAATCACATAAAAAAATAAATACAAATGGCATGTCAAGCGATACTAGTATAGCTATTACAGCAACATCTGCAATTTCTAAATATGTAAAGAATATTCGTGCAAGATAGCATAATTTGATTGATGGATTAAATTTAATATTAATTTCTTCTATTATTTTAGAATAATAGAAGAAAGTTTTATTTATTTATATTGTTCAACCATATTACAATTTTATTTTTTACAGCATTATCATATTTATTTGATAAATTGTTGAATGATTGACCTTGTTTTATATTGGCATTTTTTGCTTGTAATTTAAAATCTTCAAAAAATTTTCCATAATTGCTTCCTTGTGTTGAGAATGGTATGACATTTTTGTTTTTAAAATCTACTTGATTTAAAAATGAAAGGGTAGGTGTGGCTATTGTGTACCACCATACTGGGCTTCCAACAAAAATTGTATCATATTCATTAAAATTAGGAAAATCTTTTTTAATTTCTGGATATTGTTTTGTTTTTAATTGCTTTCTCAATGTTAAATAAAACCAAGGTGTGTTATTAATTTTTTCTGTTGTTTCAATTTTGTAAATATTAGCTTTTGTAATTTCTTGTATTTGTTTAGCAATATTTTCTGTATTTTTTGTTAACGAATAGTAAATAACTAATGTTTTTCCTAAATTATTAGTATATTTCACTGGTTCGTCTAACATATATTGTGCCATTTCTTTTTTATTTTTTGAATTTACTTTTAATAAATGAGTAGCTGACGAAATGGCAATTATTAATATAATAGCAATTAAAGAATATATAAAATATTTTAGCATTTTTACTCCTTTTTTATTTATCTTTTAGATTCTCAATACTGCAATGATCTGTTGCAAAGTCTTTTACGACAAAAGTTGTTGTAGGAACTTTTGAATGTTTGTCAAATAAAATACCGTGTCCTAAACAAAGTCCAACATTAATGTTTAAGTCAGTATTTTGACTATTTAAATAATCAGCTTGACTTAATGGATCGCAAGAGGGACCTTTCACTTCTTCACCAAATAAATCAGTATTTTGTAAACCACTATTTTTACAATTTATTGCAACTACTTCAAAATCATTTTCTGTTAGGATTTCTTTTAATTTATCAGCATATTTTTGCATTGATAAACAATTAGCAATACCTATTTTTTTAAAATTAGAATTTTTAGCAAAATTAATTAATTCTTGCAATCTTGATCTATTAAGTGAATTTTTGATAATTCCCATTAATTCAACTTCGCTTTCTGTATAATTTCCTTTATTCATTTTGATAAAATTGTTTTTTTATAAAAATAATATAAAACAATTTAAAAGCAATAAAAATAGTCTTAAAATAAAATCATAGTTTAATCTATATCAAATTTTTTAAATAAATCTATAAGCTCTTGTATTTTTTTACTTTTATCATTAGAATCATTAAAAGAATCCAACACACAATATTGCAAGTGTTGTTCCAATATTGTGGTTTCAAGAGATTTTATTGCTGATCTAGCTGCCTTTAATTGTATTAATATTTCTATACAATTTTTTTCGCTTTCAATCATTGTTTTTATGCCATTGAGTTGACCTATAATCTTATTTATTCTTGGCAATTCTTTTGAATGATTTGTATATTTCATATTATATGATTTAATTGTTTGTTTTATGATAATAAATAATTATTTATTATCATAAAATCAATATTTATATTATATTATTTTTTATCATTACAGGTACATTCTTTGCCTTCTTGACAACCACATGTACAAGTAGAATCACAAGTATTTCCACAAGTACATTCTTTGCCTTCTTGACAACCACATGTGCAATCAGGACCACAATTACAATTTTTATTATCAGTCATTTTTTACCTCATTATTAATTAATATACATTATACCCCTATACAGTATATATTAAATTATTATTTTTTTATAGTCAAGATTAAAATAAATATTTTTTGAACCTTTTTTATAAATTTTTTGGACTTTTTATATTACTTTGTTTTTATTTTTTGATTTATTATAAAAATATATTAATAATAAATTAATTTATGAAAAAAAATAAAAAAATTATTTTGTCAATCATTTTTATTTGTGTTTTAATTGTATTATCTTGTTTTATTTGTTGTAAAATCAATTGTATTAAAGGAGAAAAAATTATGTCAAAAAACGAAAATATAAATACTATTTTTGAAAAAGGTGAAAAAAATCCATATGGAGAATTTTTTACAGGCCAAACATATTTAAAAATGTTAGTTGAAAAAGATGATATTTTTAATAGCTCCATTGGAAATGTCACATTTGAACCTGGTGCTAGAACTAATTGGCATAAACATAGTGGTGGACAAATACTTTTAGTTATAGATGGTGAAGGAAGATATCAAGAAAAAGGAAAAGAAATTCAAATATTAAAAAAAGGCGATGTAGTAAAAATAGCCCCTGATGTAGAGCATTGGCACGGTGCAAGTCCAAATTCTTGGTTTACTCATATTTCTATTGAAACAAACATTCCTAATAATACATCAACATGGTTAGAACCTGTAAGTGATGACGAGTATAAATAGTTTTATTAATAAATAAGGTAAACATCATGAAAAAAGTTTTAATAATTTCAGGAAGTCCTAGGGAAAATGGAAATTCTGACACTTTATGTAATGAATTTATGAAGGGAGTAGAAGAAAGTGGTAATCAAGTTGAAAAAATAAGATTAGCAGAAAAGAAATTGAATTTTTGTACTGGTTGTGGCACTTGCAATACAACACATAAATGTATGCAAAAAGATGATATGGAAGAAATGTTGAATAAAATGGTTGAAGCTGATGTAATAGTATTAGCTACTCCTACTTACTTTTATGGAATGAGTGGACAATTAAAAACATTTATTGATAGGACTGTTCCTAGATATCAAGAAATATCAAATAAAGATTTTTATTTTATAATAACAAGTGCAGATGGTAGAAAAAGCAGTTTAGATAAAATAGTTGAAAGTTTAAGGGGCTTTACTGATGATTGTTTGAATAATCCACATGAAAAAGGTATTATTTATGGAACAGGTGTATGGCAAATGGGTGAAATTCAAAAAACAAAAGCTATGCAAGAAGCATATGAAATGGGAAAGAATGTTTAAAAGTAAAACACTTAATTTTTAAATAACAAAATTATACTATTAATATTTTTATTAACAAGCAATAACAAAATTATATAAGACTAATTGTTTTTTATTGCTCGTTTTTTATTGTTAAAAGAAAAGTGTATAATAAATTTCTAGAAATAAATTTGTAAATTATTTTTTTATTTTATTTTTAATTTTTGTAAAAATTCTTTGAAAAATATTTTGATCAAAAGTTTTGTTTTGTAAATTTTTATCATAATGATCCACTTTTCTTTTTATTAAATTACTTAATAAAAATAAACCAATAAAGTTTGGTACAGCCATACTTAACACAAAGGTATCAGCTATAATTATAATGCTTTCTAAATCTGCTACACTTGATATTATTATAGCCAGTGCATAAGCTACATTGAAAGCAATAGTCCATTTGTTTTTAAAAAAACTTCTCCAAGCTGATTGTCCATAAAATGAATATGATAAAACATTAGAAAATGCAAATAAAACTATACAAATGGATAACAAAATTGGAAACCAATTACTAACAGTTAAAAAAGCTTCTTTTGTCATTGTGACACCAGCTGTATTTGTATATTGGGCATTTGTTGTAAGAATAATTAAAGCCGTAAGTAAACAAAAAAACATTGTAATCATAGGTGTTAAACAAGATATAGATGCTTGTCTAACTGGTTCTTTTGTTTTTGCAACAGCATGAGCGATAGATGATGTACCAAGTCCAGCCTCTGTGGAAAATATTGATCTTTGTATACCTACAATCATACCTCCTAAAAAGCCACCAGCTACTTGTTGATAACCTATTGCACTTTCAAACATTGATAATATTGATGGTATTATATTTTCGTAATTATATGCGATTATAACAATAGAACATAATGTATATAAAATAGCCATCATGGGTACTAATTTTGCTACAATTTTTGAAATTAATTTTACACCATTGAATAAAGCATATAAAACAAACAATCCAGTTATTATTCCTAAAATAATTTTAAAGTTTTTAAAAATTTCATAATCTGTAATTGTGGTTATTGCTTGATTTATTTGAAACATTCCGCTACCAAACGAACCAAATACAAGTAAAAAACTAAAAATTTCCGAAAGTATTATACCGATTTTTTTATAACCTATATCTTCTAAACCATATCTTAAATATCTAAAAGGACCACCATTTGTTTTTCCATCTTTTTCAACTTTTTTGTATGTTTGTGATAATATAGTTTCTGCAAATACTGTATTCATACTAAAAAATGCGGTAATTATCATCCAAATAATTGTACCTGGGCCACCAACAGAAATTGCAATAGCAACACCAGCTATACTACCCAAACCAATAGAACCAGAAATAGATGTAAATAATGCTTGTCGTGGTGTAATTTCACCAGGATCGCTAGGTGAATAATATTTATTATGCATAGCAATATCTATACCATGTTTAAAATATCTAATATTAGGGAACCCACATTTTATTGATAAATATAATGTTCCAATTATAATTAATAGTATTAATAATGGTAAATCAAAAATTTTATATAAAAATATTGAATTTAGAATTTTTGCTATAAATAAAAAAATATCAAGCATGATTTTTACTTTTAATTATTAATAATATATAATTTTAATTAGAATAAAACTGTTGATTCATTATTTTTTCTTCAATAGTTTCATCATTATCAAATAGAATATTAATTGTTTTTGAAAAATCTGTTGCAACTTCGATTTTTGCAGTATTTCTAAACTCCATAAAGTCAGCAGTTGTATACATTGTCCTAAAATCACTATTTAAAACATCAAATTCTATTTTTTTATTATTTTTTATAATAGCCCCCTTCCATAATCTAGGAGAAAATGGACTAATTGGGGTAATAACAACTAATTTACTATCTAATGGTAAAATTGAACCATTTAAAGATAAATTATAAGCAGTTGAACCGGCAGGTGTAGCAACAATAACACCATCAGCTGTAAGTTTTGCTAATCTTTCTGTGTCATCAATTTTTATTTTAATATGTGATGCATTATGTGTACTTCTTAATAAAGTAATTTCGTTTATTGCATAAGCTATTTTTTTAGCACCATTAACATTTGTGATTGTAGCTTTTAATGGATTTATTGTGTATTTTGTGGTGTTATTTATTAAATCTTCAATTTTTGTATTATTATTTAATTTGTATTTGCAATTATTTAATAAAAAGCCTTGTGTTCCACAATTTATACCATAAAAATCAACTTTCTTATTTAAGAATTTATGGCAAGTCCTAAGCATAAAACCATCACCACCAAGTACAAATAATAAATCTATTTTATATTTTTTTAAGTCAGCAACACTTTCAATTTTAATACAACCTTGGTTAAGTAAATATTCTTCTTCAAAATTTGTATTTTTTACTTCACTAGCTACAAAACCTATACTATTATATTGCATATTTCTTTTAATATTATTTAGTGTAATTAAATAACATATAAATAATAAAAATCAATATTTACTTTAATAAAATATTGCAAAAAATTTTTAATATGATAAAAATTATAAATAAAAATTATACAACTCTATATGGAAAAAGTAGATTATAATAATGTTTTTTCTTCTTGTTATAGTAAAGATACAATTATTTGCAGTCCCAATGTAAAAGAACATTGTTTATTATTTGTAAATTCTGGTATTTTAGAAGTAAAATATAATAATAAAATTTATCATTTTAAAAAAAATGATTGTGCTTTTATTAGGAGAAGTCATGAAGTACAATTATTAAAAAAACCATTAAATGGTGAGCCTTTTTCCGGAGTATTTTTTATTTTAGATAGAAAATTTTTAGCATCAAAATTTAAACAATATAAACATTTAGATTATCCAGTTGAAAAATCACCAATAATATCAATAGAGAATCACCCTGTGTTAATTTCATTTTTTAAATCTTTTATTAGTTATAGAGAAACTGGTATACAACCAGATATAGAAGTAATTGATGCAAAAAAATATGAAGCACTAGATATACTTTTAAAAATTAAACCATCACTTGCTAAAAGTTTATTTGATTTTGCAAAACCTTGGAAAATTGATCTTGAAGAATTTATGAATAAAAATTATACTAGTAATATGACATTAAATGATTTTGCACATTATACTGGTAGAAGTTTATCAACCTTTAAAAGAGATTTTAAAGAAATATTTAACGAAAATCCACATGAATGGTTAAAGAATAAAAAGTTAGATAAAGCATATAAGTTAATTACAGAAAATAAATTAAAATCTTCTGATATATATTTAGATTTAGGTTTTAAATCTTTATCACATTTTTCTAATTCATTTAAGAAAAAGTTCGGTGTAAATCCAACTTGTTTAATTGCTTAGTTTTTTAGTTTTTTTTAAAAATTCAGAATAAATATTTTTAAAAAAATACTTGACAATTTTAATATATGACAATAATAATATATATTATAAATGTAATATATTAAAATTTTATGATTAAAAAAATTATATTTTTATTTGCTTTATTAAGTCCATTAAAAGTTTTTGCTAATCCTGCTTGTGCTGTTTGCACTGTTGCAATAGGTGCAAGTTTAAGTATTGCCAGAAAACTTGGTGTTCCCGATTCTGTTGTCGGTTTATGGGCTGGTGCTTTACTCACAATTTTGGGTTATTGGACCATATTATTTTTTGATAAAAAAAATTGGCATTTTAAGGGTAGGGACTTTTTAATTATAGTATTATCTTTATCTATGATTGGCTTTATATATATTAATGAAGTTCAATATTTGCCAGAAGTGATTTTATATGTTTTATATTTGGATCCAATATTATTTTCTAGTATTGTTGGTTCTTTAATATTTATATATTCACAAAAAATATATCAAATAATGAAAGCTAAAAATGGTGGACATGCTCATTTTCCATTTGAAAAAGTTGTATTGCCAGTAGCTACATTATTAATATTTAGTTTTATTTTTAATTTTATTAATTTTTAAAGGAAAATCATGCAAAAAGCAAAAGATTTAAAAGAATTTATTGAAAAAGTTGATCAAGCTAAGAAAATGAACCCAAAAGATTTATCTTCTGATCAAGATTTAACTATTGGTATAATGAATTTAATTTCAATAGAAGAACATTTAATGTTTTCGGGAGCTAAAACAGAAAAAACTGGCTATTATGATTTAATAGAACAAATTAGAGAATTAAGAAAAAAACTTATGCTAAAAGTTATTCCTAGTTATGAAGGTGAAGTATGGTGTATTTCTAAACATTTACTTTCATCATCTATGAGATTAATGGAAGTTGGAACAAAACAACAAAGTTTAGGGAATAAAAAAGAAGCATATGAATTATTTAATCAATCATATGAATTATATTGTTTGTTTTGGGGTTTAAATATGAATATGCTAAATCTTGAAAATGTGAAATGGGTAAAAGATGATATTAATGAAATAAAAGAAATTTCTAAAAAAATTAAAGATAACCCAGTAATTGAAGCAGAAATCAAAAAAGAAAATCCTAGTGATGATAAAAAGGTTTTTAGTGGCTTAAAAGAAACAATAAAAAAAATGGTTAATTGTTGTATTGAATAATAAAGGAAAATTATGAAAAAAGTATATTATATTTTGCCAATTGTTGTTATTATTTTGTGTGTTGCAATTTTTTCGTATTATAAATTAAATAGTACAACTAATATTGCAGTGGAAAATAATATAGAAGTTGAAAATGATGTTTTGCGAGATGATACAATATATTTCTTTTCTCATTATGGTTGTCCTTATTGTAATGATGCATTAGAATTTATTGCAATTAATTTTGATAAATTAAATATGAAAATTCTTGATACTAATAATCGAGAGGATTTAAAACTTTTTATAAAATGTGCCGAAAAATTTAATTTAGACAAAAGTAAATTAGGAACACCTTTAATATGTATGGGTGATAAATATTTTATGGGGTGGGGCAAACAATATGAAGAAGAGTTTAAAAAATATGCACAAAACTTTTTAAAAGTTGAAAAATAAAAAAATAATTAACACAATACTTTTTTGATATGATGGAAGATAAAGAAAAATTATCACAATTGCCGATTGAAATAATGAAAAAAGCTGTAAAGGGTATAAGCTATATAGGGCATCCTTTACGGCTTAAAATTCTAGAATATATTGATGTAAATGGAAAATCATCTGTATCAACAATATCAAAAGCTTTAAATACCGAACAAGTTATAGTTTCACAAAATTTAAAAAAAATGAAAGAATTTAATCTATTAACAGCAGAAAAAGATGGAACTTTTGTTTATTATAGTATTTGTAGTGAATATCCAGCTAGTATTTTTGTTTGTATTAGGAAATTGTTTGGTTTAATGAGTGGAAAATATAGATTTATTGATGAAAATTATAAAGTTATTTTGCCAGAAGATTATACAACAATGGTTGCTAATAGAATAAAATTATTTGCAAATTATGATAAAATGAGAATATTAGAATTTTTACTCATAAATGGTTCTAGCAATGTTTCACAAATAATAAAGGGCATAAATAGTAATCAATTAAAAGTTTCACAATATTTAAAAAGATTGAAAGATGATGAATTTATAAAATGTAAAAAAGATGGTAGATTTTGTTTTTATGAAATAATAAATGGGGTACATAAAACTTCTATTCAATGTATACATAAAAGGTATAATTCTTTAAAAAATAAAAATGATTTTTAATATTTTACATATTATTAGTTGAGTTTTTAAAAAAATATTATATTTTGTAATTAGATTAATAAAAAATATGATTATGAAAAAATATTTATTAATTACTTTATTATTTTTATTTAATATTTCTTTTGTATATTCTGCTAACTTTCAAAATCCTAATATAAATGTTGTAAAAAAGTTGCCAGAGCCTAATATGAGTGATCCATTTTTAAATATGCTATCAAATAGAAAATCAACAAGAGAATATAACGGTGAAAAGCAAATAGATGATAATACTTTAAGTGATATTTTATGGGCTGGATATGGTATAAATAGAAAAGATGAAGGTAAAAGGACTATACCTACTGCTATGAATAAACAAGATTTAGAAATTTATGTTATTAAAAAAGATGGTGCATATTTATATAATGCAAAAAATAATACTTTAACACAAATTACAAAAAAGAATTTATTTGAATTTTTTACAAGAAGTCAAGCATTTGTTGAAAATGCTAGTGTAATTTTACTTTATACAACAAAGGATTATCAAGAAGATGTTTCTGCTATGCATGCAGGTTCTGCATATCAAAATGTTGCTATTTATTGTGCAGAACATAATATAGGGGATGTTGTAAAAGGTTCAATGGAAACAAAACAAATAGCAAGATATCTCAATATAAGGGAAAAAAATATATTAGTAGCACAAGTCATTGGAGTGAAAAAATAAATTAATATTTATTTTATTTATTATATTAATATTAGTAGAAATAATAATTAACTACTAATATTTTTTTATAATATAATATTATTCAAACTTTTTGCTTTCTTCTTGAATTAATTTTTCCATTTTTAGTAATTTAGCATTTGATTCGTCTAGAATAAAAATGGTTTCTGGAACATATCTTAAATTAATTTTATCTGCTAATAATTTTTTAATTGTATAGATATCTTGTTCATTAAGATGTTTGATAACTAATTTTTTATTTTTTTCTTCCATATTAGAAATATCAACATATACTTTTAGATTTCTTAAATTAGGGCTAATATCAACATTGGTGATTGATAATGTAAAATTTTTACCACCAAGCGACATCTCGCCTTTACTAAAAAAATCTAACAGTATATGTTGAATTTTTTTTTGAGTTTTTAATTGTAAAACACTTTTTGGTTTATCACTCATATACTTTTATTTCTTTTTCTTTTTAGTGCTAACATCGGCGGTTTCTGCTGTACCTTCGCTTTCTTCATTAATTTCTTTAATAACTTCTTCATCATTGGCATTTAAAGGATCGGAAAAATTAGCTCTAATTTTTATTTCAATTTCGCTTAATAATTCTGGGTTAGCTTTTAAATAGTCCTTAACATTTTCTTTGCCTTGTCCAATTCTTTGACTATTATAAGAATACCAAGAACCAGATTTTTCAATAATATTTAAGTCAACGCCAAGATCTATAATCTCACCAATTTTTGAAATACCTTCACCATAAATGATTTCAAACTTAGCACTTCTAAATGGAGGAGCAACCTTATTTTTAACAACTTTTACTGTTGTTTCGTTTCCAACAGCTTCATCCTTATCTTTAATTTGAGCTGTCCTTCTAACATCAAGTCTAACAGATGCATAGAATTTTAAAGCATTTCCACCAGTTGTTGTTTCAGGAGAACCAAACATTATACCAATTTTCATTCTTATTTGATTAATAAAGAATACAGTACAATTTGTTTTTGAAACAGAGCCTGTAAGTTTTCTTAAAGCTTTACTCATTAATCTAGCCTGTAAACCCATTTGATTATCTTCCATTGCACCTTCTAATTCAGCTTTTGGAACTAATGCAGCAACAGAGTCTACAACAATAACATCGACAGCACCGGATCTAACTAATGTGTCCGCGATTTCTAATGCTTCTTCACCACTGCTTGGTTGAGATATAATTAATTCATCTAAATTAATACCTAACTTTTTAGCATAGCTAGGATCAAAAGCATGTTCTGCATCGATAAAAGCACAAGTCAATTCTTGTTTTTGAGCTTCTGCAATAGCATGAAGTGTAAGTGTTGTTTTACCAGAACTTTCTGGACCGTAGATTTCAATAATTCTTCCCCTTGGATAACCACCAACACCCAATGCTTCATCTAATGTCAAAGAACCAGAAGGAATTACTTTAATGTTTTCAGCTGGTTTTTGACCGAATTTCATAGCAGAACCCTTACCAAATTGTTTATCAATTTGTTGTAAAGCTATTTCTAATGCTTTTTGTTTTTCTGATGATATTGCCATATATTTTTCCTATTTGTTTATTAATTTTTTCTTTGATTATAACTATTATTTCTTCTATAATTATTTCTTTTTACATTTTGTGTTTTTTTAGCAGAATTTCTAATAACTGCACTTAATTTATCTTTTTTATATTGCATTAATATTAAAATTATTATAAAAGCAAATACACCTAACATTGTGTAAGCAATTTCTAAACAACCACATTTTGCTAAGTCAAAAATTAAATATATAACTACTACTAAAAATAAAGCACCAAAAAATTGACCACATCTAAAATGCATTAAATATTTATCTTGCAATTTATGTCTATGCTCTTGTTCTTTTTTTACTAATTCTACTAAATCTTTTGATAATCCTTTTGAAATACTTTCATATCTTTCTAATAATTCAGGAGGAGGTAAAAGTGTTTCTTTTTTTTCTTGATTCATATTATTATTCATATTACTATTCTTCGTTATTACTATTATTTTTAATTATATTTCTAATATCTGTACCAATTGTTTTCCAATCATTTCTATAAATTTCTTCTGGAAAATATCTAATGTCTTTATCGGACATAGATACAAAAGGAAAACAACTCATAAAACCGGATAAAAATCTTCTAAACATATTTATAAAATTTTTAAACTACACATACAATTAAATATAAAAACTTTTAAATTGCAAGATATTTTAAAAAAATTAAATAGAAAATAATTATAATTTTATTTGTCTTAAAGCTTCACCAACTACCATAGCTAAACTAATAGCAACATTGAGACATCTAGTATTTTCCTGCATTTTAATAACAACTCTTCCATCGACTGAATTATGTACTGTATCAGGCACTCCTGCACTTTCTCTACCAACCATTAATATATCATTATCTTGAAATTGAAATGTTGTGTATTCAACAGAAGCTTTTGTTGTTAATAATATTATTCTATAATCTTTATTTATTTCTTTAAATTCATCAAAAGTTGCATATCTTGTAATTTTTACTTTATCAATATAATCCAAACCTGATTTTTTAATTTTTTCTCTATTAAAAGGAAAACCACAGGGCTCAATAATATCTAAATCAAGTCCTAAACAAGCACACATTCTAATAATAGTTCCTACATTGCCTGCTATATCAGGCTCATACATTGCCACTTTCATATTTTACTAACTAAACCTCTTAAATTATAATTATATCTTCCATAATCATTTTTTGTTAAAGCCAAAAGAAAACCTAGTGTAATAGATATGCCAATCATAGAAGAACCACCATAACTAATTAATGGTAATGTCATTCCTTTTGTTGGTAATAAATTTATTGATACACCAATGTTAATTATTGATTGAAATAAAAATACTAAACTTAAACAATTTATGGCAAGATATCTAAATAAATCAAATTCTGGAACTGATTTTAGCATAAATCTAAATGAAATAAAAAAGAAAATCATTAATACTAAAATACAAACAATAGCACCAAACTCTTCACCTATTACAGAAAAGATGAAATCTGTGTGAGCATCTGGTATATGATTTTTAATTGCACCTTCAAAAGGCCCTTTACCCAATAAGCCACCTGATGCAAATGCTGATAATGATTTAGCAACTTGATAACTCTTTTCTCCACCTAAAAATACACTACTAATGTATGTATAAATTCTGTCGTGAAAATGTGGAAATATAAAATATAAAGCAGTCAATGTAAATAAAGAAGCTAAGGCTAACCAAACAAAATATTTTAATTTAACACCTATTAAAAATAATGCTGAAAAAAATACAGATGAAATTAATATTAGCATACCAATATCTGGTTGAAAAGCTAATAGTATTATTAATATAAAATACACAATAAGAGATAAATAAATGTGGCTATTATCAATTCTTTTAAATCTAGATAAAATATGAGAAATTATAATTATAAAAAAAGGTTTAATAATTTCAGAAGGTTGCAAAGAAAAGCCAAATAATCTAATCCATCTTTTTGCACCTTTATTTTCCGAAGCAACAAATAATACTACTATTAATAATAAAAATAAAATTATAAAACAAATATATGAAATATCTATTATTTTTTTTTCATCTAATGCAGAACAAAATAATATAATACACAAACCAATTAATGAGAAAGCTAGATTTTTAATAATAAATATATATGGGTTGGCACCTATTCTACTAGCAACAATAGGGCTAGCTAATGCTGTAAAAATATTTCCTAAAAATAATGTTATAACAATTAAAAAAAGTATAACTTTATCAATGGAAATCCACCATTTGTTAAAAAAATTTATATTTAATCTATTAAACACAAAGTGTAAAAAAATATGATATATAAGGATAATATAAAACTTAAAATTATTTGCAAGTGTTTATCGTAATAATTTTTAAAATTTTATTGATAATTATTTTTATAAAAATAATATTTTATATAATTTTATAATATTTATCCAAATGAAAAAAATACTATTTTACATTACATTATCTTTTTGTGTTTTATTTAATTATACTTTTGCAGAAAATATAGAAGAAACAAAAATAATAACAGAAAATAATAATAACAATAATAATAACAATAATAATAAACCATTAGTATCTGTTATTATGCCAGTATATAATGCAGAAGAATTTTTAGATAGAAGTATATCTTCTGTTATTAATCAAACATATGATAATTTAGAGATATTATTAATTGATGATTGTAGTACAGATAATTCATATAATATATTAAAAGAATATGCTAAAAAAGATAAAAGAATAAAAATATTTCATAATCAAGAAAATCAACATGTATCAGAAACTAGAAATGTTGGTATTAGAAATTCAACAGGAAAATATTTATATTTTATAGATTCTGATGATTTTATTGATAATGATTATATAGAACATCTTGTAAATACTGCTGAAAAAGAAAATGCTGATGTTGTGGTGAATCCTAATATTTATCAATATAAGAATGGTAGGAAAAAATTAAATATATTGACTGAAACTTTTAACAAAGAAAAAGATAATAAAAATTATAATATAATAGCTATTAAAGTTTTTCCATCGGTTTATAATAGATTATATAAAAAAGATATTCAAGAAAAATATGATATATTTTTTCCAAAAGGTGTTAAATTTATAGAAGATACTTATTTTAATGTATTATTTTTTGCATCTTCTAATAACATTATTTTCATTCAACCAAAATCTTATTATTATAGGAATATAACTGCAAATTCAATTACAAGAACATTAAATAGAACATCAAGTTTAAATGATCTTTTTTATGTTGCTAATAAACAATATAAATTCTTAAAAAATAATAATTTATTAAATAATAATTATTTCATGAATTTAAAAGTATTTGAAGATGTACTATTTAATACCAAAATATATATAGAAAATGAAGAAAATATAAAAGAAATAAAAAGAGAATATTATACAAAAATAAGACAATTCTTATTATCAATTAAAGGCGATTTATTAAATAATAATCTTTTATATTATAATGATGAAAAAAATATTTTATTAAATTTTGAAAAATATAAAACATACGATGAATATGAAAAATATTATAATGCAAGAGAATTAAAAAAAGATGTATTAGCACTATTTATGATGATTATTTTATCTATATTGATTTTATATACATTATATATTTTTTACAAAATATATAAAGATTTTAGAAAGGGTATTAATCCATTTAAGAATAATATATTTAATAAAATAAACAAAAATGAATAATAAAATTATTAACAACCCATTATTATCTTTAAATATATCAGTCTTATGCAGATCTCAACTTTTATTGCCTATATTATTTTTATTTTATCAACAAAATGGGTTAACAGCTGGTGATTTTTTTCTATTTGAAGGAATATCATCTTTTATAAGTTTAATTTTATTAGTACCATCTGGTTATATTGCAGATTTTTTTTCAAAAAAATATGTTTTACTATTATCTTTTGTTTTACTTTTAATAAAAAGCTTTTTATGGATATTTTTTAGTGGTTATTTTATTATTCTAGTTGGTAGTATATTAGGCAATATTTCTAAATCTTTATATTTTGCAACATCTGATAGTTATATATATGAATATTTGTCTTTGAATAAAAGAGAAAAAGAAATGCTTAATAGATATGGAAAAATGAATTTCTTTTTTTCATTAGGTATTGCTATAACTTCTATTTTTAGTGCTATATTTTATAGTCATTTTGGAGCAATATTCTTATTAATTATAGATTTTATATTATCATCATTTGCGACATTTTTAATATTTAATTTACCAAACCTACCAATAGCTCATAAAACAAATAAAAAAACCTTAAAATATAGATTTAGAGAAATGTTTATAACTATTAAAAGTGTTTTAAAAAATAAAAAAATAAATAAATTATTTTTTCTCTGTGGAATTTTTGGAGCAACAACATTAGTATCCGCAAACTCTTTTCAACCAATAATGAAATTATCACTAGTACCAGTATCAATATTTGGCATAATATTTTTTATAAATTATTTATTTAGATCTCTTAGTGGTATATTTGTAAATAAAATTCAAAATATATTTAGTTTTGATAAAATGCCATATGTTGTTTTTAGTATTTTTATAATAGCATTATTATTGTTATCTACTAGTGCTGTTTTATTAAATAAATATTTTGTTTTATTTGCTATTTTTATAGCATGTATTGCAATTAGTTTTGAAGTGATGTTTAATATAGAATCAATTAGTTATATACATAAAAAAATATTTTTTAAAAGAAGATCAATAACATCAAGTATTATATTTGCCACAACTAAATTATTTTCATCAATATTTTTATCTTCATTTAAATTTATTTTATCATATTTATCAATATACAATGCAATATTTTTATATACTATAATATTTATTTTTTTATTTTTTACAATAGACAGAGTTTTGGAATTAAAAGATAATTATTGATAATTATTTTTATAAAAATAATATTTTATATAATTTTATAATATTTATCCAAATGAAAAAAATACTATTTTACATTACATTATCTTTTTGTGTTTTATTTAATTATACTTTTGCAGAAAATATAGAAGAAACAAAAATAATAACAGAAAATAATAATAACAATAATAATAACAATAATAATAAACCATTAGTATCTGTTATTATGCCAGTATATAATGCAGAAGAATTTTTAGATAGAAGTATATCTTCTGTTATTAATCAAACATATGATAATTTAGAGATATTATTAATTGATGATTGTAGTACAGATAATTCATATAATATATTAAAAGAATATGCTAAAAAAGATAAAAGAATAAAAATATTTCATAATCAAGAAAATCAACATGTATCAGAAACTAGAAATGTTGGTATTAGAAATTCAACAGGAAAATATTTATATTTTATAGATTCTGATGATTTTATTGATAATGATTATATAGAACATCTTGTAAATACTGCTGAAAAAGAAAATGCTGATGTTGTGGTGAATCCTAATATTTATCAATATAAAAATGGTGGAAAAAGGTATGATATTTTTAAAAATATTAATAATAAAGATGAATCATTTATTAACAAATATATAATTAAAAAATTTTCAACTGTGTGGTATAAACTTTATAAAAGAGAAATACAAGAAAAATATAATATATTTTTTGATAATACTATTAAAGTTGGTGAAGATGGTATATTTAATATATTCTTTTTTTCTAAATCTAATAATATAATATTTATTAGCCCGAATAGTTTTTATTATTATAATAAAACAAATAATAATTCCATTTTGACATTAGCAGAATATAAAACATTTTTTGATAATACATTTAATGCGATAACAAAAACATATCATTATATAAAAGAAAATAATTTATTTGATAAAGTAATAGGATTTAATTTATGTGATTTGGAAGTTGCATTATTTTCAAAACATTTTAATCAAGAAAAATATAATAAAGATAAACAAATAGACTACCAAAAAGTAAGAGATTTTATTTTGACTATTAAAGACGATGTTTTAGCAAATAAAGAATTATATTTGCAAGAAGAAATTAATTTTATAAATAATATTGAAAAATATAAGACATACAATGAATATAGAAAATATTATGATTCAAATAAATTTATAAAATATATAATATCTATAATTATAATTATTATTTGGTCTATATTATTCATATATGTATTGTATATCTTTTATCAAATATATAAAGATTTTAGAAAAGGCATTAATCCATTTAAAAATAATAGAGTTTATAAAAAAGATAGTCAATAAGACTATCTTAATTTTTTTCTATTATTAAAGAATAATTACATAAACATATTACTATCTAGTGATGTAGCAACTAAGCCACTTTTTAAAACTTCAATCTCATCAGTTAGATTTTCAAGCCTTTCCATTAATTCATTATTTTTTTCTTCTTCATTTATGAATTGGAAAATAATTATATCATTTCTGTATAAAATAGTGCTACCATTGTAATCACTAACTAAATCCATAATTCTTGAAATTTGTGGGTTATCTTCTTTAACCTTTACTAAGATTAATTCTCTTTCTATATAATTATTAGCCTGAAAGTTAGAAGCACTAACAACGACATCAAGTTTTCTTAAACCATCAAGTAAAGAATTAATTCTTTGTCTATCACCGGTAATATATAAAATAACTCTATGTTGTAAATTGTTTAATTTAAAGTTAGAAAGAACAAGTCTTTCAATATTCATGTTGTTTGCAGCACAATAACTTGTAACTTTTGTTAAACTACCTTTAACATTATTGATAACAACAGACAATAAACTCTTTTCATTTTCATTTATAGGTCTTGAAGTTGGTTGTTGTTCGTTATTATTATTATCATCAACAAGTAAATCATCATGATTTGTATTATTTCCACTAAAAATATTTTCCATTTGCATAACCTTTTATGAAACCATAACTACATAATATTTATTATTTTTAAAAAATCAATATAAATTATATTGACAATTTTATAAATAAATATATAACTAATTTAGTTAATTTTTTTTAATAAAATGTTTAAAAATATAATACTAATATTATTTTTATTATTAACAGCTTGTATGTCATTTGAAGAAAATAATGAATTAGCTATACCACCTATTGCAAAAGGTGAAATTACAATAACAAATAGTCAAAAATGAAACAAATTACAGAAATTACACCAAGTATTTTTTATTACATTCAATATATATTAATTGAATCTGGCAATGATTCGGATAATTCAAGTTTTGCTGAAATTCACGATAGATTATATTCGCCTAAAATTTTTACTCCGGAAGAGTTTGCTGAAGAAGTTTTTTATGTGATTTGTGTAGCTGGTTTTAAACAAGAAACAGCTAAAAAAATGTGTAATAAAGTTAAAGATTATATTAAAAAAAACCCCAACCCGGATTTTAATGATATGATTAAAATTTATGGCAATGTCAATAAGGTAAAAGCTATTATTAAAGTATGGAATGAAAGGAAGGAACTACACAAACAATTTTATTCTTTATCAACACCAGAAGAAAAATTAGGCTTTTTAGCAAAATTGCCACATATAGGAAATATTACAAAATATCATATAGCTAGAAATTTAGGAATTAATTTTGTAAAATATGACATATGGATTCAAAGATTAGGTGTTGCCTTATATGGAACTGATGAATATGTTGACAAAATTAGTAATAGCAAACTTAACCCAAAAATTAAAGAAATGTGCGATCAAATGTTTTCTAAATTAGAATCACAAATAAATGAAAAAACTGGTTATATAGATGTTGTATTATGGAAAGCTTGCCAACAAGGTGTTCTTGTTATTGATGGCAGAAAAGTATTTTTTAACCCTGACAAATTTAATCTTCAAAAAACATCACCAGATTTTACATAATTATAAGTACCATCTTGTAATTTCATAACCAATGTTCCATCTTTATCTAAATTCTCAAATATTCCTTTTGTACCATCAACCTCAATCTCTTGTTGAAATTTATAGCAACCTTTTAACCATTTTACTCTAATAGATGAAAAACCAACCCTTTCCCATTCATTTAATAAAAAGCTAAAATTACTTAAAAATTCTTTTAATAAATCATATCTACTTACAATTATACCTTCATCTTTTAAAGATGTAGCTTTAAAATTCGTATTTTCTGGAAAATTATTAATATTTGTCCCTGTCCCTATGATTACTTTATTATCATCAAATTCAAGCAAAATACCAACAACTTTTTTATCATTTACTAAAACATCATTAGGCCATTTGCAAACTACGGAATTATTTTTAGTATCAAAATTTTTAATAGCATATCTCATTGCTACACTAGTTATAAAAGAAACTTGGCTATAATCTAAACCCTTTTTATTGGCATCAATCATTAATGAAAAATATAAATTGTCATTATTCTCACTATGCCATATTCTGTTTCCTTTGCCTTTGCCTGCTGTTTGTTTTTTAGAAATAACAACTGTATTTACTTTAAATTGTTTTACAACATTCATTGTAGAATCAACTTCATCATATTCAATTATATCATAATTCAAGTATTTTTCTTGATTAATTATATTCATTTTTAATGCCTAATTTATTAAGTGTTTTTTTAAAATCTTGTGGTAATGGAGCTTTTATTTCTAAATCTTTATCAAAAAAATTTTTTATTTTAATATAATAAGCATGTAAATGCATATCATTACTTAAACCATCAATAAAAGCTTTTTTTGAGCCATATTTACCATCACCTAAAATAGGATGACCTATTTCTTTCATATGCACTCTAATTTGATGAGTTCTACCAGTAAGTAATTTTACTTCAACTAAACTAACATTATATTTTGTTGAATAACCAATAACTTTATATAATGTAATAGCATTTTTACCTTCCTTTTCGTCTTTGTAAACTTTTTCAACTCCATTTTCAACCTTTTTTAATAATGGAATATTAATTTCCCCTTGATCTTTTGAAAATTTACCAATAACTAATGCTAAATAAATTTTGTCAATATTTTGATCTTTGTTTTTAAAATAGTTTGATAATAAATCAGCTGATTCTCTATTTTTTGCTAAAATCAATATGCCACTAGTATCTTTATCTAATCTATGAACTAATTTAGGAATTTCGCCATTATTATCTTTTAAATATTTTAAATAATCATTGACACTTTTTTCTATTTTTGTGCCACTTTGTACAGCTAACCCCTTAGGTTTATTAATTACAAAAACATTATTATCTTCATAAATTATATATTTTTTAAATTTTTCTAACTCATAATTAGAAATATTAATTTCTTTTTTTTCTTTTTTATTTTTAGGTTTTGAATTAAAAATTTTAATTATAAAATCAGTTAGATAAATATTATCACCAGTTTTTAAATGATAATTATTTTGTGTAGATTTCATATTTATTAAAATATCTTTATTTCTTAATGCTTTTTGAATTAAAACATTATTAGTATTTCTAAAAATACTTTGCAAAAATTTATCTAGCCTTAAACCAGAATATTTATTTTCAATAATGATATTTTGATATTTATTTTCTTTCATTTTTGTAAGCTGTTTCTAACATTTCAAGTCTTTTATCTAAAAATCTTAATTCTTTTTTAATTCTTTCTATTGAATACAAAACCTCGACATCGTTTCTATTTACATTTACAACACCTTTCCACATAACTGTGATTATTGTAGCTAGACAAACTATACCAACAGATAATGAAATAACCATCCATTTTGCAAGGCTAAAATTAGCTTCTAATTCTTCTGTAAAACTTTTTAAATCATTTATTTCTCTTTCAATCTTTATAAATTGATTATCAGCATTTTTTGTGTGATTATCTATATAACTATTATATTTATCAAATTCATATTGAGCTTTATTTAATGTATCAGTGACTCTTTTTCTTAATTCTGGTGATACCTTTTCATCACCTATAACATCTAAGGCATTAATAGACTTTATATTTTTATTCATACCAACTCGTTCAATAACATTATTATTTTGCTGATTAGTTGTATTATTATTTATTAATTTTTGTTCTGTAGCAAAAGATAAATTAATAAAAATTAAAAAATAAAATATTATAGCTGATAAAATATTTTTTTTCATAATAATTAAATATGTTAATTCTATTATTTATTAAATAAAAAATATTTTTAATATTCAAGCTTTATTTTATATATATTTATTATTGGTATTTTTTTATAAAAAAAGGTTGCAAAATAAAATATAATAAGTTAGAATCGTTGTGTAATAATTAATTTAAGGAAAAATATGGTAAAAAAAATATTTTTATTAACTTTATTCACACTCACATTTATTAGCATTTCTCATGCTGCTACTGTTGATGCTATGACACAAACTTTATGTAATGTTTATCAATTTATTACTGGCGGTGTAGGAAAGGCTATTTGTTCTTTCGTTATTGTTGGTGTTGGTATTGGTTTCTTCACAGGAAAAGTATCTTGGGGTACATTAATTGGTGTTACATTGGGTATTGCATCATTATTTGGTGGACCTTCTATTATGGCCGCTATTACAGGTGGAGATGCTCCTTGTACAGGTGTTTCTTATGACGAAATTGGTAGTTCAATATAGTTTTTTAATAATAATGATTATTTATAAACCACTAGAAAATCTAGTGGTTTTTTCAATTTTTAATTTTCAATTTCTTATGGATTGCCACAAAATTTTGTTTGACTGTCATAATGCTCCATACCAAGATTGCCACGAACCTTCGGTTCTCGCAATGACGAGTTTTGTTTGCCACAATAGTACCTTATCCCGAGATTGCCACAGGCCTTCGGCTTTCTCAATGACAGCACTTTTTCGTCATTGCGAGGAGTGAAACGACGAAGCAATCCACAACCACTAACAACAAACACAAAAGCAGAAAAGAAAAAGAATTCCATGAATGAATAATTGTACCCCATACTGAGATTGCCACGAACCTTCGGTTCTCGCAATGACAAACCAAGAATAATAAGATTATCACTACTTCTACAAAGTCTTGTAATGACAGTGTGGGTTGGGTGTGGTGGTTGGCATACCGAGATTGCCACAGCTTTTTCAAAGCCTTGCAATGACAAGTCCCATAATCGCAATAATAGCTTTATAATTTGCAATGACAGTGTGTGGGTACTGTCATTACAAGTGAAGCGAAGCAATCCACAACCACTACTTCTTTATTTATTTATAGAAAAATAAAAGAATTCACCAATAGAATAATTAATTATACAAATACAATAATAATACAAAACAGAAAATAAAAAGAAATAAACAATAATAAAATAAGTAATAATATTAATAATGGTATAATAAATATATAATAATAAATCATTGATTTTAAAATTGATAGAATTATCATATGATTATATAATATTAATATTAAATCAATATATGAACAGTAGTAATCAAGAAATAAAAACAATAAATAAAAGCTTGTGGCGGATATTATTTTATAAATATTTTAATATAATAAATAAAATAATATCTAATTTGATTAGTTATATATTTTATCAATATAAATCTAAAATCAAATTTAATAATACAAATAATATCTTTGCATTTTCACTTATTGAATTATCAATAGTATTAATTATTATTGGTCTATTAGTAGCTGGCATAACTGGTGGGGCGAGTTTGATTGAGAGTGCAAAGATTAGAAATTTTATTAATGAAGTTAATTCGTGGAGACAAGCTTTATATATTTTTAAAATTGAACACGATAGATTGCCGGGTGATTTAAATAACGATGGTTTTTTAGGTGGTTGGTGTGGTGGCAGTACATGTCCTAATGGTCATAACAAATCAGGTGAGGTATATACAAAAAATAGCTTTCCAAGTCCATATAATAATAAAGTACAACCGAGTGATGCTGGAGCATTTATTGAATTATATTTAGCTGGTATTACAAATATTCAACCAGATCCAGAAAATTTTGTACAACCACCATTAAAAATTATTCCAGATTTAACTTGGAGTTTTATTCAATTTAGTAATTATACTAGACAAAATTATTGGTTAACTGGAGCTAAAAGTAATACAACTTGGATGGTTTCAAATTCAAATTTAGCTAAAGATAGTTATAATAATATAGTTGATGCAGTTGATAAAAAAATGGATGATGGTATATGCAATAGTGGTAATGTTAGGTGTACTCATGCTGATTTTAAAGAAGGAAATAGACTTGCTGTTTTTTTAATAGGGGAATAATTTATTTAATAATTCCAATAAAACCAATAATTAAACATGTTAAAGCAAACAGCCAAAATATAAAAATTACTTTTCTTTCTGACCAGCCACATTTTTCAAAATGATGATGTAATGGAGCCATTTTGAAAATCTTTCTACCAAAAAGTATATATGATGAAACTTGTATTGTACTAGATAATATTTCTATAACAAATATTAAGCCAATAATACCATAAAATACTTCATAACCTAATATTATTGATATAATTGCTAATAAAGCACCATACATTAATGAACCAACATCTCCCATAAATATTTTTGCGGGGTATACATTATAAATAAAAAAACCAATACCAGTTCCAACAATTGCAGAACATAAAATTGATAATGAAGATAAATCATTATTGTTTAAAATGGTAAATAATGTATTTTCAGCATTTGGTACATTAAAATAAGAAATAAAACCTAATGCTGATGCACAAAAAATAATAGGTATAATTGCTAAACCATCTAAACCATCTGTAATATTTACAGCATTAGCTGAACCAGTAATAACAAAAACCAAAAATGGAATTAAAAAAATACCTAAATAAAGCATAGTGTGAAAAAATGGTATAAATACTTTCTCATCTCTAATAGTATTTTCACCTATATAGTATAAAAATAAAACAGTAGTAGTTGAAATCAATAATTGTAAAATTAATTTTATAGAACCTCTAAAACCAAAATCATTTTTGTAAAATACTTTTAAAAAATCGTCTATAAAACCTAATATAGCAAATGAAACTCCAACTAATAAACAAATTTTAATATATATATTGTTTAAATCGCAAAATAATATTGTTGAAATAGTAATTGCTAAACAAGAAACTAAACCACCCATTGTAGGTGTTTTTCTTTTTATCATTAAATGAGTACTTGGACCATCAGATCTAATTGGTTGAAATGCTCTGTGATTTTTAAGATATGCAATTAAATATTTAATACCAATAATGGTAAATATTAAAGAAAATAAGAATGATAATATACAATTAGTCAATATAGACTCTATGCCAAACAACATTTTTATAATGGTTATTAATAAAATATGCTTAATAATGAATTAAAACTTTTTTAATTTCAAGTTTTTATTATAAATAAATTATACCAATATAATAACAGTAATGAAAATATAATTATAAATAGTACTTTTTTGTATTTTAAGGCTTGATAATAAAAATTCTTTTGTTTACTCTTATGACGAATAATTTTTATTTTAAGTGATGAATTTAGAAGAATTAAGAATTGAAGTTGATAATGCTAATAAAGACATTGTAAAAGCAATATCTAAAAGATTTTTAGCAACTAGAAAAATTGGAGAATTGAAAGCAAAATCTAATTTATCTTCTGTTGATAAAAATAGAGAAAATATTGTTATAGAAAATGTTAGATTATTGGCGAAAGAAAATAATTTAGATGAAGATATGATGGAGAGAATTTTTAAAATTATAATGGAGGAAGTTGTTAAGGAACACAATAAAATAAAAGAAAATAATTAATGAAGTAAAAATGTTAATTAATAAAATAGAAAAAATAAATAATGTAAAACTTAAAATTCCTGGCTCAAAAAGTTATACAAATAGAGCTTTAATTATTGCAAGTTTGACAGATGGAAAAACTGTTTTACATAACCAACTTTATAGTGATGATACAAAATATATGATAGAATCATTAAAAAAATTAGGTATCAAAATTGAAGAAAATGAAAAAAGTTTAGTGGTTTATGGTAAAGGTGGCGAGTTTGATGTACGGGATGGCACAGAATTATTCTGTGGACTTGCTGGAACTACAAGTAGATTCTTAACTGGACTTTTGGCATTAATGGATAAAGATGTTATAATTAATGGTGAAGGTAAAATTTTAGAAAGGCCAATTGGTGAATTGGTTGATGGTTTAAGACAAATCGGTGTTGAAATTGAATATCTTGGTAAGGAAGGTTCTTTGCCATTAAAAGGAAATGGTAAAAATGTCAATGGTAATGAAATTAGTATTAGTGGCAAAATTTCAAGTCAATATTTTACTGCATTAATGATGGTTGCACCACTTTTAAAAGATGGTTTAACAATAAATGTTTTGGATAAACAAGTATCAAAATCATATATAGATATGACTGCTGATATTATGAAAACTTTTGGTGTTGAAGTTATAAATAATGACTATAAACAATATATAATTAAACATGCAAAATATAAAGCTATTGAATATAATATAGAAAGCGATTGGTCGTCAGCTTCTTATTTTATTTGTATGGGTTGTTTGCATGATGGAAGTTTAGAAATTTTGAATGTAAATAATAATTCCGTACAAGGTGATAAAGATTTTGTTAAGTTAATAGAAAAAGCTGGTGGTATTATAGAATATAAAGATAATAGTATTATTGTTAAAAAAGGTGAATTAAAACCTATTGAAGTTAATATGGAAAGGATGCCAGATACAGCAATGTCATTAGCTGTTTTATTGTCATTTGCTAATGGTTATAGTAAAATTACAGGTTTATCTACATTAAAAAATAAAGAAACTGATAGGCTTACAGCATTACATAACGAATTAAAAAAACTTTCAGTAGATACAGAAATTGGTGAAGATTATATTATTATTCATGGTAATAATAATCATAAAATTTTAGGTCCTATTGAAACATATAACGATCATAGAATGGCTATGTCGTTTGCAATTGCTGGTACAAAATTAGGTAATTTAGAAATTTTAAAGCCAGAAGTTGTAAATAAATCATTTCCAGAATTTTGGCAATATTTAAGTAAATTGGAGAAATAATGAATTATAATAGAATTATAGTTATCGGTTTTAGATGTGTTGGTAAGTCAATAATTTCAGCAAAACTTGCAAAGTTGTTAGATTTTGAGTGTCTAAATATGGATACTATAATAGAAAAACAGGAAGGAAAAAGTATTGCTAAAATCACAAATGATGGCAAAAATTGGAGGGAGTTTAGAGAAATTGAAACTCTAAAATTAAAAGAATTGTTAAGTTTTAATAATGTTGTCATATCTGCAGGTGGTGGAGTTGGGGTTAATAATATTAAATATAATGATATGTTAACTTATGGGGAAATTCAAAAGAAAATGATACAAGATTCTACTGACACTCTTAAAATATTACTATATTCTGATGAAGATGTTATTAGAAAAAGAATTAAAAATTGTAAAAATATTAAGCCTGATTTAGAAGAGAAAACTTTTAATAAAAAAGAATATATTGAAGAAAATATTAGAATAATGAAAGAAAGGGAAAATGACTATAAAGATATGGCTGATATAATGTTTAATACAAGTAGTAAAGATGTGGATAAAAATGTTGGTGAAATAATGAAATTAATTAATCAAAAAATTAATAAATAAATATAGGAGTATATGACAGGAAATACTTTTGGAAAAATGTTTAAAGTTACAACTTTTGGTGAATCACATGGTACTGCAATAGGTTGTATCGTTGATGGTTGTCCTGCTAATGTTGAATTAACAGAAGAAGATATTCAAAAAGAATTAGATAAAAGAAAACCAGGACAAAGTAGTATTACAACTCAAAGAAAAGAAGAAGATTTGGTACAAATATTATCAGGTGTTTTTGAAGGCAAAACAACAGGAACTCCTATTGCTATGCTTATTATGAATAAAGATCATAAATCAAGTGATTATTCAAATATCAAAGATATTTTTAGACCTTCACATGGTGATTGGACTTATTTTCAAAAATATGGTATTAGAGATTATAGAGGTGGTGGTAGATCTTCTGCCAGAGAAACAGCTTGTCGTGTAGCTGGTGGAGCTGTTGCTAAAAAATTCTTAACACAAAAAGGTATTAGCATGTTAGCATTTGTAGAACAAATAGCTGATATTAAAGCTGATTTAAATTCATTAGATGAAATTACAGAAAGTATGGTTGAATCTAATATTGTTAGATGTCCAGATCAAGCACAGGCTGAAAAAATGATTCAATTAATACAAAATGCAAAAGAAGATGGTGATTCTGTTGCTGGTATTATTAAATGTATAATTAAAGGTTGTCCTATTGGTTTAGGTGAGCCTGTATTTGATAAACTTTCTGCTGATTTAGCAAAAGCTATGTTAAGTATTAATGCTTGTAAAGGTTTTGAATATGGTGAAGGTTTTAACTGTGTAAATTTCAAAGGTTCAACTCATAATGATGCTTTTGTTAGTGAAAATAATAAAGTAAGAACAAAAACTAATCATTCTGGTGGTATTCAAGCTGGTATTTCAAATGGTGAAGATATTGTATTTAGAACAGTATTTAAACCAACAGCAACAATATTTAAAGAACAAGATACTGTAAATATTCAAGGAGAAAATGTTAAATTTCAACCAAAAGGCAGACATGATCCTTGTATTGCACCAAGAGCTGTGCCAGTAGTTGAAGCTATGGCTTGGTTAACACTTATGGATGCTTATTTAATCCATAAAGGAAAAGATAATAAATAATAATATTAATAAGGTGGGTATAATATGCCAGAAGAAAAAATTCTAAATTTAATTCGTCCAGAATATTTGAAATTAGAAAAATATTCTGAACCAAGAAGTGGAAAAAATGTTATATCTTTATCATCAAATGAAAACCCTTATAGTTTTAGAGATGATAAAGAATTTAATAGATACCCAACAGTAGAAAATATTGAGTTAAAAGAAAAATTAGCTAATCTTTATAATGTATCACTTAATAATATTGCATATGGTAAAGGTTCTACTGAACTTATACAAATGCTAATAAAATTATTTTGTATTCCTTATAAAGATAGTGTTATATTATGCCCACCAACTTATATGTTATATTCACATGCTATTAATATAGAATGTGCTAATTGTATAAATATTCCATTAGTAAATGATTATCAATTGGATGTTGACAAAATTATAGAAAATGGTAAAAAATCAAATGTAAAATTAATTTTTATTCCTAACCCCAATGCTCCATTGGGTACAATTATGAATAAAAATGATATTTTAAAAATTGCCAATGCTTTAAAAGATGATTGTTATATTGTAATTGATGAAGCTTATATTGAATGGACTAATGAAGAAAGTTTTGTAAATTATGTGAAAGATTATTCCAATATTGGTGTTTTAAGAACTTTATCTAAATATTATGGATTAGCCAATTTAAGAATTGGTGTTTTTATTGGAAATGAAAAAATAAAAGATAATTTAGAAAAAATATTGTTGCCTTTTGCTATACCAACAATGATTATGGATATAGCAGTAGATGCTTTAAAAGAAAAATATTTTAATTTTTATAAAAAAAACAAAGAAACTATTTTGTCATGGAGAAATAAAATAATTGAAGAATTAAAGAAATTGGATTATATAGATAAAGTTTTCCAATCGCATACTAATTTTATTTTAGCAACTTCTCCATATAGTGAAGAAATTATTGATTATTTAGATAAAAATAATATTGTAATTCTTTCACAATCTACACAAGTTCCCAATTCTTTAAGAATTTCTATTGGTACTCCACAAGAAAATGAAAAAATACTTAAATTATTAAAAGAGTGGAAAAAGAAGTAAATAACGAACCTTCGGTTCTCGCGATGACAATTGGGGTTGAGTACTCTGGTGTCCCATATCGAGATTGCCACGAGTTGCAAAAGCAACTCTCGCAATGACAAGCCTAGAATAACTGATATTGTTACGAACCTTTGGTTATCGCAATGATTGTTCCATAATTGCAATGACAGTTCTTTTTTGTCATTGTGAGTAAAGCGAAGCAATCCACAAACCGCTAATAGTAAATAAAAACAGAAAAATATAAAAATTTACTATTTGCAAATAAATAAAGGTAAACAAAAAAATTTACTACCAATAGTAGACATAAAATAAAAAATATAAGAATTAATTAAATAGAAGAAAATAAAAATAAATTAAAAAAGCATATCATAAGATATGCTTTAAATTTTTATTTTAAATTATTTAAAATTATTTAGCTCTTTCAACATATGTTGCATCTTCTGTTCTAACAACAATTTTGTCGTCGCTTGTTATGAATGGTGGAACCATAACTCTAACACCATTTTCTAAAATTGCTGGTTTGTAAGAAGCAGTAGCTGTTTGACCTTTTACTGTTGCTTCTGTTGATTGAATTTTCATAACAACTTTTTCTGGAAGTCTAATTCTAATAGCTTCACCATCGCAATATTCAACAACAACATCCATACCATCTTGTAAAAATGGTAAAGCTTCACCAACTAAATCTTTGCTTAATGAAATTTGTTCGTATGTATCCATATCCATTAAAGCTAAATTGTCGCCATCCATATATTGATATTGGTATGGTTTATCTTCCATATTTGCTTTTTCAACATCATCTGTTGTATTAAATCTATTCATTAATTTATTGCCAGATTTAATATCTTTCATTTCAACTTGTAAGAAAGCACCACCTTTTCCTGGTTTTACATGCTCTCTTTTTGTTACAATACAATATTTTCCGTTATATATAATAACATTTCCTACACTAATTGAGTTTACATTCATATAATTTAATAATATTTTAAACTTGTTTATAGAATAAGTTTAGAAAATAAAAAAATCAATATAAATATAAAAATTTTTATAAGTCTTGATATTTTATTTTTTATTTTTTATAATTTATATATGAATTTATAAAGGGTTTAAAGTGTTAAAATATATATTAATTTTGCTAACTTTTTTGACTTTGCAATCTTGTACTACTGGACGAGTAATTGAAGTTAAAAGTCCTTGTGTTTCTGGTGAAGATGGACCTTGTGGCCCTAGAAGATACATAAATACTTGGCTGAATCAAAGTCAATTAAGTTAATTAAACAATAAAATAATAAAAAAATGAAAAAATTACTTATAATTAATGCATTACTTATAGTTGTGCTTGTATGTGTGTGTTTATTTAATAATACAATTAATGCATATATATTTAGACGAGATGAAATAGATTTATTTGCTGATAATTCAATTGAATTGATAGCAAAAGCTGAAGATAAAATACAACAAAAAACTTCATCAACTACAAATGTTAGTGATTATGGAGCTTTATATAATGATGTTGTAAAAATGATTCAAACAGCATATGTAGAAGATATTGAAGAAGATAAGTTTTTTGAAGCTTCTTTGAATGGTATGCTTACATCATTGGATCCACATTCGGCTTATTTTTCAGCAGAAGAATACGAACAATTAGTAAATGATACACAAGGTGAATTTAGCGGTTTGGGAATTGAAGTAACTATTGAAAATTCATTTGTTAAAGTGGTTACACCAATAGACGATGGTCCTGCTTATAAGGCTGGTATTAAGGCAGGTGATTATATTAGTGAGATAGATGGTAAACCCGTAATGAATATGACTTTAAATGAAGCTGTCAAGATGATGAGAGGAAAAAACAAAAAGGATAAGGGAACTGTTAAACTCACTATTTTGAGAACAGGTGAAAAAGAACCATTAGAATTTAAAATTAAAAGAGATGTTATTAAAACAGATTCTGTAAAATCAAGAGCAGAAGGTGATATTATTTATTTAAGAATAGCTAATTTTACCGAACAAACATATGCAAATATGATTAAAGAATTTAACAAAGTTGAAAATGAAATCGGTAAAGAAAATGTTAAAGGCTTAGTGCTTGATTTAAGAAATAATCCTGGTGGGCTTTTAGATTCTTCTGTATTTGTTTCTGATGCATTTTTAGATAAAGGACAAAAAATTGTTAGTATAAAAGGAAAAAATGGTATCTTAATGAAAGAATATAAGGCTATGAATGATCAAGATTTAATACCTGGTTTGCCTATGGTTGTTTTAATTAATGAAGGTTCTGCTTCTGCATCTGAAATTGTTGCTGGTGCATTGCAAGATAATGGTAGAGCTATAATTCTTGGTACACAATCTTTTGGTAAAGGTTCTGTTCAATCTGTTATACCACTTACAAATGGTGGTGGTATTAAACTAACAATTGCAAAATATTATACTCCTAATGATATTTCTATACAAGCAGAAGGTATTAAACCTGATATAGAAGTTGGTTTAGCAAAATTAGAAACAATTGATACAAGTAAATGGACTACAAAAGAAAATGATTTAAAAGGACATTTAGAGAATGAAAATAAAAATACAGAAGATATTGTACATAAAGAAATTAAAAAACAATTAAAAACAAATAATGAATCTATGTATAATAAAGATTATCAACTAGCAAGAGCTATTGATCTATTACTTGGTATTAATTTTTATAGTCAGAATAATAAAATAGCAAAATAATTTATGAAAAGTGTAATTATTTTTATCATTTCTTTATTTATAACACAATTTTCATTTGCTAGTGATTTTAAAGTTGTTGCAAAAGTTAATGATAAAATAATTACACAATATGATTTAGATAATTATACCAATATTCTCAACACATATTTTAAGACTTCTCAAAATATGAATTACAGTAATTTACAAAATGAAGTTTTAAATCAAATGATTGATGATACATTAAAACAAGAAGCTGTTGAAAAAGAGAAAATTATATTAGACACAGATGAATTTAATTATTTTTTAAAAAATTTTGAAGAAAAAAATAACATAAAAGATCATAGTTATAATAAAGAATTATATTTAAACGTAGTAAAAACTAATTTTTTATGGTTTAAATTATTAGATCAAAAAATCAAACCATCAATAAATGTTAGTGATTCGGAAGTTAATGATTCATTAGAATATTTAGCTGAAAATCCTATAAGAACTAGATATAATATTTCACAAATAGTTATTTATGGTAGACAAAATAGTGATGCTAGTAATATTGTTAATAAATTGTATAATGAAATAAAATCAAATAATAATTTTGAAAAATTAGCTGAAAAATTTTCGCAAGATGAAAATAGTAAAAAGAATGCTGGTTATGTTGGTTGGGTTGATGAAATGGAAATTAATGAAAAAATATATACTGCTATAAAAAATTTAAAGGTTGGTGGTACAACAAAACCTATATATTTTGATAATGGAAATTTTTATCTTCTTATAAAATTAAATGATAAAAAGGAAGAAAAAGTTGTAAAACAAGATGATATTGTTAGAGCAAAATATTATATATATGGACAAAAACTAAATTTAGCTATTAAAAATTATTTAGATAGTCTTTACAATAATGCCTTTATAGAAACTTATATATAAATTTCACTTGACAAAAAAGTACTTTTTTGTAATCTACTCAATAGCTTATTTATAATAAATGCAATATGAAAGATATTTTTTTAAATAATACACTAACAAGAAAAATTGACAAATTAATACCTGTAAAAAGTGATGAGATTACAATGTATTGCTGTGGGCCTACTGTTTATAATTATGCACATATTGGAAATCTTAGAACTTATATTTTTGAAGACATTTTAAATAAAACCTTGAAACTTGCTGGTTATAATGTAAAACATGAAATGAATATTACTGATGTAGGACATCTTACTAGTGATGCTGATGAGGGTGAAGATAAAATGCTGCTTGCTGCTGAAAAAGAAAAACAAAGTGTTTTTGATATTGCAAAAAAATATGAAAATAAGTTTTTTGAAGATACAAAAGAATTAAATTTAAGTCAACCAAATATTATTGCAAGAGCATCGGAGCATATTGATGACATGATTAAATTTGTATCAAAATTAGAAGAATTAGGTTATGCTTATAAAGCTAAAAATGGGAATATATATTTTGATACAGAAAAATTTAAGGATTATGGTAAATTATCGGGGCAAGATAGAAAAGATTTAAAACATGGGGCTAGGGTAGATAAAGATGAAAATAAAAAAAATCCTTCTGATTTTGTTTTGTGGTTTGTATCTTCTAAGTTTAAAAATCAAATATTACAATGGGACTCTCCTTGGGGTGTTGGTTATCCTGGTTGGCATATTGAATGTTCTGCTATGGCTATGAAATATTTAGGTGAAAATATTGATATTCATTGTGGTGGTATTGATCATATTACAGTACATCATGAAAATGAGAAAGCACAGAGTGAAGCATATTTAGGGCATAAATGGGTAAATAATTGGGTACACTCTGAATTTTTGCAAATAAAAGATGGTAAAATGTCAAAATCTTCTGGCAATTTTATTACACTTGATACATTAAAAGAAAAGGGTTATAAACCATTACATTATAAATATTTTACTTTAACAGCACACTATAAAACACCGTTAATTTTTTCTTATGAAAATTTAGATTCTGCAAAAAATGCTTATGAAAATTTATTAGTAAAAATTAAGAATTGGAAAGAAAATATTGAAGATAATATAGAAAATGAAGAAGAGCATAAAAAACAATTAGAAGAATATAAAAATAAATTTGATAATTTTTTATTTGATGATTTGAAGACCCCGCAAGCTTTATCTATAATATGGGAAGTATCAAAATCTAATTTGCCTAATAAATATAAATTAGATTTTATAAATCACACAGAAAAGGTTTTTAATTTATCATTAAATAATGAAGAAAATTTTATAAAAGCAGAAATTCCACAAGAAATTATAGAAATTGCAGAAAATAGAAAAATTGCTAAACAAAATAAAGATTGGGCTTCTGCTGATAATTTTAGAGATAAAATTTTAGAACTTGGTTATATTATAAAAGATAAACCAAATAATGAATATGAATTAATAAAAAAGTAATGATTATGGAAAATTTTACATATAATGTTAGAGTTTATTATGATAGTACAGATGCTGGTGGTGTCGTATATCATTCAAAATATTTAGATTTTTGCGAAAGAGCAAGAACAGAATTTTTAAGAAGTAAAAATATTATTCAATCAAAATTATTTGAAGAAGCTGGTATTGGTTTTGTTGTAAAAAATGCTAGTTTAGAATTTAAAAAATCTGCCAAATTAGATGATTTATTAAAAATAGAAACAAAAGTTTTAGAAAATTCTGGTGTTATTATAAAAATGCTCCAAGAAATTTATTTAATTTCTAGGGAAGGGCAAGAAGTAGAAGACGAATTATTATTTCAAATGAATGTAAATTTAGTTTGTATAAATAAAAATTTTAGACCAACTAGAATTCCAAAAGATATTTGTGAGAAGATTAAATAATATTACTTAATCTTCTATAATATCATCTTTAAAATCTTCTATATTTTTATTATTAATATATAGATTGCAAGAGTAGTAGCCAGTAAATGTGCAATCTTTTAGATCTATTGTTTTTGTGTCTTTTAAAATATTTATAAGCCTATCTCTTTCTTGCAAAGCATTAGTCTTTGTAGTAATATTTTTTGATCTTATATTTTTTAGTTTTAAGTTTGATATTTTTGTGTTTATTATGCCATGATTGTTTTTAAAAATAAATAAATCTTTTCGACGATTATATTTTACAAACTCCACATTATCATATGAACTTGTTTTTGTTTTGTAGCATTGATTATTGTTATCACAAACTTCAACACTTTTTGCATAAGAAAATTGCATATATAATGAAAATAAAAAAATAAATGATATAATATATCTCATTATCAATTACTTATTTTTGTTTAAATATATATTATCATATGATAATAATTTTTATTTTCAATAAATATTATTAAAAACTATTCAAATATCTTATAAATTTAGTAATTGGAAAATCGTCAAACTGTAATAATGATGATAAATTAATAATTTTTTCTTTTACAAACATCACTAATATTTCTATATTTGATTTATGTAATAAATAATATTTTTTAACTTCGCTAGATTTATATTGTAAATAATCAAAATTTATATTTTCTATGTCTAAGTAAGTTTCTACATCTCTATTTAAAAATGTTTTAATAAATACCTTTTCTATCAAAATTTTTAAAACAACTTCTTCTGTAATTTTATCGTTTGCTATTTTTCTTTCTTTTAATTGTGTTTGTACATTATAATTATCCATTAAATTAAAAAAATCATCTTCATCTTTAATTAAAAATAAATTATTTAAAAAAATGTCAAGTTTATTTGTTATTTCTTTTTTATTTAATAATAAATCTTGATAAAAGAAATTATAATTTGTATATTTAGATTCATCTTCCAATAAATATAAGTCTGTATTTTTAAAAAGTGTTTTTTGCATTAAATATGGTATTTGATACAAAGAACAAAAAATATTATCATTATCATTAGGTGATAATACAGATGTATTCATTTTTATGCTTTTGAAGAAATTAGATGTTAGTAATATAGTACTCATCCTATATGTTTCATCTTGATTCATTATAACTACTTCTGGAAATAACAAAAAATTACAAGGCAAAAAATTGTCAGCTCTATTTTGAAGTAATGATTTTATTTGTAATGAGTTTTTTTTACAAATATTTGTATTAAAAATTAAACAATTATTTTTTGTGAATGGTATTGATTTTGATATACTTTCATACTTAGAAAAATCAATATTTAATATAATTATATCTGCAAGTTTTAATAAGTCTGCCAATGATGAATTTGGTAGATTGGCAATAATGTCTTTTGCTTTATATTGGAAAGTTTTATCTACATCAAAATCAAAGCCAAGAGCTTGATGTCCGCTTTGTTCAACTCTTTCAAAAATTTTATCTGCTAATTCATCTAAACCAATAACTAAAACATTACTCATTAAAAAATGTCTTGATAAATATTTTCTTGAATATATATTAAAATTATATTTATAAAAGTAAATAAAAAATGCAAGATAGCGATAAAAGTTTTGTTAAACAGGGTAAAGAATTTGTAATTGATACATTTGAAAAAGGTTATGATTTTGTTGATAATACACATTACAAATTACAAAATCTTTACAATATAAATTATAATATTGCACTAGATAGATTAAAAAATAACAAAATTTTTAAAGCAAATTTTAGATTGTTTTTGATGGAACTTTTGTGGCCTAAAAATTTATATATTAAATATTTGCATGCTATATGTTATATATATATTGGCAAGAATAATAAAGCTATTAAAAAATTAAATAAAATTTTAGATATAGATAAAAATTATCAATTAGCACAGGATTTATTAAAAAAATTTGACAATATTGAAGAATTATATGAATTTATTTTAGATTATGTAAATAGTTTACAGACAATTTACATTGAACCTTATACTAATAATAGAGATGAAATAGAGGATAAAGATGCATAACAAAAATAGTTTATTTAAAATTTTATTTTTATTTATAATTTTATTTTCTAATACCCTTCCAGTTAAAGCTGTTGAAATAGATTATAAGGGTGATAATGAAGATTATTTTGATGATTATTATTTTGATGATTATGGCATAGATGATACTTCTACTAAAAATAGTCAAATATGGGATCCACTAGAAGGTTTAAATAGAAAAACTTATCAATTTAATGAATTTGTATTAAGAAGTATTGCAAAACCTTTATATTATAATGTATATACAAAAATTACTACTGCCGATATGAGAAGTGGTGTCAGTAATTTTGTTAATAATTTAAAAATGCCAATGAATTTCGCTAATTATGTTTTACAATTAGATTTTAGAAATGCTATGGCATCTTTATATAGCTTTGTTATTAATACAATATTTGGGGTTGGTGGTATATATGATGTTGCAGGTTATCAAAAAGTTTATGTATCTGATACAAATTTAGGTATTACTCTTGGTAAATATGGAGTACCTGCTGGCCCATATATAGTATTACCATTTTTAGGGCCTAATGATTTAAGAGGTACTTTGTCATGGGGTGTTGAATTTTTTGTAGACCCATTTGATTATAATATTTTTGATATTGGTGGTGACGAAATACTTAGTGATTGGATTTTATATATTCATTCATTCTTATATGTGGTAGACAAAGGAAGTTATGCTGTTGTAAATTATTATGATTTAATTGAATCTTCTTTTGATCCATATGTTATGATGAGAGATGCTTATTGGCAATCGCAAAATTTTAAAATTAATAATTAGAGAGGTAAAAAATGAAAAAAAATATTTTTAAAATTTTATGTTTTATTGTTTTATTTGCATTAAATGCTAATGCTGAAAATAAAGTAATTACAGAAAGTGATGTAAAAACTTTTATTACAAATATGTCTGCAAAGTCTAATAATATTTTAAATAATAAACAAACAACAGAACAACAAAAAGAACAAGAATATCAAAAATTTGCAGGTGAAATTGTTGATTCTAATTATGTTGCTAGATTTATTTTGGCTACAAATTGGAGAACATTGACACCAGAACAACAAAATGAATTTCAAGTACTTTATAAGGAGTATTTATTAGAAAATTATATGCCTAAATTAAAAGATTATAACCAAGATTTAAGTGTTAGTAAAGTGGAAAAAATAAGAGATAAAGTTTATATCGCACAAACAACTACAAAAGATAAAGATGGTAGATTGGTAAATGTAGGTTTTAGAGTTATAGAAAAGAATGGACAATTATATATTATTGATATAATACCTGAAGGAATTAGTTTTATCAGTAGTCAAAGAACAGATGTAAACAATTCTATATCTATGAATGGTTATGATAAATTTCTTGAAGATTTAAAGAATAAGATAAAGAATAAAGATTATAAATAATATAAATAAAATAAAAATATTTTGCACCAGTGTATGCTGGTGTTTTTTGTTTTTTAACTATTTATAATATGTGGTTAGTTATTGTGTATAAAAGTTTTTTCTTATAAGATACATGTAAAACATTATTATAGCTATAAATGTCTTTATAAAATCATCTATTTTATTAGTAAGTTAAAATAAAAAATAAATAGATATAAACAAAAAGCATTCTTATTAGGATACAATTTATCTATTCTTTAAAAGAATAAATCTTCTGTTTGTTCATTTAATCCAGTATCATTTTGTATATTGTCTTGATTTTCTTGATTACTTGTATCTATAATTGGCATACCTTCTATTATTTGATTTTTATTAGGCAAATATGTTTGGTTTGGGCTTAATCTTACAAATAATTCTACATAATCATTATATATTTTATATTGATTTTCTTTGATTGTATTGTTTACACTTATTGATTGCCATTGTAAGTTTGTAATCTTCCAACCTAAAAGAACATACAAAGGGGAAATTTCAATGACATTAATATCATTATTATTGTTTGTTAAATTTGTGATTTTATTATTATTAACCCAAATAGACCAAGCATCTTTTGATATATACATAATTGAATTTAAATATATAAAAAATGTTGTTGAATTATTATTTGCATTATCGTTAGCTATGCTACTTGTAGTATTAGTATTAAGATTAGCACCTATATACTGATCTGGAATACCAAGAGTTGAGGCTGGTAGTGCTTTGAATATATCTCTAATATTTTCTTCTGAGAACATTAAGGATGTAAAAATTCTATTATTTTTCTTCTTTTTAGGTGTTTCATATGCATCTGTGGTATTTTGTGTTAGTGAATTATTAACTTTTTTGGAAGTAATATTCGATTTAGGCTGGCTTGAAACTGTGTTTTGAATATTTTTATTGCCAGAATTATTTTGTGATGAAGTTTTATCTAAATCTGCTAATTTTTTAACATTGTTATCTGTTTTATTATTAGATGATGTTGTATTATTTTGTTCTAATGATTTTTCGTTGTTAGATAATGTAGAAGTATCTGTTTTTTGTTTTTTTGTATCATCAGTTTTTGAAGGATTTGTATTTTTATTTTCCGGTGTGTTTGTATTCTCAACTTCTGGAATGTTTGCATTCTCAACTTCTACTATATCTACATTTTCAACTTCTGGAAGGCTTGTATTTTCAACTTCTGATATATCTACACTTTCAACCTCTGGAAGATTTACACTTTCAAGTTCTGGAAGATTTTCAATATCGTTTGTAGGAAGTTCGTTGATATCATTAATTTCTTCTTCGTTTTTATTTAATTCTGGATCACTCATATCTATAACAGCACCCAAATCTGGAATATTTTGTGCATCACAAACATTTGTTTGTATTACAAAATAAAATAAACAACTAAAAAATAAAGACAATTTTATTTTCATAATTATACTCTCCCTTTACCTAAACCATATATTCTAACTTTTATGTCGCCTTCAACATTTGTTACAGTATCACCTATACTTAATGCTTCTAACATTTCTGGATTAACTTTTCCAACTCTTTTTAAATTAATATCTTGAATTGTAATAAAATAACCAAGCTCATCTTTTAAATTATCTAAAAACATAAAAACATTAATATCGGTAATTGATGTAAATCTAATACTAACTAATGTTGTATAAACTTGAACATTTTGTTTTGATAAATCCTTGCCAGCCAATACCACTGGAGAAAAATTGATTACTAAATTTTCTAACTTTGTTTCTCTTGCTAATTTTTCTATAATTGTTTGTATTTCCTCTATATTTACACCCTTGAATTCTTTTTGTTTAGGTAAAAAATCTGTATTCCATATTTTCATGTAATCTTCTGCTATTTTAGATTTTTTTTCAACATTTTCTATTTCCGAAACCACAGAAGCATTTTCTATTCTTAAATCATCAATTCTAGTTAAAGTGTTTGATTTACTTTTAAAAATTACTTGTAAATTAACAACAAATACAACAAAAAGAACAAAACATATTATAGATACAACAACAACCTTAGTAAATAATTTACTAATCTTTTTTTCTTGTAAAACACTATTTGATCCTTTACTCATATATTACTCCATCTTCTAAATTATAATTACTATTATTATAATTATTTCTATTTTTATTATTAAGCATGTTGTCTATATATTTATTTTGA
This sequence comes from uncultured Rickettsiales bacterium, assembly GCA_944392135.1. Taxonomy (GTDB): domain Bacteria; phylum Pseudomonadota; class Alphaproteobacteria; order Rickettsiales; family UBA1997; genus CALXSC01. The sequence continues at coordinate 134,537 of CALXVQ010000001.1, forward strand.
TTGTTATTTTTTAATGTTTGACCTCGTTCCACTATTTCAACTTTTATAGGATATGTTAAATATTTTTGACTAAAATTAATATTATTTGGTAAGGATGTAATACCAGTCATTTGATCTTTAAAAGTATCTTTTAATTTTAAATTTACCATATCATATTTGTTAAATAATTTGCTAGCTGTACCTTCTGGATTAATAATGCTAATATCATATAATGATTTTGCAGATTTGATGCCATTAGTATCTTGGTAATCAAAATCTTCTATATACCATCTTAAATTAAAAGTTAAAGCATTACCATTTTGTGCTTTTGCAAATTTTTGAAAAGTATCTACTGGATTTATATATTTTGCATCTAATATATCTTTTAATAAACCAGCTTCAATAATTTGATTAATTTCTTCAGAATTTACATCTATATTATTTTTTGTTTTTGTTTTGAGTATTTTGTTGTTTTTTTCTAATTCGCTCATTAATTCTTGTAGTGTGTTATTTGTGCTACTTGAGGTTATAATATTAAAAGCAAAAGAACCTACTATTGCTAAAATTAATACAAATATTAAACTCTTTACAGCCAATAAAGTTTTTGTGAGTGTATTTGTTATATTAATTTTTTGATTACCAAATTTAATATTATGTTTATTTTGTAATGCAAACATTGATATTAATAAATCGGAATATTTTTCGTCTTTATTTATATATCCAGCACCAACTTTTATTATTCTTGAAAGTTCTGATGGTGTATAATTCAAGAATAATGTTTTTTCCATTTTTAACTCTCTTAATGTTGTTTTGCTTTGTTGATCTAATACTGTGATAATTACTAATTTATCAAGATTAAAATCGGTATCAAATCTCTTAATATATTCACTTGTTCTTATAATATCTGTTTTTGTAAATTCAATTAAGTCTTCTTTTGTGGAATCAAAAGATATTAATCTAGTAAAAGCAATATGTCCATTGAATACAGCGACTTGTCTTAAATCACTTGCTCTATTATTAAATAAAATTAATATCCAGCTATTTTTTTTGTTTAGTGTGTCTTTCATTCCATTAGTAATCATAACTTTTTTTGCAATTTCTTCTGCCTCTAATGGAACCATATAAATACCAATTAAATTATTTGGTACTATATTAAAAAAATTTAACCATTCTTTTAATGGAGAATCTGTGCTTGCAGACACAAATAAATAAACACTTCTCTTATCTAATTTATTTTTATATAATAATTTTTTTTGTTTTAAATCATTTTTTGGTATTTCTGTAATAAATTTTCTATTAACCATATCTTGTAAGTCAAAATAACTTAAAGCAGGAAAAATTTTATAATTATAGTTTTGAGCTACTGTGTCGAGTAATATTATAGCATCAAGACCTTTATGTCTTTTAAAAAATTCAAGAACTTGTGGTAGTGTTTCTTGACTAAAAGTTTCTAAAAAAAATGTATCGAAAATTTTATTGCTACCTAATACAGATAAAATAGCTCCTTTATTTCCAATATTTATAGTAATAACTTTTTTCATAATAGAAAACTTAACAAATTAAATTAATAATTGAAAATTTTTAAAAAATTATTAAAAATATTCTCACATATAAATATATACTAAAACATATATTATAAAAAATCTACTATTATTTAAACTAAAAATAAAATTCATAATATATTTATTTTTCTTACTCTAATTAATATTTTTATTGAAAATTATTTTTTATATTCTTACTATTTTTTTATTAGTAATTTTATTTGTTTATAATGAAGAGTTTTTATGTTACAACACCAATATATTATGTAAATTCTGATCCACATGTTGGAAGTGCTTATACAACATTACATGCTGATTTATTATCTAGATTTTATAAATTAAATAATTATAATTCTAAATTTTTAACTGGTACTGACGAACATGGACAAAAAATTCAACAATCTGCTGAAAAAAATAATAAAAAACCACAAGATTTTGTTGATGAAATTTCTATAAAATTTAGAAAATTAGTAAAAACCATGAATTGTAAACCAGATTATTTTGAAACATTAAATGATGATTTTATTAGAACAACAATGCCTTGTCATGAGCTATTTGTACAAGAAGTATGGAAAAAAATGGTTGAAAATGGTTGGATATACAGAGGAAAATATAGTGGTTGGTATTGTGTTAGTGATGAAGCTTATTATGGTGAAGATGAATTAATAAAAGGTGAAGATGGTAAAATGAGAACTGAACTCGGCAAAGAAGCTGAATGGAAAGAAGAAGACAGTTATTTTTTTAGATTAAGTGATTTTCAAAATATATTATTAAAATTATATAAAAAATATCCTAATTTTGTAGAACCGGTTGGAAAAAAGACAGAAGTTATTTCATTTGTTAGTGGTTTAAGTATGAAAGAATATGAAAATGGTATTGAACCTAAAAGGGATTATCTAAAAGATCTTTCCGTTTCTAGAAATACTTTTGAGTGGGGCATTAAAATTCCTTGTGATGAGAATGGAAAAGAATTATTAGACAAAGATGGAAATTGGAAAACTGATTTGCCACAAGGTGAAAAACATGTAATTTATGTATGGTTTGATGCTTTATTTAATTATATTTCTGCATTAGGTTGTTCTGCAAATAAAGATTATGATATATATTGGTTAAATTGTAATAATAAAGTTCATTTGGTTGGAAAGGATATTTTAAGACCGCATGCTGTTTATTGGCCTGCATTTTTAATTGCATTCAATTATAAAAGAGATGAGCTTTTAAAAATGAACGATTTACCTGAAAATATTGACAAATTTTTACCAACTACAATATTTGCACATGGTTGGTTAACTAATGAAGGTTTAAAAATTTCAAAATCATTAGGAAATGCAATTATTCCTGCTAATGAAATTGAATGGTTAAAAAATACATACAATATTAGTGAAGAAATTGCAACTGACTATTTAAGATATTATTTAATTACTTTTACATCATTTGGCAGTGATGGTGATTATTCAAAAAATAGATTAGTTGAAAAAATTAATGCAGAATTAGCAAATAAAGTTGGAAATTTAGCAAAAAGATCTCTTGATATGATATACAAAAATTGCAATGCAGAAATTCCACAAATTAAAGATTTTGATACTATTTATTCTAATTCTATTTTTGAAGAGTGTGAAAAATATATTCAAGAATTTAAGTTCGATACTTATGTTTCTTTAATTATGAAGTTTGCTGATGATGTTAATAAATATATGGATGAAAAGGCACCATGGGTATTAAAGAAAGAAGAAAAAATTGAAGAAATGGAAAAAGCTTTATATTCAATAGTAAATTCTGTAAAAAATATTGCTATTTTATTGCAACCTGTTTGTCCTTATATTGCTAATAAAATATTAAAAGAATTAGGTTTAGAATTTGAAGAAAATTTATCTTTTGATGAATTAAATAAAAATATTGAAAGTGGTTTAAAAATAGAAAAACCAAGTATTATTATTCCAAGGTTGCAAGTAAAATGAAAGTATTAGGTATAGAGAGTAGTTGTGATGAAACAGCAATAGCAATAGTTGATGATAATAAAAATATATTATCAAATGTTGTTGTTTCTCAAATAGATATACATAAAGAGTTTGGGGGTGTGGTTCCAGAAGTAGCTTCTAGAAATCATTTAGATATTATTGATAAAGCTGTTATAAAAGCATTAGCAGATGCTGAATTGAGTTTTCAAGACTTAGATGCTATTTCTGCAACTTGTGGCCCAGGTTTAATGGGTGGCTTAATAGTTGGAGCAATTACAGCACAAACAATAGCAAATATTTATCAAAAACCTTTTGTTCCTGTAAATCATTTAGAAGGGCATATTTTGACGAATAGACTTACTCATAACCTTGAATTTCCATTTTTAATATTTTTAATTTCTGGGGGGCACTCACAAATATTACTTGCAAAAAATGTTGGAGAGTATGAAAAAATTGGTGATACAATAGATGATAGTTTAGGAGAATGCTTTGATAAGGTAGCTCAAATGTTAGGTTTAGAATATCCAGGCGGGCCTAAAATAGAACAATTAGCAAAAGAAGGTGATGAAAATAAATTTAAGTTTGTAAAGCCTTTAATTGATGCGGTAGGGAAGGGCAGAAGTAAAGAAAATAATTTTAATTTTTCGTTTTCTGGTTTAAAAACAGCAGTTAGAAGAAAAATTGAAGAATTGACTGGCGAAACTTATGATTATGATAATACATATAAAAAATTAAGTGAACAAGATAAAAAAGACATTTCAGCAAGTTTTCAAAAGACAATAGTGGATATTTTAAAAGACAGATTTAAAAATACTGCTAATTATTTAAAAGAAAATAATATTATATTAGATAAATTAATTTTTGCTGGCGGTGTTTCTGCCAATCAATACATAAAAAATAATATGGTAGAATTTTGTAAGAAATACAATTATGAAATTATAACTCCACCATTAAAATTATGTACTGATAATGGGGCAATGATAGCATGGGCAGGACTTGAAAAATTTAGATTAAATAAATATGATAAAAGTGATATTTTAAATATTAAATCTAGATGGGAATTATAATTTTTTAATTCTTTCAATTTTTGTTAAATTTAGTGCATTATTTTTCTTAAATTCATTAAAATCTTTTAAAGACATACCTTCGGCAAGATAATAACCTAGATCTTGTAAAAAATATTCTTTATCTTGATAAAAATAAGGTTCTTTCGCATTTATTTTATATGTAATCCTAATTTTGTAAAATGTGTCTTGCAGTGTGCCAAAATATAAAAAAGTTTTTATTTTTGTATTATTTTGTATATTCCAATATTCATAAATTGTTTCATACATTTTTATATTTTTGCTATCTTGTGTTGTAAAAACAAGTATATTATTTTCTAATATTTTTGAATTACTATAATTTAATAATATATATTGTTTTTCACTATTATAAGCTTGTCTAACTATATTACTATTAATATCATTAGGTATTTGAATTAAACCATTATGATATGCAAAAATATCTACCCAATAACCACTTTTTATTTTATTATTTTTATATCTTTTTGAATAACCTAAACCATTTTTAATAATTTCAAAATCACTAATTTCATCATTTGATTCTAAATTTCCAAGATAATCAGGAAGTACAGAAATAAACATTGCCGAACTAGGATTAAAAATTCTATTTGGTTCTATTTCTTTTGAATACTCTTCTCTTGATAATAAATTAAAGAATATATCAGTATTTTTGTCATATTGTTTGCATGATATTAAGCAAAAAAATAAAATAATTATAATTTTCAACATATGTATTATATTCTTTTTACCATTTCTTCTGCTAATTTCATATATGCAACAGAACCAGGACATGTTGAATCATATATGATTGCAGGAATACCATGAGAAGGTGATTCTGATAATTTTACATTTCTAGGAATAACTGTTTCATAAACCATTTCACCTAAACATTGTCTAACATCTTGTTCTACTTGCTCTGTGAGTTTATTTCTTTTATCATACATTGTTAAAATAATACCATTTATTGTTAGTTCACTATTAAAATTATCTCTAACTCTTTCTGCTGTGTCTAATAAATGAGATAAACCTTCTAATGCAAAAAATTCGCATTGTAAAGGTATAATTATAGATGTAGATGCCACTAATGCATTAATCGTCAATAAACTCAAAGATGGGGGGCAATCTATAAAAATATAATCAAAATGTTCTTGAAGTTTAGATAATTGATTTTTTAATCTAAATTCTCTGTTATCTATTGTTGTTAGTTCAACTTCTGCACCAGCTAAATTTACAGTACAAGGAATTATATATAAATTTGGTATTTTTGTTTGATAGACTAAATCATTCACATCTCTATCTTCAATTAATAGATTATATATATCATGTTTCTCTCTGTCTTTTAAGCTAAGACCAATACCACTACTAGCATTACTTTGTGGATCAAAATCAATAATTAATACTTTTTTATTTAATGCAGAAAAAACAGTTGCAATATTAATTACAGTTGTTGTTTTTCCAACACCACCTTTTTGATTTACAACAGAAATAATTTTTGTTTTTATATTATTTTCCATTTACTAACCTTTAATTTTACATTATAGAATTATTAAAAATACACAATAGTTCATTACCATTTCTTAAAGCAAATTGAATGCCAACAGTGCTAATAGCAACATAATCTCCATCTATATAATAGTTTACTGGTGTTTCATTTCCATAAATATCAACCAAAGAAAAATCTGGTATAACTAAATTATTTCTAGGAAACTGAAAATATGTTGTCTTGCCATCATCAAATACTTTGATTGGTATTATATTTTTTGCATCACCAGCCATTGTATAATTAAAATTAATGACATCACCTCTTTCTATATTAGTTAGAGCAAAACCATCTTGCACACTAATTGTATCTATATTTACAGATGATGAATCTTTTTGTGGCATTTCTGGATTTTTAATTTCTTCATCTGGGTAGAAAAATCTAATAGAATAAACTAGATCTTCGCTAGTTCTTTCATCAAAAGCTAGACCTGTTATCTCAAATTGATATGTTCTTTTTGTGGTAATTACTGTCATATTTGTTGTAACATCTATTTGTATAGGTCTTATAAATAATCTTTTTCCAATAGGTGTAATCTTCCATGGATATGCTTCACCTAATGATATTATTTCAATATCTTCATCTGGGGCAAATTCTATAAAAGATTGAAAACCATAGTGAAATTTCAATTGAAAAACTTCATTAGGATTATATACAATTGTTCTAATTCTTGAATCTGTGGTTAAAGCAACTTCTTCTTCGGCAAGAGCTGTGAATGAAAATGTAATTAATAATAGAAATAATATTTTTTTAAACATTTTTATTCCTCATATTTTATTGAAAGTTCTTGATCAGAAACAAATTTTGTAACTTGAAAGCCTAATGGGTTAATATATCTATCTGCTTGACTTAAAGTCAAATTAGCAAATCTAAATTCCATTTCAGCAATCATATCTCTATTATTGGCAAAACCACTAACACTTCCAATATTTTTTAGTCTATATCTTATTGTTACACTGGTTGGCGTTTGAAAAATTAATGATTTTATAGCAACTTCTATTATACCTCGATTTCCAATTTTAGCAACTGGACTATTAGGGTTTCTAGGGTTTATTTTTGATTGTATTTGCCTAAAAACAGCTGGTGTTGAAAATAAAGATAATTTTTTATAATCATCTCTAAAAGTTCCTGGATTATAACCTTCTGCAGCTGATAAAAAGGAATAAATAAAATATCTTTTTAAGCTAACATCGGCAGTAAAATGACTTTCATTTAATTGTTCAACAACAGTTGGAATTCCACTTTTTTCTTCAATTTCAATAACATATGGAACTAATGATTTTGAAGCCATTATTTGTTTTACAAAAATAACAGATATTAATACAGATGTAATAGCAAGAAATGATATAAAAAATAAAATATTTCTTTGAAAACTAACAATTTGATATTTACTAGAATACCAACTTTTTAATTGTAATTTCTGTTCTTTTGCCATTATTTTTTCATATAAACTAGTTTAATAATACTATATTAATATGCTTTTTTTTATTATCAAGAAAAGTTTATATTAATATAGTATATAATAATTATTCAATATAATATTCAGCTTCGTAATTATCAGGATTATTATAACAAGAAATATCATTTTTACATTTTTCTTTATCTTTTATATCTACCATACATTTTAATGATATTTGTTCCTTTAAGCCAGTTTGAGAATTCACTCTTGTTCCCTTAATTACACCTTCATTAGGTATTGTGTATTGTCCCATATTATAACCTTTCTCACTAAGCTGCCATGTAACATCTTTGAAATTTTTTAATTCCGATGCCTTTTTACATCTTGGCAATATAATACATTTACTTGTTACTGTATTAATATCTGTTGGTACATAATCTTCCCACTTATACAACCATTGTTTTCCTCTGCCACATTCGTTAATTGCTACATCAGAATTACCTACTGCAAGATTTGTTGAAAATAAAGCATAGTCTAATGGTTCAGCTGTTGGATTGTTTACTACACTTAAACCATTACAAGTTTCTATTGAAGATACTTTTTCTCCATATTTTGTTTTAGGAAAAGTTAAAGTATATGTATAAGTTTTTTTAATTGTTGTTTCTCCATCAACATTAATATATATAATTCTAGCCTTTCCTTCTCCATCTCTTATAGATATACTTGGAAAACCACTTGCTGGTCCAACTTGATATGTTTTAGGACTAGTACAACCAACTCCTGAGAAAGTTTTGGTTAATTGTTTTTTACTGTCTCGATTATTATATTTAAGTGTTATACTGCAATTAATTCCATTTATACCACCAGATTTACCTGGGCCAATGTTAGAAGTTAATGCTTTTCTACTTTTTATGATGCTAGTATTAATATAACCAGAGCCGCCACCACCAGATCCGCAACCTCTGTATTTATTACCATAAGTATTACAGGAGTAACCATCGTGTACTTTTCCAATAGTTCCAAAGCCGCTACAATAGCTTCCGCCTCCACCATACCAACCACCACCACCTTGCATTACTGATTTTCCAAAGCTAGCAGTAGTTTTACAAACCCCTTTTTTACTAGTATCTCCATTTTTTGCGCCGGCAGATGCGAAAACATTTGTAGAACAATATTTTTTTCCACTCTTTTTATATTCGGAATAGCCTCCTAAACCTTTTCCACCTCTATTATTTCCACCACCACCATAGCCACCATTTTCTGGGACTTTTGTTCCAAAACAAGTAACGGCTCTATGAGATGCTCCACCACCTCCACCAGCAACAATAAATCTATTTTTTAAACCCGTGCTATTATTCCAATTACCACCAACAGTTCTAACATCGGTAGCGCCACCACCGGCACCATCATTATTTTTACTACCTCCAGCAGCACCGCCACCGCCATTCCAACCACCACCTTTACCACCTGCAACCTTAGTACCACCTCTATTGCCAACATAAATATATATTGTTCTATTTTTTACACCAATTCTTTTTAAATTCTCATCTGTTGTATCTAAATAACCAAAACTATAACCGCCTCCACCACCTTTTGAATTATCTGCATGTCCACCTCTTGCTCCCCATACTTCAATAGATATTTCTTTTACATCGCTAGGAATTTTGAAAGGTTGTACTTTTCCTGTATAATTAAAAATTACTTGTTGTCCTGTTTTTGATGGGGCTATATTATCATCAGTTGTCGATGATGAACCTGTATCACCATCACTTTCGATACCACCATTTATTTTTTCAGTTAAAGTAAAGGTATATGTATATTGCATTTCTTCACAATCATCTTCACCTGGATCGGGTTGTGTATTTGATGATAAATCTGTACCATAAAAATTTATTGAATTATCTAATTTTTTATGATGATAAAGATATTTTGTATTGTCTTTATTTAATTTAAAATTATTTATTGGTAAGTTTTCTGCTTCCATTTGATTGGTTTTAAATTTATTACTTTTTTGACTATCATAAGGAAAAGCACCTGGTGTATTTAGATTAAATGACATTAATAAAAATATTTCACCATCACCTAAATATTTTTCTAATTTTACATTTTCCGCATTATTTTCTAAAAAAGCTTGTTTCTGAGATGTAATCTTTTTTAATGCATCATTTTCTGTTAATTCTTGCGGAATCATATACACTATTTTATTTCCCCAGGCATCAACTAGATAATTATTTGATAAACCCAATGAAGCTGTTGGAACTGTGCCATATAAAATAGTTTCTTTATTCTCATTCACTGTTTCAAAAACACCTTTTCCATCTACAATACAAGTAGAGTTTAAATCTGGATTGTCATCAAATGATAATGAATAAGTTCCTCTTTTTTCAACTCCCATTTTATCTTTTGGACTTGTACAGCCTTTTGTATCACAATTTAATGGGGCAGGGCAAGGAAATTTACCATATTTAGCAAGATATTTTGTTAAAGCTGTATCTATTTCTTGAAATTTTCTTGTGGTAGCAAAAGTTCTTTTATTAATATTTTCCATATCATATAAACCAATAACAGCTGTCATTATGGCACCCATTATAAGTATAATCATAGATATTATAACTAGATTAAAACCATATGTATTGTTTATTCTTTTTACTGTCATCTCATTTACCATAAAAATTACAGTTTACTACATTATATATTTTTATTGTAAAAAAGTCAAGGATAATCGTTTTTTATAGATTTTTAAAAAAGATAATATAATATAAAAATATATTAATTAAATTATATTTTACAATGATTAAAAAGTTAGCAGTTGTTGGTGCAACAGGCATAAATAGTTTAGAATTTTTTTCAATTTTAGCAGAAAGAAAAATAAAAATAGAGGAAATTGTAGCTTTAAGTGCAAATGAAGAAGAATATGGAAAAGAAATTAGCTATGGTTATGACGAAAGATTAAAAGTAAAAGCATTACAAGATTATGATTTTCATGGTACAGATGTGGCTGTTTTTATAACCGGAGTAGGTATAGCAGAAGTTTATACAAAAAAAGCATTGGAAAGTAATTGTATAGTTATTGATTCTAGTTCTTATTGGAGAAATGATAAAGATGTTCCTTTGATTGTTCCAGAGTTAAATAGTAGTGAAATTTTAAACTATAAAAACAAAAATATTATTTCATTACCTAGTGCTTCTGCTTTGCAATTAGCAATGGTACTTAAACCATTAACAATTTTAGCTGATATAAAAAGAGTGGTAGTTTCTACATATCAAGCTGTTTCAAGTAAAGGGCAAGATGCTATGGATGAATTATTTGAACAAACAAAAAAGATTTATGAAAACGATTTTATGAAACCTATTTTATTTAAAAAAGAAATGCCATTTAATTTAATACCACAAGTTGGTGAATATTCACTTAATGAAAACTATGAAGAAGAAAATTTTATAATTGATGAAACAAATAAAATTCTTAATACAAATATAAAAATTACATCAACATGTGTGCAAGTTCCAGTTTTTGCTTGTTATTCTCAATCTATCAATATAGAATTTAATGAAAAAATTGATATTGAAGATGCAAAAGAAGTTTTATCTGATGCTGATGGTATTTTAATTTTAGATAAACCAGAAGAGTATGTTTTTGCAACACCTAGGGATTGTGCTGGTACAGAAGAAGTTTATGTTTCTAGAATTAGAAAAGATTTATCTCTTGAAAATGGTATAAATTTATGGTCGGTAGCTGATAATGTTAGAGTTGGTAAAGCATTAAATTTAGTTAATACATTGCAAGAATTAGATAAAAAATTATCTATTAAGAAATAGGGTAAATAACTTTTTCTTATCACCCTTATTCTGTAAGAATAATTTTATTTCGGTATAATATGGCTCACCTAATGACTTTAATAAAAAGTCATTGTGTGCCATAATTTCAAAAGCATTAATATTATTATTTACAAATGCTAATGCAAATAATTCAACAGCATCTTTTTGTATTAATTTATTTATTAAATTATTTTGATTAATTAAATATTCTAAAACATCATCATTATTGTAAGATATAAAATAAATCAAATAAGCCTTTATATCTCTATTATTAAAATTATCAAGAAAATCATTAACCAATAATTGTATTAATTCATCTTTTTTGTGTTGAAATAATAAAAGCATAGTAGGAGCAATAACCTGTTTAGATAATGAATGTCTTAAAGATTTTGTTTTTATAAAAAATTCCATTAAATCAATATTTTTTCTATTTAAAATAATAGAATATATAGTAGGAGTATCTCTAAAATAATATTCAACAAAGTCAAAATATTGAGTATAAAGTTTTATAATTGCATCATTTTTAGAATTATATAAAGAATATAAAATAATATTATACCCTTCTTCATTTACTAACTTATGCAATAAAATTTTATCTAAATTTAGTATATTTTTTATTGTGTTATAATCTTCATTATTAAGTGCTTTAAATAGTAATTTTGATAATTTAATATATTCTTCTTCAATATCACTTCTAATTCTTGCTAAATCTCTTTTTTTACTAGGTTCTTCTAGATTTAGCTTTTTTATTTTTTTATATATTTTATTTATTTCACTATCTTTAAAAACACTTAATAATGACATAACTATTTTATTTGTATGGTGGGCAAGTATAACCTTTTGGTGATAAAGTAAAAATTTCTACTCCGTCTTTTACAACAGCCATTGTATGTTCAAATTGTGCCGATAAACTTTTATCTCTTGTTGTAGCAGTCCAACCATCAAGTTTACTGATAATAACATCATATTTACCAGCATTTATCATAGGTTCTATTGTAAAAATCATACCTTCTTCTAAAACTAAACCTTTGCCTTTATGACCATAATGTAATACTTGTGGTTCATCGTGAAATACTTTTCCAACACCATGTCCGCAAAAGTCTCTAACAACAGAAAAACCTTGTTTTTCAGCATATCTTTGAATAGCAAAACCTATATCGCCTAGTGTATTTCCAGGTTTTACTTGTTCTATGCCTAACATTAAGCAATCATAAGTACATTGAGTTAATCTTTTTGCTTTTATGGATGGTTCACCAGCATAGTACATTCTACTAGTATCACCATAATAACCATCAACTATAACTGTGACATCTATATTTAAAATATCACCATTTTTCAATTTTTTATCATAGCTCGGTATTCCATGACAAACAACATGATTTACAGAAATACATGTTGGTTTTGGATAACCATGATAACCTAATGGAGCAGCAATAGCACCATATTCTTTAATTTTTTCATAGCACAAATCATCAAGATAACCGGTAGATACACCAGGCTCAACAAAGTCTGTAATGTAGTCTAAAATCTCAGCAGCAATTTTGCCAGCTTTTCTCATGCCTTTAAAATCTTCTTCATTATATATTGGTACATTAGACATATTTTATTACACTAAAAATTTTTAAAACCAACTTTGAAATATATATAACCTGTTATTACAGTTAGAACAGCAGATATACATAAAAAAATCTCTCCAAGTTTTTGAATATAACCTTCAAAATTTATTCTAACAAATTCTTCAGCCTCCACAATATCCATTATTTCGTTATAAACATATTCAGAACCTCTACCAGCTAGTAATAATGCAGTAATAGCCATCATTTGAATAGCTGTTTTCCATTTTGCCAATCTAGTAACAGGAACCCCAACATTTAATGTTGCTAAAAATTCCCTGAGACCAGATACCATAATTTCTCTACAAATAATAATTATAGAAGGAATTAAGATAATTGTATTTTGTTCAGAAAAATTTACTAACATAATTAATGAAACAGAAACTAATAATTTATCAGCAATAGGATCTAAACATTTACCAAAGTTTGACTGTACTTTAAGAGATCTAGCTAAATAACCATCAAAATAATCAGTAATACTTGCTAACATAAATAATGATGCAACTATTATGTTTGTAATTCTAGATGGCATATAAAAAGACCATATAATAATAGGAATTAAAATAATTCTTAAAGCTGTCAAAAGATTAGGTATATTTTTTTTCCACATGTACTAATTTTATTTTATTAATTTACTTAAAATAATAAAATAGCTTTATTATTATTCAAGAAAAATTAATTACATTTTTTCAACAGTGTTTATACCCAATAAATACAAGCATATTTCAATATATTTCTTTACTAAAAATATTAAAGATAATTTTGATTTTTTATATTCTATATCATTTTCATTATTAATAGGGCAAGCAGAATAAAAGCTACTAAATTTCTTTGCTAACACATAAACATATTCTGCTAAGAAATTAGGAGCTCTTTTTTCATATGCACCTGTAAATGTTTGCGAAAATCTACTCATTTCAATTAATAATTCTTTTTCTTCTTTTGTTTTAATAGTTGTAATTTTATAATCAAACTTTTCATTACTTGCTAAAATTGAGTTAATCCTAACTAAACTATATAAAATATAAGCACCAGTCTTTCCTTCAAAATTAGTAAATTGGTCCATATCAAAAATATAGCTTGATTCTCTATAATTAATTAAATCAGCAAACTTTAAACAAGCAACAGCAATTTTGTTAATTGTATTTTCATCTTTGATGGTTGATTTTTGAGAAATAATTTCAATCATTTCATTAATTAGTTCTCTTAATTTTACTGTATCACCACTTCTTGTTTTAAATGGTTTGCCATCTTTGCCATTCATAGTTCCAAAAGCAATATGCTCTGCTGTGTGTTTATCATCTAAATAACCGCTTCTTTTTGCAGATTCAAAAACTTGTTTAAAATGTAAACCTTGTCTATAATCAACAACATAAAGCATTAAATCAGGATTAATTTTTGTCTTTCTGTCTAAAATTGTAGCTAAATCACTGCTTGCATACATAACAGCACCATCACTTTTTTCAATAATTGCTGGTGGCATATCTTTATCACTTAAATCAACAATTTTTGCCCCTTGTGAAGTAGTAATAATACCTTTTTTCTCTAAATCTGGAATCATTTGTCTAATTAAATCATGTACACTACTTTCACCATTCCATAAATCAAAGTGTGTATCTAAAATTTTATAAATACTTTTCATATCTTCAATAGATATATTCCAAAAATATTTCCATAATGTTCTATATGGTTTATAACCATCTTGTAATAATTTTGTAGTTTCTCTAACTTTTTCAGCAAAATGTTCGTCTTCTTTATTTTTTGCACTTCCAGCTTTATAAATTTCAAGTAAATCAGCAGGGGTTAAATTTAAATCAGTAATTTCATCTTTATCAAAACCTTCTTTAAATACTTCTGCATTGGGATATTTAATTCTAATACCTTCAATAACCATACCCATAGGAGTTCCCCAATCACCTAAATGATTATCACCAATAACTTTATCACCGGCAAATAAAAATATTCTTCTTAAACTTTCACCAATAACAGTTGATCTTAAATGACCTACATGCATTTCTTTTGCAACATTAGGGCTACTAAAATCAATTACAACAGTTTTTTTATCTTCTTTATTATAACCAAGTTTGTCATCCTTAAAGTACGAATTTACATTTTTTAATAATTCTTCGTCTTTTAAAGTTATATTAATAAAACCAGGGCCATCAACAGAAATCTTACTAAATAAGTTTGTTTTTTCTAATTCTGGAATTATTAAATTAGCAATATCTCTTGGTGATTTTTTAAGAATTTTACATAATGGCATAGCACAGTTTGTTTGAAAATCACTTAAATCAGGTCTATCAGAATATTGAAAAAATGCATATTTTTTATCTAATTCTAATTTATCAAAAATTTTTATTAATTCATTATTTAAAATTTCTATAATATTCATACTTCTACTCTGTTTTTTAATAAAATTATTTAACATTTTTTGTTTCAATTCTAAGGCTTTTGCCTAAACAATAAAATATTTCTTCCTTAGAATAATTTGTATTTTCTTCAAAAAGTTCAACTGGATAATCTTTATTAAAAATAATAACTTTATTTTCAATGTCAATATTATTATAATCATCATCAGTTAATTTTACAACAATTTGATCCATTGAAATTTTACCATATATTTGACATTTTGTATATTCGCCATCATTTTTTTGAATAAATACATAACATTTCTTTTTGCTAACTATTGAAGATAAACCATCTAAATAACCACCAAAGAATGTAGCAAGCTTATCTCCTTTTTTTACAGAAACTAAACCATCATAGCCAACAATACCATCTTCATCAACAATTCTTTTTTCTGTAATTTGTGAATAAAATGCTTTATATTTATTTTCAGCATTTTTTTCATAAACAGCTTTATATTTTGATTCACTAATCATTTCTTTATTTCTAGGTAAATTGCAAACAAAATTTTCTGGATCTAAATAACAATTTTCTAAAAATCTTCCAATAGATTCCATAGAAGCTATTTCTAAATTATCCAAAAAAGTTTTTAAACTTAAAGATTCACCTAAAACAACAACTTCTTTGTCTATTAAGGTTTTATCTTGTGTATCTAATATAATTTTATCATTTTGTACTAATTTAATAAATATTTTTACACCATTATATAATACATAACAATCACCATTTCCATATTGACTAAACACGCCATTATTAATACCAAATGGTAAATATAAATTAGTACCATCAGTTCTAATATAAGATTTTATGGATATCACATCTTTAAAACCATCAAAATAACCATATAATATTTTTCCTGGACGACAAGTATTACAAAAATCAGACAAATCAAAATTTACTATACTATCACTAGCTTCTATACCTTTTAAAATTTCTTTTTCAGGAAAATACTTTGCAACTTTTCTAAAATTATTTATTTGTCTTTCATTAGCTTCGTGTTGCACATTATCAGCACATGCAAGATGACTCATAATCATTAAAACATTAAAATCATTTTCATCTATATATTTTCTAACTTTTGCTGTGTCAGAAACTTCAAAACCATTTCTATTTAAACCCGTATTAAATTGTAAAACAATATCTTTAATATTAGCATTTTTTGATAATTCTAACTGCCTAAAATCATTAATAACTGGTGTTAGTGAATATTTTTTAAATATTTCTTCATCGCCTTTAAATAAGCTATTTAAAACAAAAATTCTCTCCAATTCTGGAAACATTTTTCTAAGTTCAATACCTTCTTTTAATGCAAATACAAAAAATTTTTTTTGTGGTTCTTTGATTGATAATAGTGTTTTAACAACATTATAAACACCTACATTATATGCATTAGCTTTAACAACAGGAATAACATTATCACCTTGTCCTGTGATTTCTCTAACTTTTTCAAAATTATATATTAAGTTATCTAAATTTATTTCTATTTTTGCTTTTTTCATTTGACAATATATTTAACCTCAACAATTTAGTATTATTATACCAATTTTATTATTTTCAAGAAAATTATGATAAGTATTTTTTTTTACAAAATATCATTTATTCATTAATATAAAATATAACAAGAAATATTTTTATATATATTACAAAAATAAGTATCCTAAATGCTAAAAAATTTGAAAAATAAATGGCGCGAGTGAAGGGACTTGAACCCTCGGCCTTCTGCGTGACAGGCAGACGCTCTAACCAGCTGAGCTACACCCGCATACATGGTGGGTGCTATAGGATTCGAACCTATGACCCCCTGCTTGTAAGGCAGATGCTCTAACCATCTGAGCTAAGCACCCATGTACAAGTAAATATATTATTGTACACTTTTTTAAAAATCAAGAAAAAAATAAATTTTATATAAAATGTCATTTATATATTAATAATTATGGTTTTGTTGAATAAATTAGAATAAAAAATATAAAAATATAAAATAAAATTTTAAAAATAATTGCAATTAAATATATTAATTTTATATTTACATAATGTATAGAATAATTTTAAAATAATATGGCACAGGTTGAAAATTATAACCATAAATTAGTTGAAAAGAAATGGCAAAAATTTTGGGATAAAAATAATACATTTTATTTCGATCCTAATGATAAAAAAGAAAAATTTTATATGCTTCCTATGTTTTTATATCCTTCTGGTGAAATGCATTTAGGACATTTAAGAAATTTTTCTATTAGTGATGTAATAGCTAGATTTAAAAGACTTCAAGGTTATAATGTTCTTCATCCAACTGGTGCTGATGCTTTTGGACTTCCTGCTGAAAATGCTGCAATCAAAAGACATATACACCCTAGTGAATGGACTTATAAAAATTTAGAAAAAATTATGAATTCCATGTATGCTTGTGGCTTGTCTTTTGACAAAAGTAGAGTTTTTGCCACTTGCGACCCTGAATATTATGGTTTTCAACAAAAAATATTTATAGATTTATACAAACATGGTTTGGCTTTTCAAAAAGAAAGTTATGTAAATTGGGATCCTGTGGATCAAACTGTTTTGGCAAATGAACAAGTTATTGATGGTAGAGGTTGGAGAAGTGATGCCTTAGTTGAAAAGAAAAAATTGAAACAATGGTTCTTAAAAATCACAGATTATGCTGATAAATTATTAGAAAGTATTAAAAATGGCGATTTGGCTGGCTGGCCTGAAAAAGTTAGATTAATGCAAGAAAATTGGATTGGCAAAAGTCAAGGAGCTATACTTCGTTTTTATATAGATAAAAATGATACTCTTCCTGCCTCCCTTTGTAATGATGAAAGTTGCAAAAATAATTATCTCCATGCCTCCCTTTGTAAGGGGGGAAGTTGCGAAAATAATTCTCTCCATGCCTCCCTTTGTAAGGGGGGAAGTTGCGAAGCAACAGGGGGGTTGAGCTTAAAAAAATATATTCCATATAATAAAGATTTAGTTAAAAAAGCCAAAGAACTCAGAAAAAATCAAACACCATTAGAAAAAAAATTCTGGTATGATGTTCTATATAATAAAAGTTTTAAAAATTTAAAATGGACGAGACAAAAACCAATAGATAATTATATTGTAGATTTTTTCTGTGATGAACTTATGTTAGCTATTGAACTTGATGGAGATACTCATTCAAATCAAGTAAAATATGATATAGAAAGAACAAATAATTTAAATAAATTGGGTATTGAAGTAATTAGATATAATAACAAAGATATATATAACAATATTGAAGGAGTTTATTTGGATTTGGAAGAAAAAGTAAATAAAAGAAAAATAGACTTAAATTCTCAACCCCCCGCTGACTTCGTCAGCACCCCCCTTACAAAGGGAGGCAAGAGTGTGGCTGATTTTGCCAACACAACTCCTACAAATGGAGACAATAGTGGACTTGATTTTATAGAAGTTTATACAACTAGACCTGATACATTATATGGAGCAAGTTTTATTGGTATTTCTGCTAATCATCCATTGGCCGAAGAACTTGCAAAAACTAATAAAGATATAGCAAAATTTATTGAAGAATGCAAAACAACTCCAATAGATGAAGAAAGTTTAGAAACTATGGAGAAAAAAGGTATTGATACAGGTATTTTTGTAGAGCATCCATTTGATAAAAATTGGAAACTTCCTGTATGGATTGCAAACTTTATTTTGATGGACTATGGAACAGGGGCTATTTTTGCTTGTCCGGCACACGATCAAAGAGATTATGAATTTGCTAAAAAATATAACTTGCCGATTAAAGTTGTTGTTAGCCCCGATGGAAAAGATTTTGAATTAAATAATGAAGCATATGAAGAAGAAGGTATTGCTATTAATTCTAATTTCTTAAATGGACTTACTACAAAAGAAGCTAAACAAAAAGCTATTGAAAAAATTGAAGAAATGGGAATTGGTAAAGCAAAAACTAATTATAGATTGAGAGATTGGGGAGTTTCTAGACAAAGATATTGGGGCTGTCCTATTCCTATGGTATATTGTGAAGATTGTGGTGTAGTGCCAGAAAAAGAAGAAAACTTGCCAATTAAATTGCCAGAAGATGTTGTATTTGATGGTAAAGGAAACCCATTGGCTAACCACCCAACATGGAAATATACAACTTGTCCTAAATGTGGTAAACCAGCTATTAGAGAAACTGATACTATGGATACATTTGTTGATTCTTCATGGTATTTTATGAGATTTGTTGATTTAGATAAAAACAACCCAATTAATAAAGATTTATGTAATAAAATTCTCCCAATAGATCAATATGTTGGTGGTATAGAACATGCTACAATGCATTTAATGTATTCAAGATTTTTTACAAAAGCATTAGCTGACATAGGGTATTTTGATAAATCAATTAAAGAACCGGCAAAAAGATTATTTAATCAAGGTATGGTATGTCATAAAGCTTACAGAAATAAGAAAAAAGAATGGTGTTACCCTTGGAATGTTAAAGAAGAAAATGGAAAATATTTTGATATAAATACAGGTGAAGAATTGACTTGTGAAGGTGTTATCAAAATGAGTAAATCAAAATGCAATGTCGTTGACATTAATACAATTATTGAAGATTATGGAGCAGATGCTGCGAGATTATTTGTATTATCTGACACACCTGCTGATAAAGATTTTGAATGGACGACAGAAGGCATTGAAGGTGCTTGGAAATATATAAATAGAGTATGGAAATTAGGGGCAACTTTTGCAGAAGAAAATGATTTAGATAAATTAAAAAATATTAAAGTTAATAAAACTAATGCTTTATTAATTGAAAATCATAAAGCCGTAAAAGCTGTTAGTTCTTTCCTTGAAAATTTAGAATTTAATAAAGCTATTGCTAGATTGAGAGAATTTTCTAATGCTATTGAAAAATTTGCTCCACAAGATGATGAAGATAAAGTTATTAAATATCAATGTATTGTGAATTTAATAAAAATGCTTGCTCCATTTACTCCACATCTTTGTGAAGAATTAAATTCTTTATTAAAACAAACTCCTACACTTGATATTGCTTCGTGGCCTACATATGATGAAAAATTGACTATTGATACAGAAATTACAATAGCTATTCAAGTTAATGGAAAATTAAGAGGTGATATAAAAGTTGAAAAAGATTTAGATAGAACAAAAGTTGAAGAATTAGCTAAAAATCAAGAAAATGTTAAAAAACATCTTGAAGGAAAAGAAATCAAAAAAGTTATAGTTGTTCCTAATAAATTAGTTAACTTTGTTGTAGCTTAATTTAAAATTAAGATTAAAAGAGTTTAAGGGCTATTGTTAGCCCTTCTTCTGTATTTAGCATTATTGTTTGATATTTATTTGAGTTTGCCAATTCTTTATTAAATTCTTTCATATTTTTTTGAGTGGTAGGTCTAACTCTTTCTGGTAAATAATCAAGATAAACAGCACCTGACAAAAAAGTATTATCGGCAACAATTAGCCCACCTTTTTTTACTAATTTTTCTGCGTATTTTAAATAATTGATATAATTAATTTTATCAGCATCAATAAAAATCATATCACATTGAATGTTTTTCTCAATTAATTCTTCAAGTTTTTTGTTGGCATCACCGGATAATATTTCTATTTTGTTTTTAGATTTATTGTCTAATTTATTAAAAAAATCATTGGCAATATTTATACTTTTTTCATCTTTTTCTATTGTATATATTTTGCCATCATCTTCTAATGCTCTTGCTAACCATATAGTTGAATAACCATAAAGCATACCAACTTCAATTATTGTTTTTACATCATTTGATTTAATTAAGAATTGTAATAATTTTCCTTCTTCTGGATTAATTGTGATTGGTCTATTGTCTAGTAAGCATTTATTTCTAATTTTTTTTAATAATTCATCTTCATTAGCATACAGCTCTCTAATGTAAGAGAGCTGTGCATAATATTGTTGTCCCATTTTTTCTTGATTATTTCTCATCTTTTTTTGTTTCTTTAATTCCCTTTTTTGCTATTTCTTTGATTTTTTCATATCTTTGATGTTCTAATGCTATATTGGTATCTAATGGATAAACAGCATCAGTACAAATAGTATATTTAATACCATATTCTTCAAAAATTTTGAATATTTTAGCAAATTCTTCTTCGCTTTTTACAGCTTGTGTTGTTAAATTACTTGAAATACAAATTTCAAACATAATATCAGCTTTTGCTGCAATTTTCATTAATTCTGGAAATTTATGTATTTGTACTCCATGCCCTATTCTTTTTACTTGATATTTTTCAATAATTGTTGCTAATGTTTCATCAACACCATCATAATATCTTTCACCTGCATGAATTGTAGTCATCATACCTAATGCATTAGCTGTTTTGTAGTAATTCTCAAATTCTGGTTTTAAAGGTACTCTTTCTTCTGGACCTGCTGCGTCAATTCCTTTTACACCTTTATTAAAATATTGCATAGCTTTTTTAAAAATAGCATCATTAGCAGGTTCTTCTAAATCTCTTCCTAAACAAAATATTTGTCCACCAGTAATGCCGAAGGTTGTTTTTGCTCTTTCATAACCAGCTCTGGCTGAAACTATTAATTTATCAAAGTCAATTTTAAAATTTTGACTTCTTTTATATGGATTCCATCTTAATTCAAGATAATCACAACCTACACAATAAGCATCAACAAATGATTTATAAAAAGATCTTTCAATAGCTTTTGGTGAGCTTTGTGCTTCATCAATATTGTGTATAAGACTTAAATATTCTTCAAGATTACTAACTTTCTCTTTTTTCATAGAAAGACTATCCCTGAATTTATAAAAATCTTTGTTTTTTAATTTTAAGCCTGTTTCATTAATAATTTCAAATAACAAAACAGGATCAGTAGCACCTGATAAATGTAAATGTAAGTCTTTCATAGCCTGCCTTTTAAAAATTATTTTTAATAGTTTATGTATACAAAATCAAAAAGTCAAGAATAAATGTAATACAAAAATATTATTTATTTAAAAATAAAACTTGCAAAATAAAAAAGAATTTTTACAACTAAATACGTTTAATAATGTAAAAAAATAATATGGAAGATATTAGATTTACAAAAGATCATTATTATATTATTATGGAAAACGATTTAGCTACTATTGGTTTAACGGATTTTCTTTTAGATAAAATACATGAAGAAGTTAGTTTAATTGAACTTCCAGAAGTTAATAATTTATATAATAAAAGCGATCAAGTTGGAAGTTTATTTTTTGGAGATGATGAAATAGAATTATATACACCTGTTAGTGGCGAAATGGCAGAAATTAATGAAAATTTGGTTAGTGAACCAGATACTATTAAAAATTCAACATATGATGATAATTGGTTGTTTAGAATTTATATTACAGATACAACCGAATTATATGATACAATGTCAGAAGAAGAATATAATGAATATTTAGAAACATTATGATGGATCAAAATTTAATTGTATTAGAAACCGAAAGACTATTTATTAAAAAAATAGTTCCTAGTGATTTTAGAAATTTTTTAAGATTACATCAAGATGCTAATGTCATGAAACATTTTGATGGCGGTGCTAAAACACTAGAACAAGCTAGAAGAAGATTTAATGAAGCAATGGAACATCAAGAAAAATTTGGTTTTAGTTATTATAATGTTTTTTTAAAAGATAATAATACTTATATAGGTCAAACAGGTTTCTTTTACAATTTTGATATGACTATTAATTTGTGTTATGCTTTTTTAACTCAATATCAACATAAGGGTTATGCAACAGAAGCTCTTTCATCTTTGTTAAAATATGGTTTTGAAACTTTGAAAATACCAGCTGTAACTCTTATGTCAACCCCCGACAATTTGGCATCTATAAATTTAGCTACAAAAATGGGGGCAGTTTTTATTAAAAAAGGAATATTAGCTTCTGGTTTAAATGTATATAAATATCGTATTAGTAAAGATGATTTTTTTAAAGCTTTACCATCAATCAAGAATTATAAATATAGGAAAGCTGTTGGAGCTATTTTAATTGATAAAAATAATTCTATATATTTATTTCAAAGAAATGATTTTCCTGACACTTGGCAAAGTGTGGAAGGTGGTATTGATGGAGAAGAGACAGAAGAAAATGCTATTTATAGAGAAATTTATGAGGAAATTGGTATCCATAAAGATAAATTAAAATTTATAAAAAAATGTAAAGATTATTATAAATACAACTACATAAATAATGAAATTAAATATGGTTATATAGGTCAAAAAAAATTATTCTTCTTATTTGAATTTTTAGGAAATATTGAAGATTTTTGTTTTAAAAATGAAAATAACCCACAAGAATTTATTGATGTAAAATTATGCAATACAAAAGATGTTATAAAATTGACACCAGATTTTAAAAAAGACTTATATACAAATGTACTCAAAGAATTTAGTTTAATTAAATAATATTAATATGCTTTGAAAATGGTGGGTCCGGCGAGATTCGAACTCGCGACCAATTGATTAAGAGTCAACTGCTCTACCAACTGAGCTACGAACCCAACATATGCAATAATATATATTTTTTTTAATAATGCAAGATTTTTTTGCAAAATTTTAAAGGCTAAATTTTACAATCTAGCCTTATTAATTTTATTTTTTTAATGCTAATAAAATATTTAATCTTTTTGCAAATTCACCTGGGTTAGCTACTGGCTCACCTTCTAAAATGCAAGCTTCATCAAAAAGCATTTCAACTAATTCTTGCATTGCTTCAACTTTTTCTGGTTTATTAATATTTTCTTCTATTTCTTTAATTATTGGGTGTTTTGTATTTATTTCAATATTTTTTAGCATACCTTTTTGTATTTGTTGTTGATCTAATAAATATCTTTCAAGTCTAATATCCATAGCTTTTTTATCAGCAACTAAACAAACTGGGCTTGATGTTAATTTTTTTGATATTTTTACATCGTTAATTTTGCCTTTTAATGTATCTTTTATAAAGGTTAATAAATTATCATATTTACTATTTGTAATATCTTTTAAATCTTCTTTCTTTTCTTCCTTTTCATCATCAAACTTAATTTCTTTATCTTCATCATTTTTATTGTCTGTTTCTTCGTCATTAAGATTTTCTATATCAATATCACCTTTTGTAATTGACTTAAATTCTTTTCCTTTATAATCATTTTGTACTGTAACCCAGAAATTATCAACCGTATCTATTAAATAAATAACCTCAATATCTTTATCTTTAAAACCTTCCATTTGTGGTGAATTTTCTAATGCTTGTACAGAATCGCCTGTAATGTAGAATATATTTTCTTGTTTTTCTGGCATTCTTTCTAAATATTCATTTAATGTTGTTAATTTATTAGGTGATTTACTTGAATAAAATTTACAAATATTCAAAATTTCTGTATTATAAATACTTCCTTCACATAAGCCTTCTTTGATAACAGGGCCAAAATTTTCCCAGAATTTTTTATAATTTTCTGGATCATCATTCATCTTTTTTTCTAATTCACTTAAAATTCTTTTTGTTAAAGATTTTTTAATTTTTTCAACTAAGTTATTATATTGTAAACTTTCCCTGTTTATATTTAAAGGTAAATCTTCACTATCAACAATACCTCTTGCAAACCTTAAAAATGGTGGTAATAATTGTACTGCATCGTCGGTAATAAATACTTTCTTTACATATAATTTTATTCTTGATTCTCTTTCTGGCAAATATAAATCCATAGGTTTTCTGTCAGGAATAAAAATTAAGTTTGTAAATTCAACTATACCCTCTGCCTTATTATGTAAAGTTAAAAATGGCTCCCCTGGCATATGTGATACATGTGTATAAAATTCTTGGTATTGTTCTTTTGTAATTTCATTTTTAGGTCTAGTCCATAATGCTAAACCTTGATTCATAACTTTAAAATGTCCATCATCCATTTGCAATTCAACAGGAACATTTATATGATCGGAATATAATTTTATAATATTTCCTAAATATATTTTGTCTAAAAAATCATCTTGATCTTTCTTTAAATATAAAATAACTCTTGTACCTCTTGGGTATTCTTCATTTACTTCTTCAACAGTATAACTTCCTTCACCTTCTGATATCCATTTATTTACTTTTTTCTTTCCAGCTTTTCTTGAAATAACTTCAACTTTATCTGCAATCATAAAAGCAGAATAAAAACCTACACCAAATTGGCCGATGAGTTGAATATTTTTTGCATCATCATTTCCTAATTTTTTGAAAAAAGCTTCTGTTCCAGATTTTGCAATAGTTCCTAGCTGAGAAATTAATTCAGCTCTATCCATACCTATACCATTATCAACAATAGCTATGGTTCTTTTTTCTTTATCTATTTCAATTTTAATTTTTAAATCTTTATCATCTCCCAATAATGAATCATCTTGTGTAGCTTTATATCGTAATTTATCACAAGCATCAGAAGCATTGGAAATTAATTCTCTAACTGCAACATCTTTATTTGTATATAAAGAATGTATCATTAATTTTAAAATCTTTTTTATCTCAACACCAAACTCAAACTTTTCTTTATTATCTGACATTTTATTATATTAGTTTTTATACATAATTAATATATAATAATTTAATGTGTAAAAACAAGGGGCTAAAAATAATATTTATAAATATTTTTATATTGATAAATAAGTTTGTGTTGTATTTTGTCTTTTTGATAATAATTCTTGTACAAAGCTTTTCTTTTGTGGCTTTGAAATTGTAGATGAAGCTAAATTCATATTTAAAATTAATGTACTTGCTAGATGTGTTGCTGGTTGTTTTAAAATGTTAATATCTTTGTATTCTATCACTTTATCTTTTTCTGCCAATACTTTATTATAAACTTTATCAAAACTTCCTATTTTATTATCATATATATAAGATATATCTAATGTTTTATTTTGAAATATTGAACTTAATACTGATGCTAGTTCTTGCCTAGCTTCTGCATTATAATTTTCTCTCTCTTCCATAAAATTTTCAATTTTATATTCAAGAATTTTCATTTTTTCATTAAAAGAATTTTTATCTTTGAATAATTGTTTTTCTTCATTAGTTAGTGTAAAATTATTATTGCCTGTGTATTTTGAAATTAAATAATATTTTAATAATACAAAATCTTGTGTTTTATATTTTATTCTTTCATATTCATTAACTGCATAATCATAACCAGTTTTTGAAAAACAATTTTTAATAAAATCAGTTCTATTTTTTGATAACACAGTAAAGCTAGTTTCGGCTTTTTCTAAAAATTTTACTATTGGGTCTTCCATTAAGCTTTTTGCCTTTTCAAATAATTCTCTTTTTTCTAGTTTTAAATATTTATCTAAAATATCAAAAATAAAACATTCCCCTTCTTGATCTTGTTTAGCTTTAATATATTTAATTGAAATTATTTTATTATCTTTCAATAAATTAACTTTTGTTAAATATTCTTTGATTTTTGTTTGTTTATCAAAATCATTTACTTCTAAAATACTAAAAATATTTTCTATCGGTGAGTTATTTTTAGTTTTGATTAAATTAAATAATTTCTTTTGTATTTCTTTTTCAATTTTTTTATCTGATATATTTACTATTTTATCTACAATATTTTGTGTACAACTATTAACTTTTCCCACAGAAATATCACCATATCTCATTTCACAAAAATCATGTATAAGTAAAGCAATACAATATTCTTCTTTTAGGTTAAATAATTTACCAATTTTATATGAATAAAAAGAATGCTTGGACAAATGATTTTTATGTCCTATATTATTTTTTGAAAAGACAGCTTTTGAGTCCCACCTAATAGATTTATCAAGTTTTTTTAGTAAAAAATTAATTATCTTTTCATCTTCTTCCATAAAATTTTATAAAATGATACAACCAATATTATACTATTTTTTGCAACAATGTCAATAAAATTCTTGATATTTTAATTAATTATTTGTTAAATTATCAAAGAAAAATAATTTTAATTTTATGAAAAAAGTTTTCGCTAGAAGTTTCGGTTGTCAAATGAATGTTTATGATTCATCTAGAATGGTGGATTTACTTAAAGATATTGGTTATGAAGAAACAGATAAAATAGAAGATGCTGATTTAATTATCGTTAATACTTGCAGTATTAGAGAAAAAGCGAAAGAAAAACTTTTTTCTGAATTAGGAAGAATGAGATTAGTTGTCAAAAAAGATGCTATGTTTGTTGTAGCAGGTTGTGTAGCACAAACAGCTAGTGAAGAAATTAAAAAAAGAATGAAGATGGTTGATATCATAATTGGCCCAGCTAGTTATCATAAATTACCAGAATTAGTATTGCAAAATGGTGGTGTGAAACTTGACTTTTTAGCAGAAGAAAAATTTAATTCATTGCCACAGCATAGGGGAGTAAAAGGAGTTAGTGAATTTATTGCAGTTCAAGAAGGTTGTGATAAATTTTGTTCTTATTGCATTGTTCCTTTCACAAGGGGTAGGGAATATTCAAGAGATTTTAAACAAATAATAGATGAAGCAAAAGTTTTAAGAGATGAAGGTATTAAAGAAATCACACTTTTAGGGCAAAATGTTGACAATTACAATTATAAAGGAAAAGATTTAGCCGACATAATTTACGAAGTATCAAAAATAGACGGTATAGAAAGAATTAGATATATGACTAGTTATCCTAGTCAAGTCAATCAAAAATTAATTGATGCCCACAGAGATATTGATAAATTAATGCCATTTATTCACTTACCAATACAAAGTGGTTCAAACAAAGTATTAAAAGCAATGAATAGAAAATATACAGCAGAAGAATATTTAGATGTTGTTGATAAATTAAGAAAATCAAGGCCAGACATTGCTATTTCTAGTGATTTTATAGTTGGCTTTGCAGGTGAAACCGATGAAGATTTTAATGAAACATTAGAAATATGTAAAAAAGTAAAATATGCCACAGCTTTTTCTTTTAAATATAGTATTAGACCCGGCACAGCAGGTGAAAAAATGAAAAATCAAATTCCAGAAGAAATTAAATCTTCTAGATTAGAAATCTTACAAAAATTATTAGAAGAGCAACAAGAAGAATTTAACAAAAGTCAAGCAGGCAAAGAATTAGATGTTTTAATTGAAAGTTTATCTGACAGAAACGATGGAAGTTATTTTGGTAAAACTCCATATTTACAAACTGCAATTATCAAAACAAATAAAGATAATTTAATTGGAAAAATTGTAAAAATAAAAATAAATAAAGCAAATATGAAATTATTGGAGGGAAAATATTAATATGTTTTGTATAAATAAAATTATAAATTATTATAACAATTCAAAATTTAGTAAAGTTGATTTGTTATCTAAAATAAAATTATTTTCTATTATTTTATTTTTTATTTTCATATTTTATCAAGGATTAGATTTTGCTTTTTCTAGCAAAAATAATTTTGGCGAAATAATTAAGGAATCAAAATTTAATGATTTTTTAAATAATAAAGTTCAAAATAATATAGAACAAAAAATAAAAGATACTGGAAGATTTTCTAAAAATTTTAGAATTATTAATAATACAATTTTATTTAAATTATTTTCATCAACTACATCAGGTGTTATTATTGGAAAAGATAATTATCTTTTTGAAAAAGGCTATATAACTGAAAAATTAGCATTAGATTTTCCAGATGAAAATAAAATAAAAGAACTAGCAGAAAAAATTAAAAAGACACAAGATATATTAAATAAAGATAATATTAAGTTTTTATATATAATTGCCCCAACAAAAGTTGATTTTTATACAGAATTTTTGCCAGAAAAATTATCTTGTTTATTAAAAAATAATGATGAATCTAAAAGACAATATTATTTATTAAAAAAATATTTAAAAGAATATAATGTTAACTTTGTTGATGCTAATGAATTTTTACTAAATAAAAAAGACAATACTAAATATATGTTATTTACAAAATATGGGATTCATTGGTCTTATTATGGTTTTTATGAATTCTTTAATGAAGTATTAAATAAAGAATATTTTAATAATAGCATTAAGTGTGAATTGTATTTTAATGATATACCATTAGGATCGGATTTTGATTTAGGAAATTTAGCTGGTTTAAAAAGAAAAGTATTTAAATTAGATGATTTAGCTTATTTTAATAATTGTAAAACAAATAAAAAATTGCCAAAACTATTATTGGCTGGTGATAGTTTTAGTAATATTTTTTATTATGATAATAATTTAAGAAAAATGTTTGAAGATGATACTAAATATTTTAGAATTTGGTACTATAAAGATACTTATGATTTTAATGGAAATATTAGTGCAGAATTAAACACTGATGAAAAAATTAATATTATAAAAAATAAAGATATTATATTTTTTATTAATACAACACCAAATATTTTAAACGAAGATTTAATTAAATTTTTTGATGATGTTGTAAATAATTTTGAGGAGGAATAATGATTTTTACAAGTATTACATTTTTATATTACTTTTTACCGATATTTTTATCAATATATTTTTTAACTCCATATAATAAGAAAAATTATATTTTGTTAGCTGGAAGTATTGTGTTTTATTTATGGGGTGCTCCTAAATTTTTATTTATTTTGTTATTAAGTTGCATAATAGATTTTTTTATCTCAAAAAAATTAGAAAATACAAAGTCAAAAAAATATTTGTCAGTAGGTGTTTTGCTAAATATTGCTTTATTGGGTTATTTTAAATATGCTAACTTTTTTGTTGATAATATTAATAATTTATCAAATGTATTCGGTTTTGAACCATTTTTTTGGGAAAAAGTTGCATTGCCATTGGCGATTTCATTTTTCACATTTAGAAAAATTGCTTATTTAGTAGATGTTTATAAGAATGAAGCTAAACCATTTGATGAATTATCTAATTACTTATTATTTATATTATTTTTTCCACAATTAATTTCTGGACCTATTACTAGATATAAAGATATGTATAATGACATAATAGATAGAAAAAATAATATCAATATAGATAATGTTTATTTGGGAAGTATTAGATTTATTTTAGGACTTAGTAAAAAAGTATTTATTGCTAATGTTTTAGAAAAACAAGCTAATATCATATTTAATAGTGATTATAGTTTATTATCAAGTGAAATTGCTTGGTTGGGAATGCTAATTTATACTTTTCAAATATATTATGATTTTTCTTCTTACAGTGATATGGCAATAGGTTTGGCAAAAATATTAGGCTTTAACTTACCAGAAAATTTTGATTTTCCTTATATATCTAAAAGTATTAGTGAATTTTGGAGAAGGTGGCACATGACACTTGGTAATTGGTTAAAAACTTATGTTTATATACCACTTGGTGGTAGTAGAAATGGTTATAGAAAAACTTTAATAAATTTATTTTTAGTATTTTTAGTGTCTGGAATATGGCATGGCTCTGAATGGACTTTTGTTGTATGGGGTGTTATTCAAGGCATTTTTGTCGTGCTAGATAAAGTATTTTTATTAAAAGTTTATGATAAAATTGGAACATTTTTTAGTATATTAATTACATTTTTTATAACTAATATTAGTTGGGTATTTTTTAGATCAGAAACATTATCAAAAGCTATTGAATATTTTAAAGTTATGTTTTCTAAACAAGAATTGGCTTGTAATTATGATTTATTAATGTCATTAAATTTTGATAATAAATTTTGGTTTATTTTAATTATTGCTGTTATTTTTGCATTTATAAAATTATTTAGCTTTTCAAATAAATTAGAAGATTTTGTTTATAATAATCAAAAATCAATAAAATTATTAATTTTGCAATTTTTATTCTTTTTGATTTTATTGATAATGTCAATAGGTGAATTTATTTCAGCAGATTTTCAACCATTTATTTATTCTAATTTTTAATTATTTTAAATAATTTACTTTAAAAATTCTAGAATTATCGGGTTGAATTTCAATTTTAATTTCTATTGCTATATTGTAAATTATATCTTCTGCGATTTCGGGCCATTCTATTAATGTTATTCCATTTTCAAAACAATTTTCTATATCTAATTCATATAGTTCGTTTTTATTTTTTAATCTATATAGATCAAAATGATAAATTGAATAATCATTAAGTTGATATTCTTTTACAATATTAAATGTTGGACTAGCAACTTCTACTTCTTCTAAATTGTTTTTTTTCATCAAATAATTTATAAAGCAGTTTGTAAAAAAAGTTTTGCCAGCACCGAGAGTTCCTTTTAAGGTAATTACTTCACCAAGATTAATTTTATCGGCTATTTCTTCTGCCAATTTTTTTGTATCTTCTAAATTATTTATTTTATATTCTTTATACATAATATTTTTCAAACCATATTATTTTGTTATTTAATAATTCTTTTTCATCTTTATCTTCAAAATCTTCATATTTTCTATATTTTTCAAATAGTTTTAAAAATTTTTTGTTTTTGTATATTTTACCATATTCTATTGGAAAATTTAAAAAACCAGTCCATAAAAAAATCATATCATTTTTATTCCAAAAATGATAATTTATCATTTTAGGAAAAGTTATTGATAAAATATCATAAAAAAAGTCAGAACTAGTTTTTAAAACTATTCTATTTCCTTCTGTTTTACTGTTATTTTTTCTTTTTTCAATCCATGAATTAGATTTATTTTTAGGTACTGATAAAATATGAAAATGAATATTATACTTATTAATTTTTGCTAATTTTGATAAATAATATTCAAAATCATTATCAAGAATAGTCATTTCAAATAATATATTATATTTATTTTGAATTAATAATTCTGTGATTCTAAAAATTAAGAGTAGGGCAAAACCATTAGTTTTTTCTCTAATCATACCTTCACCATATTGATTTAATAGATCATTATAATATGGGTGATATTTTGAAAAAAGCCTAATTGAAATATTAATAAAATTATTATCTTTTTTTCCAATAATACTTTGTATACTAGGCATTAGTTGAGTTGTTTTTCCAGAACCAGATTGTCCACCTATTCTAAACATAAATGGATTTTTAACTGAATGTTTATTTATTGTAATATCTTTAAAAGCAATTTTTGCAATTCTTTCAAAGTTTTCTGTGTCAATATCAAGTTCTGGATTATTTAAACAATCTTTACCCCAAACCGAATGAATAAAATTAATTGCTTTTTGTCGTAGATTATTTAAATCTTTCATTTTGTTTGCCTCCTTTCTTCTTTAAGTCTTTCCATAATTGCATTTCTAATTTTATATCTTTTTAATCTATTTGAAAAAGATAATGTACCTTCGCCAAGACCATTTAAAATATTTATATTAGCACCATTTTCAATTAAAAATACACCAATATCTTCTTGTCCTGTTTCTATTGTATAAAGTAAAGGTGTTCTTTTTAAAATATCTACAATATCTAAATTAGCATTGGCATCATTTAATATTTTTACAGCTTCTAAATCATTATTTTGTACTGCAATGATTAATGGATTATTTAGTCTTCCATCTCTTCTATTGATATCTATACCATTTTGTATTAAATATTTCATCATATCGTGTTGTTTATATTTTGTTACAAGTGTCATTATATTATATTGATTTTGTAAAATTTTATTAATATCATCAATTTCGTTTATAAATGCTCTAAATTCTGGCATCATTCCATTTTTTATCACAGCTTCAAATATTTCTTCTTTTTCGTTTTCCTGTGTTATTTTAGGTATATGTCTATTTTGAAAACTTCTATCTGCTAATAATTGTGATGGGGTGTCTTTTGTTCTGTAGCTAATAATACTTTTTTTTATAGGTATAATTTTTGCAAATCTATCTTCATATTCCATAGTGTCATCACTATTTAATATTGTGGTGGTTATTTCTTTTTTATTTTTTGATTCTAAAAATTCAATATAGTCTTCTGTTTCTATATATTCTTTATTTTCTAATAAGTTATTTTTAAGTTCTTGTTCAATTAAATATTTTTCATAATTATTAATTTTTTTATCTTTTAAATAATGTTCCAATTCGCTGTCAAATAAAGTTCCAACAATTTCAGGTTTTTCTTCTTCTGGTTTTGTAAAAAGTTTATCAGCATTTAAAGTATCTTCTGGTTTTTTTTCTTCTTCTTTTTCTTTTGCTATTGTTTCTGTTGGTGTTTTTATAGTTTCTTTATTGATTATATCTGTTTTTGTTTCTAATTCTTTTATTTGTGTGGTAATAGTACCGATACCATCGCCAACTTTTGTTGCAACACCTAAAACTTTTTCTTTTATACTATCTAAAAAAGTTGGACCTTCAATTTCTGTTCCAATTACTGTTTCTTTTTTCTCTGGTCTAACCCATTCAGTCAATCTAATTAATCTTCTTTTAATACTATCTAAAAATGTAGGGCCTTGAACTTCCATATCTTCTATAATATTATTTATTTCTTCTTCTGGTAATAATTCAGCAAAATTATTGCTTTCTATGTAGGGATTAGCAAAAGCATCTACATCGTCTGTATTAGTTGGTAATGTTTGATTTAAAATTGATTCATTACTATCTGGTAAATTTAAAGAATTATCAGTAGTTATTAATGTTGGACCAATTGGTTCTGTATAGATATTAGCATCAGCTACAATAGCATTTTTCATGTCTTCCAGCTTCATGAAATCAATATTTTCTTTCCCAAATTTTAAGGCAAGAGCCAATAAGACATAATGCATAAAAAAACCTTGTAAAAGTATATAATTATTAGCTAAACTTATATAAATATGTTCTAATCTTATAGATAATACATTAAAAATCAACAAAATTTATAGATAAATAATATTGCAGAAATATAAAATTTAGCTTCAAAATCTACTGTGATTTTTTAATTTATATTTTGAATTTTATGAATTATTATGAACCTTAGGCTCTTGCAATGACGAATAGGGGGCTGCCAACGAACTTTCGGATCTCACAATGATGGGTGGGGACGTACCCCATTTTTCCCCTTAATGACGGGTGTTGATGCCTTGCCCCCAGTGCCATCAAGGTGGGCGCAGAATGGATTGCCACGGCTTCTACGAAGCCTCGCAATGACATTTCCTTTGACACAACGATGTTTCCATTGTTGCAATGATGAGACTGGACGGGCTGGATTGCCACGGGCTTTTCAAGCCCTCGCAATGACGATGTATGGGGTGGCCTTCACAATGACGATGATGTGTTTGGTGTGGTTATTGCTATCCCGAGATTGCCACGAGCTTTCAGCTCTCACAATAACAGCTCTTTTTTGTCATTGCGAGGAGTGAAACAACGAAGCAATCCACAACCACTAATGTTTTATTTATTCACAAAAAAGAAAAGAATTCACTGCCTATAAATTGTTTATTTAATAAAGCTTAGTACATATTCAAAAGCTTCTTGTATATTCTTATCTGTTGTATCAATCAATATAGCATCATCTGCTTTTTTGAATGGACTAGCTTCTCTATTCATATCTTGTTCATCTCTTTTTTTTACTTTTTCTAAAATTTCATCATAAGAAACATTTTGTCCCTTTTCTTTCATTTCTTTATATCTTCTGTTAGCTCTTTCTTCTGCTGATGCTGTTATAAAAAATTTATATGTAGCATCGGGGCAAATGACTGTTCCAATATCTCGTCCATCTAATATTGCCCCCTTGTCTTGATTAGCAAAATTTCTTTGATAATCAAATAAAATATCTCTAACAGCTTGTATTTTTGCAACTTTTGAAGCTAATGCTCCAACTTCTTCTGTAAAAATTATTGGGTTATTAATATCTTCTTCATTTAAAGTTTTAGCAACTTCAATTACTGCTTTTTCATCATCCAAATTAACATTTTGTTGATGTGCTTTATATGCAACACCTCTATATAAACCACCGGTATTTAGATGGGGGATATTAAATTTTTCAGACAATAATTTTGAAATTGTACCTTTTCCAGATGCAGAAGGTCCATCAATAGCTATTAATAATCTTTTTTCCATTTTATAATCTTTTGTTAATCAATTTATAATAAAAAAATAAAAAATAAAATCAATATTTTTTATATGATAATCCTTATTGCAATATATTATATTATTCAATAACTACATAGGAATAAGTACAAGAACCTGTGTTGGTATCAATAAAATTTTTCCAGTCTGCATGTCCAGCTTTTATGCCCATATCTCTGCAATGACTTCTTATTTTTCCAGCATTAAATGCACTATCATCAATTTTATATTCAATAGCTTGTAAAGATTTGGCTTCATTGAAAAAACAGCCTTTTTCAGCTATGCTATTATTATTTCCCTTAAAAACAGTTATAACATTTGTTTCGCCCATATTGAAAGTAAAAGTTCCTGGTGATGTATTCCATTCGTTAGTTGGATCTCTATATTCAAAATAAAATGTACATGTGTTGTCAATAAAATATGGTGTAGATTTTCCAAATATTAATAAATTATTTGCACTATTGTCAGGTTTAAAATCGGTAATTTTTTCTAAATATAAATCAACAAAAGGAGCAATATTTTTATGTACAACTACATTTTTATAATCTCCACCAAAAGTGCCAGCTGGATAAGATTGATTGCTATTAGCACCAATTTTATTACTATTTTTAAAATCACCTGGTAATCTACCTTTTAAACTTTGAAATGAATAAACTGCTTGTTGCCAATTTCTGGTTTCAGTTATAGCTCTTCTTATTTTTGCAGAAAAAATTAAACTTTGTCCCCCAGCTATTCCAGCAACTAATAGACTAATAATAATTAATACTATTGATAACTCAATTAAAGAAAAGGCTTTTATATTAATCATTTATTTTTTTATGTTATGATACTATAATGATATAAGTTTAAAAAATAAAATCAAGAAAATAAAAGCACCTATTTTCTTAATAGGTGCTATGTTTAAAATCATTAAATTAATTATTTTTTATGTTTTGCTTTAATTTCTTCTTCAACATTAGCAGGAACTCTTTCATATTTTGAGAAAGTCATTGTGAATTGAGCTCTTCCTTGTGATAAAGATCTTAAAGTATTAACATAACCAAACATGTTAGCTAATGGAACTAATGCAGTGATAACTTTTACACCATCTCTGTCATCTAAATTAGCTATTTGTCCTCTTCTTGAATTGATATCACCAATAATATCGCCCATGTAATCTTCTGGTGTAACAATTTCTACTGACATAATAGGTTCAAGAATTGCAGCACCTGCTTTTTCCATAGCATCTCTAAATGCATATCTAGCAGCAATTTCAAATGCTAAAACAGATGAGTCCACATCATGGAATGCACCATCATATAATTCAGCTTCAAAATCAACAACTGGATAACCTGCAAGAATACCTGTATTTTTAGCAGACATCAAACCTTTTTCAACACCAGGTATATATTCCTTAGGAACTCTACCACCAACAACAGTATTTAAGAATTTGAAATCGCTAGGATCTTCTTCTGTTTTTGGTTTAGGTCTAAATTTAATATTAACCTTAGCGAATTGTCCGGCACCACCAGATTGTTTTTTATGTAAGTATTCAATATCAACTGGTTTTGTAATTGTTTCTCTATAAGCAACTTGTGGAGCACCAATATTAGCATCAACCTTGAATTCTCTTTTTAATCTATCAACAATAATTTCAAGGTGTAATTCACCCATACCTTTTAATATTGTTTGTCCACTTTCTTGATCTGATTCAACTCTTAATGATGGATCTTCTGCAACTAATTTTGATAATGCAACACCCATTTTTTCTTGATCGTCTTGTGTTTTTGGTTCAACAGAAACTTCAATAACAGGATCTGGGAAGTCCATTTTTTCAAGAACAACAGGGAATGAAGGATCAGTAAGTGTTTCACCAGTTGTTGTAACTTTTAAACCAGCTAATGCAACGATATCACCAGTAGAAGCTTCTTTAATATCTTCTCTGTTGTTTGCATGCATTAAAAGAATTCTTCCAGCTCTTTCTTTTTTATCTTTAACTGTATTTAAAACAGTAGAACCAGCTTCAAGGGTTCCAGAGTAAATTCTAATAAATGTAATATAACCAACAAATGGGTCATTTGCAACTTTGAAAGCTAATGCTGAGAATTTAGGATCGTCCCATTTTACCATAATCTCTTTATCATCTAAATGACCTTGGATACCAGGTAAGTCAGCAGGGCTTGGTAAATAATCAACGATAGCATCAAGTAAAGGTTGAATACCTTTGTTTTTGAAAGCTGTACCACATAATACAGGAACGAATGCAAAATCAATTGTTCCTTTTCTAATACATTTTTTAATTTCTTCATTAGAAATTTCTTCACCACCAAGATATTTTTCCATTAAAGCATCATCTTGTTCAACAGCTGTTTCAATTAATGATTCTCTGTATTCTTTTGCTTTATCTAACATATTAGCAGGAATTTCGTTTTCTGTGTAATGTGTACCTTTTTCGCCATCCCATACTAAGAATTTCATTTTAAGTAAATCAATAATACCTTCAAATGTTTCACCACTTCCAACAGGTAATTGTAATGGTAAAGGTGTAGCTTTTAATCTATTTTTAATCATATCTACACATCTGTAAAAGTTTGCGCCAGTTCTGTCCATTTTATTACAGAAACAGATTCTGGCAACTTTATATTTGTTAGCTAATCTCCAATTGGTTTCAGATTGTGGTTCAACACCAGCAACACCATCAAAAACAGCAACTGCACCATCAAGAACTTTTAAAGATCTTTCAACTTCAACAGTGAAGTCAACGTGTCCCGGTGTATCGATAATGTTGATTCTGTGTTTATTCCAGAAACAAGTTGTAGCAGCAGAAGTAATTGTAATACCTCTTTCTTGTTCTTGTACCATCCAGTCCATTGTAGCAGCACCATCATGTACTTCACCAATTTTATGACTTTTTCCTGTATAGAATAAAATTCTTTCAGTTGTAGTTGTTTTACCAGCATCAATATGTGCCATAATACCAATATTTCTATATTTTTCAATAGGATATTCCCTTGCCATTTTTTTCTTTATATTATTAATAAAATTGAATTACTTAGTAATTTTTGTAAAAATTAACTATAATGTCTAATATTTTATAATAAAAAATTTAAAAATAAAGTTTTTTGTTTAAAATATTAAAATTTTTTATTTTTTAGATAAAAAATATTGCAAAAAAATAAGTCTATTTATACACTTAGAAAAAATATATTTGATAATATTATGAAAATAGCAACTTGGAATGTTAATTCAATTAGAGCAAGAATAGTTAATTTTCTTGAATTTATTAAAGAATTCAAGCCTGATGTCGTGTTAATACAAGAATTAAAATGTGTAAATGATCAATTTCCTTTTTTAGAATTGGAAAGTATGAATTATAATATTGAAGTTTGTGGCGAAAAAGCTAGAAATGGTGTTGCTATTTTATCAAAATTCCCATTATATGATGTAAAAAAAGAGTTGCCATTATATGGAATTACTGATAGTGATAATGAGGCTAGATATATAGAAGCAAATATTGATTATGATGGAAAAGTTATTAAACTTGCATCAATTTATGTTCCTAATGGTGGCCCTTCTGCTGATGATGTTAGAAATGGCATAAAAGATGAAACCACAACAAATAATTTTTATAAAAAAATGAAATTTCTTGATAGATTAAAAATAAAATTTCAAGAAACTATTAAAAATGATGAAATTGCATTTTTTGGTGGTGATTATAATATATGTCCTAATTTAAATATGGATGTTTATTCTGTTGAAAAAGATGGTGTTATTACATGTACTCAAAAAGAAAGAGATAAATTTGCCGAATTATTAAGTACTGGCATGATTGATATATGGAGAAAACTAAATCCTGATTTAAAAGAATATAGTTGGTGGGGTTATAGACCTTTTTACATGTGGGAAAAGAATTTAGGTTATAGATTAGATGCTTTTTTAATTACACCAATTACTGAAAAACTTGTTAAAGATTGTACCATTTATGCAAAAGAGACAAGGCCGAAAGAAAAAGCTTCTGACCATGTTCCTATGATGTGTGAAATTTAATATTAATTAATTTATTATAAGCTATGAAAAAAGTTATTTTGTTATTTTTTATTTTATTTTTACCATTTTCTATTTTTGCTAATGAGATAGATGATGATAAAGAGATTCAAGATAATTTTTATCAATGGCTTGAAAATTTTAAAATTTATGCAAAAGAACAACATAATATAAATGATGAAACTTTAAATAAAGCTTTTAAAGATGTAAAATATAAACACAAAGTTATTAAATTAGATAGAAATCAACCAGAATTTAAAAGAACATTTTTTAACTATTATGAAGATGCTACACATCCTTTGAGAGTAAAAAGGGGAAAAGCTAAAATGGAAGAAAATAAGAGAGTTTTAGATCAAGTTTATAAAAAATATGGAGTACCACCACAAGTTGTTGTTGCATTGTGGGGTATGGAAACTGATTATGGAAGAAATATGGGTAGAAAACCTATTTTTCAATCATTAGCTACATTGTCATTTGATCATAGAAGATCTGAATTTTTTACAAATGAATTAATACAAGCTTTAAAAATCGTACAAGGAGGTCATACTGATGTTGATGATATGATTGGTTCATGGGCTGGTGCATTTGGTAATTTTCAATTTATGCCTTCAACATATATGGCATATGCAGTTGATGGTGATGGTGATGGCAAAATAGATTTAAGAAATAGCACAGCTGATGCTTTATATTCAACAGCTAATTTTTTAAATAAATTAGG
The DNA here is from genome assembly GCA_944392135.1 of uncultured Rickettsiales bacterium. Taxonomy (GTDB): domain Bacteria; phylum Pseudomonadota; class Alphaproteobacteria; order Rickettsiales; family UBA1997; genus CALXSC01. Next base: position 174,495 of record CALXVQ010000001.1, read on the forward strand.
TTGGAATGGAAAATATAGATGGGGCAGGCCAGTATCTTTTAACAAAAAAAATAATAGAATAGCAAGTTTAGTTAATGCAAAAGGTTGGAAAACTGTTAATTATTTTTCAAGGCTTGGTGTCAAAACATATGAAGGAAGATCTTTACCAAAATCTAATATAGATGCTAGATTAATTGCACCAGAAGGAATTGATGGCCCAATATTTATGGTATATAGAAATTTTAATAGAATTAAGTTGTGGAACAATAGTACCAATTATGCAATTTCTGTTGGTATGTTATCCGATGAATTATCACTTAAAAAACCTACCAAATTAAAAAAATAAAATGAATACAAAAATAAACTTAGATAATACAGAAGAATTAATAGAAATATTAAATTATGAAGGGCAAGAACAAAATGAATTATGGCAAATAGCAAGAGATATTAGGAATAAAACTATTGGTGATAAAGTTTATATTAGGGGTATAATTGAATTTTCTAATATTTGCAGAAAAAATTGTTTATATTGTGGTATTCGTTCTGGAAATTCTAATGTAAAAAGATATAGATTAAGTATTGAAGATATTATGGAATGTGTTGATTTTATAATGCAAAATAATATTCCTTCAATCGTTTTACAATCTGGTGAATTGATTAATGATGAATTTAAAAAATATTTAATTGATATTATTGAGACTATAAAAAATAAATATCCTAAAATTATGATTACATTATCAAGCGGTGAGTTTGATTATGATTTTTATAAATTATTAAAAGATTTAGGAGTTGATAGATATTTATTAAGAATTGAAACAAGTGATCCAGAATTTTACTCAAAAATTCACCCACAAGATCATTATTATAAAGTTAGAGAGCAATGTTTATTTGATTTAAAGAAGGCTAATTATCAAGTTGGTACAGGAAATATGATAGGTATTCCAGGACAAACAGATTTAGATATAATTAATGATTTGAGATTTTTTGTGAAAAATGATTTTGATATGTTTGGGTTAGGTCCTTATATTATTCACACAGAAACACCACTTGCAACAAAAGAAAATATAGAAAATTGGAATAAAAATAAATTTAAAATTTTAAATAAAACATTAAATTTTATATCATTATTAAGAATTTTTATGCCTAATGTTAACATTGCAACAGCAACTGCACTTGATGTAATATCAAGTGATGGGCGAGTTAATGCTTTAAGGGCAGGGGCTAATGTAATAATGCCATCTATTACACCAATTTCAAATAAGCAAAATTATTTATTGTATCAAAATAAACCTAATGTTGATGATGAAAGAACTACAATTATAAAACAAATGGAAGAAAAAATTAAAAAAGCAAATATGATACCAGCATATAATGAAGTTGGTAGTAGTTTACATTACAAAGTAAGAAATGGAGATTAATATGGGGCAATTTCAAGAAAAAACTATAATTAGTATTGTTGGATTAACAAATGTTGGAAAATCAACTTTATTTAATGCTATTACAGGACAAAAAAATAAAGCAATAGTTGATAGTAAAGCAGGAACAACTGCTGATAATGTTATTAGTTTAATGGAAATACATGGATTAGGAAAAGTAAAATTAATAGATACAGCAGGTATTGATGAAGAAGGAGAATTAGGAAATAAAAAAAGAGAAAAAACTAAACAAGCAATTGCAGAAAGTGATTTAATTTTATTTGTTATAAAAAATAATGAAAAAGAATTAAATGATTATGAAAAGAATATTTTAAATTTTATTAAAGAAAAAAATAAAAATATTTTAATTATTTATAATAAATTTAATGATGAAAAAATAAATATTAAAATTGATGATATTAAATTTATTGAATTAAATTTAAATCAAGAAAATCAACAATTAAAAATTACTGATTTTATTTTAGAAAATTATAAAAAAAATAATAATTCTGTTAATTTATTACCTGATTTAAAATTAAAAGATTCTTATGTTTTATTAATTATTCCACTTGATGAAGAAAGTCCAGAATTAAGACTATTAAGACCACAAAGTCTTATGATTGAAAGGCTATTACAAAATTATGCAATTCCAGTTTTATATAGACCTAATTTAAAAAATTTTGATAAAGATGATTTTATAAAAAATATTCAAGATTTAAAAAATACAGATAGGGGGTTATCATTAATAATAACTGATAGTCAAGCTATAAATGTTATTTATGATTGTATACCACAAGATATAAATTTTACATCATTTTCTATTATTATGTCTAATTTTATGAGTAATGGAAAATTAATTAATTTTATAAATGGTGCAAGAGAATTAGATAATATAAAAGATAATGATAATATTTTAATTGTTGAAGCTTGTAATCATGATAGAAAATGTAATGATATTGCAACAGTGCAACTTCCTAATGCAATAAAAAAATATACACAAAAAAATATTAATTTTGATTTTAATTTTGGACAAACTTTTTTAGCAGAAGAAGAAATTAAAAATAAAAATTATAAATTAGTTATAATATGCGGTGGTTGTATGATCGATAAACAAAAATATCAAGCAAGATTAGAAATGTTAGAAGAACTAAAAATACCTACCAGTAATTATGGAATTATTTTTTCTTATATAAAAAATAAAAAAATATTAGAAGATACTGCAAAAATTTTTAATTAAATTAAATTATTTTTTTAATTAAATTTAAAATTTTAACTCAACTACATCGCCAATTTTATGATTTTTTAAAATATCTTTATGTAATTTTACTGTTAAATAATTTTCTGTTCTTCCAGTTGTTTCATTTTCAATTAAAACTTTGTGTGTGAATTTTGATTGTTCTTTTGTAAAATCTTCTAATTGAATTTGAGCTATTGCTCTTAATTCTTTTGCTCTTCTTCGTCTAGTTTCTACTGGTACTTGTTCCATTAATGCAGCAGGTGTATTTTCTCTAACAGAATATGGAAAAATATGACCGAATACTAAGCCAATTTCTTCAATTAATTTATAAGAATTTTTATGCATAGCTTCTGTTTCTGTTGGGAAACCAGCAATTAAATCTGCCCCAATAGCTATATTTTTTCTGTATTTTTTTATTTCATTGCAAAAATCTATAACTTGTTCTCTTGTGTGTCGTCTAGCCATTCTTTTTAAAATTGTATTATCACCTGATTGCAAACTAATATGAATATGTGGCATAACTCTTTCTTCATTAAATAAAACATCTTTTAAATCATCATTTACATCAGCAATATCAATAGATGATAATCTTAATCGTGGCAAGTCTGTTTCTTTTAATATTTTTTTCATTAATTGACCTAGATTAATTTTTTCATCTAATCTTTTACCATAATCTGTAATATCTATTCCAGTTAAAACAATTTCATTATAACCATTTTCAACAAGTTTATTAATTTGATCTATAATTTTACTTGATGGAATTGATACACTTTTTCCCCTTGCTAATCTTGTAGCACAAAAAGTGCAGTGATTATCACAACCATTTTGTATTTGAATAAAGCCCCTAGTCTTCTCTTCAAAACCTGTAATTAATTGTGGGGATAATTCATATGCTTCTAAAATATTGCTAACTACAATAACTTTTTCTTGTTTATCATTATCAAAATCAAGTTCTTTAATTAATGTTTTTTTATTATTAATATTTTCTTCTAATTCTTCATCTAAATCTTCATCTTCACAATCGCAATCGTCATCATGGTGGTGATGTCCGCACTCACACTCTTTATCATCATGATTATGGCAATAGCATTCTTCACCATCTTCATGATGATGACCACACTTACAAGACACATCATCTCCTGCATTGTGATGATGATTACATTTACATTCACTACCACACTTACATTTATGTTTATTTTCTAAATCTTGAATAATTGGAATTAATATTTCATAATTGTTTTTTTGCATTTTATCGATATTTCCAAACGCAAAATCAACTTCTTCCATATCTTCATAAGTTTGAGTATTTGTTTGAACAGCACAACCAACAACTCCAATAATTGAGTGTGGGTTTTCTCTTCTTTCTTTTCTAATAGCTTGTCTCAATTGTTTTTCTGCTTCTGCTGTAACAGTGCAACTATTAAAAATAACTATATTTTTATCTTTTAATTCATCTACTTCTTGAAGAAAAGTTTTTATAACTTCACTTTCATAAGTATTTAATCTACAACCAAATGTTATTAATTTTATTGCCATTTTTATTATAAATTTATTAAATATTTTTCTAATTTATTATTCTCATAAATTGTTTTTAGTTTTTCCAATGTTATCATATTATCTTTGTTAAAAACTCCGACTTCCGTTCTTCTAAGATAACTTACATAACCAACTGTATTTAAAGCTTTTGAAATGTCAACAGCTAAACTTCTAATATAAAAACCTTTTCCACATTTTACAGAAAATTTTGCTGTTTTTTCATTTTTAAAACCTAAAAAATTTAATTCAAAAACTTTTACTAATCTAGCTTGTAATTCTACATTTTGATTGTTTCTAGCTAGATCATAAGCTCTTTTTCCATTTACTTTTATTGCAGAATATATTGGGGGTGTTTGTTGAATTTCCCCAATAAAATTATTTAAAATATTTTTAATTTCATTTTCTGTTGGTATGACATTACTTATTTTTATAACTTCACCTTCTGCATCAGCTGTTGTCCTTTCTTCACCAAATGTAATATCAAAAAAATATTCTTTTGAAAAGTTCATTGTTTTTTCTGTTGTTTTTGTGGCTTTGTTTATACATATTGGTAAAACACCGCTTGCTAATGGATCCAATGTTCCACCATGTCCTACTTTTTTAGCTTTTAATAATCTTTTTACTATTGCAACAACTTTTGCCGATGAAAAACCATAAGGTTTATCTATATTTAGCCAACCATTAATTTCTATTGTTTCCATATTAGTATATTTTTTGTTCTAACTTATCTTTTTCTTGATAATTATTATTTAACTTTTCTAAAAAATCTAATTTTGCTTGTTTCTTGTTTTTTCCACCTATTGTACCTAAGAATTCATAACCTCTCATAACTAAATTTCTGGATTTCCAATCATGATATCTAAAACCAATATAAACACAAATAATTAAATATAATATTGCAATTGTGTATATTGAAAATGATAAATAATATAAAAAAAGTAATACAGCAAAAGCCATTATTGTAGCTTTTGCTTGTACTTTTAATTTTTGATAAAACAAATAGAAGATCTGTAATAAAAAAGCCAAAATATCAAAACCTTTATAAATTAATTGTAAATCTTCTATTGTTCCATTTTTAGATCTTTTTAAAAAAGCTTTATATGTTTTCATTTTCATAAGCTGTTATTACAGAGTTAATTCTACTCCTTGTATCTTGATCTATGTTTTGTTTTAATAAAGAATTTAAAATTTCAATACCTTGATCTTTATTTCCTTTTTGTAATTCAAACCAAGCACTTTGTTCTTGTACTAGATATAATAAAGGATTTGTTGGATTACTCATTTTAGCAATTAATTCTTCAATTTGTGAGTAATTTTCTTTATTGTTTTGAGTAATTAATGCTATTAAAGCTGATAAACCAGAAAGATTTTTTAAAAAATCGTCATTATTTTTTAAATTATAAACTTCAAGATAAATTTTTACAGCTTCATCATAATTATTCATATTAGATTGAATATCACCAATTTTCATACCAGAAATTGTTTTAATTGCAATATCATTTGATGAATTGTAAATATTTTGCAAAGCTTCCAATGCTTCATCGTTTTTATTTTCTGATATATAATTTATAGCTTGATAAAATTGAGTAATATTATTATTTTTTTGATCCGATTTTTTTGTTAATAGAAATATTACTATTAAAGCAATTAATAGAACAATAGCTACAAAATACATTATTTGTAATAAATATTTATTAACAAAATCTCTAACTGTATCAATGGTAATTTCATCCATTGTATTTTTATTTATTTTTTTTATTGACATTTTTTTATCTTATTATCATTATATTCTAGTGAATAGAATAATATGAAATAATTTAAAATGCAAAAAAAATATGACAATAGTAATGTTTTTTATAAAATAATACATAAAGAATTGCCAGCAACCATTGTTTATGAAGATGACAAAATTTTAGCTTTTAATGATATTAGTCCAAAAGCACCTATTCATATTTTAGTCGTTCCAAAAGGCGAATTTGTTTGTTTTGATGATTTTGTTGAAAAATCTTCTAATGATGATGTTGCTAATTTTTTTAAAACAGTGCAAAAAATAGCAAAAGATAATGGTTTATCTGAAACATCATATAGAATTGTTGGAAATTGCGGTGAAGAAGCAGGACAAATTGTTCCACATTTTCATATTCATTTAATGGGTTATAAGTAATTTATTTATATAAAGGTATGAAAAAATTTTTAAGCAAATTATTTTTTATTTATTTTTTATGTGTGTTGTTTGTAAATCAAGCATATGCACTTGATTTAAATTCAAAACAAGCTATTTTAATAGATTATAACACAGGTGAAATTTTATTTAAACTTAATGAAAAGGATAGAGTTTTTCCTTCTTCAATGACAAAAATAATGACAGCATACTTAATTTTTGAAGATATAGAAAAAGACAATTTGCAATTACCTTATAAATTTCAAGTATCAAAAGAAGCTTGGCAACAAGAAGGTTCTAGAATGTTTTTAGATATAGGAAGTAGAGTTTCTATTGATGATATGCTTAAAGGCTTAATAGTTCAATCTGGAAATGATGCTGCATATGCATTAGCAGAAGCAAGCGCTCCTAATGTTAATAGATTTGTTGAAAGAATGAATAAAAAAGCCAAAGACTTAAATTTACAAAATACGAACTATACTAATCCAATAGGTTTTAGTGAAGATGGACATTATATGTCAGTAGAGGATACAGCTTTATTATCAAAAAAATTAATAGAAAAATATTATAAATTTTATCAAAAATATTTTTCTATGACAGAATATAAGTATAATAATATATTACAACAAAATAGAAATACTTTATTAAAAACATATCCAGGAGTTGATGGTATAAAAACAGGACATACCGAGGCTGGTGGCTATGGTATGGCAACATCTGCTGTTAAAAACAAAAAAAGATTAATTGCTGTTGTAAATGGTGCTTCTTCGGAAAAAGAAAGAGAAGAAGATACTAAAAAATTATTAGATTATGGTTTTTATACATTAAAAAAATATAAAGTATTTATAAGGGGAGAAATTGTTGATAATATACCGGTATTATATGGTAAAGAAATTACTGTAAAAGCAAGAGTAAATGAAAATATATATGCAACAGCTCCAAGTTCAAAGCAAATATCATATGAAATTAAACTTGATAATGAATTACAAGCACCTATTTATGAAAATCAAAAATTAGGTACTATTACAGTAAAAACCCCTGCTTCTGAAAAAACATATAATATTTATGCAAATGAAAATGTAAAAGGTATAAATATTTTTGAGAAAATGTTGTTAAAAATATATGAAAAATTTCAATAATTATTTTGTATTATAGTGAAAAATTTAAAATTTTTATTTTTATTTGTATTTTATTTTGCAATATCATATGATTTATTTGCTAAACAAAATGAAATATTAGATATTAGATTAAATACAGAAAAAAATAATGAAAGAATTGTTATTGAAAGTAAAAATAAAATCAATTTTAATGCCTTTTTATTAAGAAATCCGTATAGATTAGTTGTTGATTTACAAAACACAAGTACAGGTGTTAAAGCTCCAAGTTTTAAAAGTAATAATGTGGTTGATCAAGTTAGAATTGGTAAATTTTCTGAATACGATACTAGATTGGTTTTTGATTTAAATATTAAGGTTAATCTAGATAGAAGTTTTTATTTGGCTCCTACTTCTAGTAATCCTTTACATAGGATAGTTGTAGATTTATCATTTAATAGTGTTGATTTGCAAAATGAAGATTTAATTGGAAAATTAATTGAAGAAAATAATTTATATGATGTAGAGCCTAATATTTTAAATAGTTTAATTGATGATATATTAGCAGAAAATAATAATAATAAAAATTTAAATAATTTAATAGATGAAATTTTAGTTGAAAATTATGAAGAAAAAAATTTAGGTACGATTAAAAAAGTATCATCTACTTCCAAACCGAAAGTTATTGCTACAAAATCAAATGTTGCAAAATATAATGTATCAAAAACAAATAATAGAAAACCAAGAATTATTATTGATGCCGGACATGGTGGAAAAGATCCTGGTACAATAGGCACAAGGGGTACAAAAGAAAAAATAATTACTTTAACTTATGCAAAATCTTTAAAACAAGCATTAGACAAGACAAATAAATATAAAACATATATGACTAGAAATCAGGATTTCTATGTTGAATTAAGGGAAAGAGTGTCAATTGCAAGAAGATATAAAGGTGATTTATTTATTTCTATACATGCGGATTCTTCACCTAATAAAAATGCAAGGGGTATATCGATTTATACATTATCACAAACTGCATCCGATACTAGAACAGCAAAATTAGCACAAAAAGAAAATAAAGCTGATATAATAGGTGGCTTAAATCTTTATGGTGAATATCAAGATACTATTAATACATTGGTTGATATTTCAAGACATCAAGCAATGAATGATTCCAAAATTTTTGCAAAAATTTTAAAAGAACAATTTACAAAACAAAATATAAAAGGATTGGGAAATATGGTAAAACATGCAAATTTTGCAGTTTTAACAGCTGCTGATATGCCATCCATTTTATTAGAATTAGGCTTTTTGTCAAATAAAACTGATGAAAGAATGATTAGATCTTATGGCTATAAAACAAAAGTTGTTAATGCGATGGTTAATGCTATAAATTCTTATTTTAAATCTAATCCTGTAAATTAATTATTGTCAATTTTTTCACCCAACCATTTTCCTTGATTATCAAAATTTATAGATTCTTTTTCACCACAAGCATTCCATATCATATTAAAAGCCATTCTAATTATTGACTTTAAGTCATTATCATATCTTTTTAATTCTAATTCCGGTATAGATAAGATATTTCTATCAATAGCATTTGTTATTTTTTCTTCATTATTATTTTTGTATAAAATTCTATAACCTTTTGCATCTATTATGGAGATAAAAATATAAATTGGAGTTTGTACTTTTAATTTTTTTAATATATTAATGAATTCATATGATTTTCTAATTAAATAATATTCAAAACCATTTTTTTCACCATAAATTATTTTCAGTTTTTCTGTTGCTAAATTATTAGCAATTACAAAAGGATTATTTATTATATCGAAAACTTTATTACTAGAAGATAAAAATTCTATAATTCCATTTCTATGTATTTGCGCATAAGAATTAATACCTTTATCATTCATTTGATAAGCGAGTAAACCATCAAAATTTATTCTTTGTTCTGGAAAGTTTATTTTTAAATTACTTTTTGCTAAATCTAAATATGTTTGTCTAGTAAAAGCATCAAAAGGAATAAAATTTATTAAAATTTTTGGAGCATCTATTGTTGGCAGAATTGCATTTTTTTCTAATATATTTTTTATTTTATCTTGATTATATTTTCTAATTTCTTGCATAAAATTCTCCGATTTTAAAAATAAATTTCTAAGTTCATAAACATCTAACAATAAATTTTTGTCAGATTTTCTAATATAAAATTTATTAAATCTTTGAAAAGATACCATATGTGGAAATAAAGGACTGTGTTCAATTCTAATAATCATAACAAATCTATGATTTCCTATGTGAATATATCTTACTTTAAAAGTATCTAATTTAGGTTCTAAACCATTCATAATTATTTGTTCAATTCTATTTTTCTCAACGGATATATTTGTAGTTGTAAAACCACATAAAGTTTTAGCTTGGCTGTAATTGTCTTCTTCTATTCCAATTATAATTTCACCACCACTTCCATTGGCAAAAGCAGAAACATCTTTAAGTAATTCTTTTTTATCTGTGTCTGTTTTACCATACAAATCTCTTTTAAAGTCTAAAAAAGAATCCTCCTGTTTATGATTTCTAACAAGATTTTTTAGGTCTTCCTTGGTGATATTTTTTATATCTTTATCAATTGTAAATCTCATATAAAAAATAATATTTACTATAATTATATTTATACTAAAATTTTTAATTGTCTAGAATATTTATATAAAATTGTTGACTTTTTATACAAAATACAATGCAACATAGCTATTACTAAATAAATTTCATAAAATATTATGCCAGATATGCCAGAATTAGAAACAAATGATATTATTAAAGGTTTAAAAAACAAAGAACAAGATACAAGCAGTATTAAAGAAAGTAAAAATTATGCAGAGTTTAATTCTTTGAAACCAAAGGAAGAAATTATGAAACAAGAACAACCAGAAGAACAAAAGAAATCAAATTTTTTGATTGAATATTTTAAAAATATTTATAGAAGACTTACGGGGCAAAAAACGACATTAAAACCTTTACTTAGTATAAGATATAAACCTAATAATAATGATTCTATTGAAAACGAAACAGAAAATAAAGAACAAGAGCAAGAAAATACCACTAAAAAACAACAAGAAAGCAAGATACAAGATTTTGATGTTTTTGCAAAAAAAGAAAATAAAGAACAAGAAAATAAATTGGAAGAAAAACAAACAGAAAAAAATCATTCTTTCAAAAGATTTTTTTACCAAAGTCAAAAGATATTGTTAAAAATGAAGAAAAGAAAGAAGAAACTTTAATAATACCATCACCGGTAAATAGCGAAGCAATGGTTGTACATAACCCAAAAGTACAAGAAGTATCTCAATCACAAGAACTTGTAGTTGCACCTATTCCAGAAACAATTTTAAAAATACAAAATAGAATCAATAAAATGTTTAAATTAGATGTTTTTGATGATATAGATAATTTTATTGCTGGATTAAATAAAAAAAGTGAAGAAGCTAAACAAAAGGAAAATTTTTCTAAAAATGAAACAGACAAAGCTTATTTTATTGAACCATTAGAAATGAAAAAAATTGCTACAATTTTTGCTCATGAAGATAAGCTAAGCAATGAAAATAAAGACAATGTTATGACTACATGTATTCAATATTTATCAAATGGTGGGATTGATGTTGATTCAGCAAAATCTAGTATAATAATGTCATATACTGTTACAAATAATAAAGCGGTACAACAGAGTATTGCAAATGCAGTTATAGATTCTTTTACTAATTTACAAATGAGTAATACAATGATTGTTGAAAGCCTTGCATCTAGTGTATTGCCTGCTGTTATGGATAAAGGCGGACCACTTGCGACATTTGCAGAAAAAGTAATAATAGGTGCTAATCCACAAGATCCTCTAGAAAATAACATAGATCTTGGTATGTTAAAAAAGACACAAATTTATAGGAAAAATCCAGATATACATAGGGTTGTTAATTATACATCGTTAGATAGTAATAGTCCAATAATTGAAGAAATTGAGTCAAAACCACTAAGCAATAATGGCCCAATAGTTGAAGAGATTGAGTCAAGACCTATATTACAACCAACTCAACAAACAGTTTTTCCACAAATAAAAGATATAGAACCACAAAATGGTATAAAAAAGCCGGAAATTTTTAATGAACCATTAGAGATTCAGGATGATATTGTTAAACCACTTAATAAAGGTAAAGGTCTACAAGCTATATCTGCTTTAAATACAAAAGAAGATTCTATAAATCGTTCAAGTGTTTCTGTTTTAAATCAAAAAGAAAAGAAACAAGATATGCAAAGATAGTTTAGTAATTAATAGCTTCTATTTTATAGAAGCTATTATAATAAATAACAAATTAGTGTAAAATATTTTTTTTAATGTATTTTACTTTGTTGACTTTGTACTTTTTGATTTTGTAGTTTTTTTAGTTGTTTTCTTTTCTGTCTTTTTTTCTTCTGTTTCTTCTTTCTTTGTTTCGGATTTTGCTTTTTTATTCTTTTTTCCTTCTTCAATTATCATAACAGCCCTTGGTAATTCTATTGTTAAAATATCATCATTTTTCACAGAATAGAAAGCTTTGTTATACATTAAGTATGGGCCAAATGGTCCTATGTTGGCTTTGATTTCTCCATTATCTTCTGGATGTTTTCCTATTAATCTTGGTAAAGATAATAAAGCTTTTGCTTGTTCTAATGTTAAATTTTGTGGTTCTTTATTTGTTTTAGGAATACCAACTCTTTTAGGTTTTTCATCTTTTTTAGTAGAATCTTCACCTTTTTGTATGTAAAAACCATAAGGACCTTTTTTAATATAAATATTTTTACCTTCGTCTTGTCCTAACAATTTATTTTCAAACTTTTGTGTTTCGTTTTGTGATTCTTCTTCATTATCAGTAATAGATAATGTTTGTATATTTTTTATGTATTTACATTCTGGATAATTGCTACAACCTATAAAAGCACCGTATTTTCCCATTTTTAAAGATAGTTTGCCTTTTCCACATTCAGGGCAAGTGTCTTTCAATTTTCCATCTTTGTCAAAACCAAAAATATGTTCTTTTAATTCTAGCATAATACTATTTATAACATCGGCAGTAGGAATAGTCATAGCTTGGTTAATTTCTGCATTGAATGGTTGCCAAAATTCTTGTAAAAATTCTTTCCAATTTTCCTTGCCATTAGCTATTTCATCTAAATCATCTTCTAGCTTTGCAGTGTAATCATATTGTACATATTTATTAAAATATTTTTTTAAAAATGCTGTAACAATTCTTCCTCTTTCTTCTGGAATAAATTTCTTTTTTTCTAATTTTACATATTCTCTTTCTTGAATAACTGATAAAATTGTAGCATATGTTGATGGTCGGCCAATGCCTAATTCTTCCATTTTTTTGACTAAACTAGCTTCTGAATATCTAGCTGGTGGTTCTGTAAAATGTTGTAAAGATTCAATATTTTTTAAATTTAAATATTCGCCTTCTTCTACTGATGGCAATATTTTTTCATCATCTGTTAAATCTTTTTCTTCATCATCTTCTTTTTTTACATTATATAAAATATAAAAACCATCAAACTTTATAACACTGCCAGTTGCTCTTAATATACCATATTTGCTTTCTGTCTCTATATTTATGGCAACTTGATCAAAGATTACAGCCGACATTTGACTTGCAATTAATCTTTTCCATATTAAATCATACAATTTATATTCTTCATTTGTAAGATATTGTTTAAGGCTTTCTGGTGTAGCTGATGGATCTGTCGGCCTAATTGCTTCATGTGCTTCTTGTGCATTTTTTACTTTATTTTGATAAATAATTGGTTTTGTAGGAAGATATTTTTCACCATATTCTTTTTTAATGAAATTTCTAGCAGAATTAATTGCTTCTGGTGCTGTATATACACCATCAGTTCTCATATATGTAATTAAACCATGACTTCCATTTCCCGTATCTTTACCTTCGTATAATTTTTGTGCAACACTCATTGTAAGTTTAGCAGAAAAACCTAATTTTTTATTAGCTTCTTGTTGTAATGTTGATGTTGTAAAAGGCGCATAAGGATTTTTCTTTGTTTGTTTTCTTTCAATATTTACAACTTTATATTTTTTGCTTTCTAATATTGATTGAATTTCTTTTGCTTCTTTTTCGTTTTTAATGTCAAATTTATCAAGTTTTTTGTCATTAATATGAGTTAATGATGCTGTTAATTTTTCTTTTTTGTTAGTCAATAAGTTAGCATCTATTGTCCAATATTCTTGTTTTTTGAATTTTTCAATTTCTTCTTCTCTTTCACAAATTAATCTTAAAGCTACCGACTGAACTCTTCCGGCTGATTTGCTTCCTGGTAATTTTCTCCATAAGACAGGTGATAATGTAAAACCCACAAGATAATCAAGGGCAACCCTTGCTTGTTGTGCATTTACTAAGTCCATATCAATTTCTCGTGGATTTTGAATAGCTTCTTCAACTGTGTTTTTTGTAATGGCATTAAAAACAACTCTTTCGACAGGTGTATTTTCTTTAATAGCTTTTTTTTGTTTTAAAACTTCTAAAATATGCCAGGCAATAGCTTCTCCTTCTCTATCAGGATCGGGTGCTAATAATAATTTATCACTTTTTTTTGCCGTTTCAACTAAATCTCTAACGGCTTTTGCTGATTTAGAAGATATTTCATATTTTATTTTAAAATTATCATTTACATCAACTGAACCATCTTTTTTAGGCAATTGTCTAATATGTCCCATACTTGCAAGGACTTTATAATTTTTTCCTAAATATTTGTTTATAGTTTTTGCTTTTGCAGGTGATTCTACTACTAATAAATTTGTCATATAAAAAATTACAATTATAAATTACATTCAATAAACAACACTATTAAAAACTATATAAAAAATAAGTCAACAGTTTTTAATAAATATTTGTATAAAAATTAAATTAAATCATTTACAATGATTGTAGGTTTTGTTTCTCTATCTTTCATTTTGCCTACAAATTTTTTACTATCATTTTTTAATGTAAGACCTATATTACTTTTCTTATTTACAACAGCTATTGTGTTAAAACCAGCTTTATTTCCACCAACAATATCAGTAGCAAAGCTATCTCCAACCATAACTATTTTTTCATTTTTTTCTTCTATATTGTTTAATTGCAGTTGTAATTTTATATAATCATAAAAGAAACTACTAGGTTTTCCAGCTCCAATAACTTTTGCTCCATATTTTTTGCATATTTTTCCAAACTTTCCAGCACCAATTGCTTGCATACCATTTTCATAAGGCATTTTTGTGTCAGGATTAGGAACAACAACTGGGATTTTTTTTCTTTTTATTGCTTCAAATATATCACATCTTTTTAGCATATAATCTAGCTTTTTAGATGTTGGAATTCTATAACCATTTTCCATTGGTGTACCAGTTAATACTAAATCAGCCTCATCGATATTTTTTACTTCGTTAAATTGGTAATAATGATCTTTGAAGAATAAATTATGTATATTATCTTTTATTTGATCCATTACAAATACATTCATTCTGTCCTTTTGTGTAAGTTTTTCCATTTCTCCATTTTCTACCATGTGTTTTAAGACATCGCCAGCTGTAATTGTAAAGTCAAAATGTATACCAGGTTCTAACCCTTTTTGTTTAATTTTTCCAATATAATAATCACTAAAACTTGTATTATTTGATGCTATAATGACTTTTTTACCTTCATTTTTTAATAATTGTAGAAAATCTAAATTTTTTTGTGAAATTTTATTCCCAGTATGCAAAACACCTCTCATGTCAAATAAAAAGACATTAAATCTATCTTTAATATTAAATAAATTACGACTAAATTTAATAGCATTTATACTTGATCTTGCTGTCGGTCCTTTTTGTGTATTGGTTAAATGTACGAAATTTTCATTATCCATAATATTAAATATAGTTTTTATTGATATTTATATCTTATATTATAAAAATTTTTTTGCAAATAAATTATACAATATCATAGATTATAATTGCAGGTTGAAATTCTTTGTGAGTAAGTTTTTCAATAAATCTTTCTTTATGTCGTTTTAGTGTGAAACCCATATTACTTTTTTCATTTACAATAGCAATAGATACAAAACCAGCATTATTTCCACCCAGGACATCTGTTGCAAAACTATCACCAATCATTGCTGTTTTGTTATTATTTATATTTATATTTTTTTCTTTCATTTTTTCTTTTACATAATCATAAAAATATTTAGTAGGTTTACCAATAGACAAAACATTAAAATTTAATTTTTGACATATTCTTCCAAATTTTCCAGCACCAATTGTTTGCATTCCATTTTCACCGGGAAGTTTTGTGTCAGGATTAGGTACTATAATTAAAGGCTTTGTTTTTTCAATAATATCTAATATATTTTTTACGCTTTCAAAATATATTGGTTTAATTGTTGTGGGAATCATTTTATCATTCATTATAGGAGTACCTGTAACAATTCCATCAGCTTCTTCTAATATTTTAGTTTCTTCAAATATATTATTATTTAAAAATAATAATTCTAAAATTGGTTCTTTTACTTTATCTAAAATGAAAATTTTAATTTTGCCATTGATTTTTTTATTGTTTTTCTTACTATTTTCTTTAATTAATTCTTCTATTTTATTTGTTTCTAACATATATTTAAAAACATCAGCAGAAGTAATTGCAAAATCAAAATGTTCCCCAATATTCAAGCCTTTTTTACTTAAGCCATCTAAAAATTTTTTATCTAAATTGGTATCATTTGATGCGACTATGACTTTTTTACCAGAATTTTTGAGATGTTTTAAATATTCTTTCTTTTCATTAGATACAAGACCGCCACTATGCAAAACTCCATGCATATCAAATAACAAAACATCAAAATTATCTTCAATTTCTTTTAAAGAATCATAATATTTTATATTAGAATTATTTTTAGCAATTTCTTTTAAGGTCTCTTGAATATTAGCCATATTTTTATTTTTATTATATGATATAATTATTGCCTTTATTTCATAAGTGTCAAGATATTGATAAATAATTTTACTTATCTTTACTTTTTAATTGTCCACAAGCTGCCATAATATCGCCACCCCTTGATTTTCTAACTGGGGCAGGGTATCTAGCATCTGTTAAAATTTTAGCAAATTTATTTATTGTTTTTTCGTCAGATGGTTCTTTGAATATGCAACCTTTCCAAGGGTTGAAAGGTATTAAATTAAATTTTGCAGGAACTTTGTATTTTTTGACTAAACTTATTAATTTTAAAGCATCTTCTTCACTGTCGTTTAAGTCTTTAATCATTATGTATTCAAAAGTAATTCTTCTGTCATTTGTTTTTTTAGCATATTCTCTGCAAGCTTCCATAAGTTCTTTAATCGTGTATTTTTCTGCTATTGGCATTATTTGTTTTCTCACTTCGTCATTTGATGCATGTAAAGAAATTGCAAGATTAATTTTTAAATCATTAGCAAGCTTTTTTATTTGTGGTACTAGTCCACAAGTTGAAAGTGTAATTCTTCTGTTTGAAAAAGCTATACCGTCTTGATCATTTATAATTTTTAAAGCTTTAACAATATTATCGTAATTTACTAATGGTTCACCCATACCCATTACAACAATATTAGAAATTAGCCGACCTTCACCAATTTTATTGTTTAAGTTGTTCCATTCTCCTAATTCATCTCTTGCAATTAAAACTTCGCTAACAATTTCTTCTGCTGTCATATTTCTAACAAAACCATGATAACCTGTATTGCAAAATTTACAATTCATGGCACAGCCTATTTGTGAAGAAATGCATAAAGTTCCTCTGTCTTCTGCTGGAATATACACCATTTCAACTTTCTCACCATCTTGAAATTCAAGAAGCCATTTCTGTGTCCCATCTTTTGAAATTAAATGTGTATCAATTTTAGGTCTTGCTATTGAATAATTTTCAGCAAGTTTCTTTCTTAAATCTTTTGAAATATTATTCATATCATCAAAATTTTTTACTCCATGAAAATATACCCAAGTCCATATTTGCTTTGCTCTATATTTTTCAACACCTAAACTTTGCAACTCTGTTGCCAATTCTTCTTGTGTAAGTCCTATGAGTGATGTCATTTGCTAAGTATTTGTTTATTAGTAATATTAAATAAATCAATTATATTATCATTATTATTTTTATTTTTTAAAATAATTCTTTTTTCTTTATCATGATGATTATATATACCCTTGGCTTTTCTTTGTTTAAAAGTTTCTTTAACGAAATGTTTTTTTATTTCTTCTGTAAAAATATTTTCTTCTTGTTTATAATTTTTTAATCTTTCATTAGCTACTTTTATATAATCTTTGGATATATCTATACCAATATAATTATGTCCCAAGAATTTACTTGCAACAAGAGTGGTTCCGCTACCACTATATGGATCTATTACTATTTTTTCTTTTGTATCACTTAATATAGAATAAATACATCTTAAAGGTAATTGTAATGGAAATGGGGCGGGATGTTTTATTTTTTGTTCTGGCGAAAATCTCCATATAGATGTCATTAAAGCATGTTTAGATTCTAATTCCTTTCCTATAAAATTATTATTTATAGGTTTATATAACCAATAAATTCTTTCTTCAACCTGCCAAAATCTCCAACCTCTAATATTTGCTGCAATTCCTCTATCCCAAATAATTTCTTGTTTAATAGACCAATTGGTTTTTAATAACCATTCCATTGGATGAATCATTTTTCCTTTATCCCATCTTAATTTATGATTATAAAAAAAACTACCACCAGGTTTTATTATTCTATATAACTCATTTAATACTTCTATTTGTTCAGTTTGATACATGTTCTCATCTTTTTTATCAGAAGCTATATCATATTCAATATTTTTTACAAGCCAACCCTTTTGTTTTTCACCTTTATTATATGGTGGGGATGTTACCCCAATATCAATAAAATCAGATGGAAATTTTTTTAATTCTTCCAAAGTATCTCCATTTATGATAGAATTTAAAAAGCTATTTTGCATATTTTATTAATTCCTTATAAAAATTTCCATTAAAAAATTCAATATATTTCTCTAATTCTTCTTTACTTAGAATAAAATTAATTTTAAAATTATTTGAAAAAATAAAATCTTTAAAATCAAAATTAGCTGATCTCAAAAAAGTTCCACTTTTTCTTACTTTATTTGGAAAAGCTTTTTCTAGTTGAGATTTTAGTTTTTTTACAAAATCTTTATTTTTAAATGGAAATTCAAAAATATAAATCAATTTTCCATCTATAAAACCACTAATTAACATATTTAAGTTTGATTCTAAATCTTTATTAAATCTTTCCCAGGTGTAATCAGTAAAATTTCCACCAGCATTCAATCTTTGTATAGATTTTTTTTCCCCATTTTTATATTTTTCTAAATCAAGTCTATCTATATTTTTTGGTTTTACTTCACAATATTCACAATCTATACTAGAAATTGTTGATTGTCTATATCCATTATATCCAATTTTTGATTCATGATGCATATAACCAGAAATGGTTGTGGTAATAAATTCTCTTATAGTTGAAGAATTTTTATCATTTATATATGTAGTTAATAAATCATTAAATATTGCAATTAAATTATCTTTAGATTTATCTAATAAAAAACTATTAAGTTCTTTATGTGAACCAATAGAGTATATTTTTATTGCTTCTTGTAAATCTTTATTCATACAATACCTACATTTTGATAATTAATAACTCTTTGCAATAATAACTCTATCACTTTCATCAAAAGGGATACATCTAAAACTTAAACTATATTTTTTCATAACTTTTTCTAAATCTTTGTTGCCAAAGAATTTATACGGAAGGTTGAAGAATTTTACTTCTTTTTCTGCAAGTTTGTCTAACTCTTCTATTGTTTCAATTTTAATAGTTTTTTGTTTTAAATTTTCTTTTGTTCTTTCTAATAAAGTTTCTTGTATGTTGTCTAAAATGTTTTGATAATTTTTTATAAATTCGTCAAAACTTAAAGAATTTTTTTCCATTATTTTGTCTCTTCTTGCAAAGAAAATTGAATTGTTTTCTAAATCTCTTTCGCCAATTTCAAGTCTTAATGGAGCACCTTTTCTAACCCAATTCCATTTTTTGTTTTGTGGTGTATCATAATCATCATCAATTAAAACTCTGCAATTTAAAGAGTCTTTTATTTTGTTGCAATAATTCATAACTAAATCTTTTTTATCTTCGTTATGAATTACTGGAATAATGACAACTTGATATGGAGCAATTTTTGGTGGTAAAACAAGGCCGTCATCATCGCTATGACTCATTATTAAAGCTCCAATACTTCTTGTGGAAAGTCCCCATGAAGAAGTCCAAGCATATTGTTCTTGTTGATTTTCATTTGTAAATTTAATATTGCTTGCCATAGCAAAATTTTGTCCTAAATTGTGTGATGTACAAGATTGTAAAGCTTTGCCATCTTGCATCATACTTTCAATAGTATAAGTTTTTTCAGCACCGGCAAACTTTTCATCTTCTGTTTTTTGTCCACAAATACCATGTATAGCTAAATAATTTTCAAAAATATCATTGTAAACATCTAACATTTGTCTAGCATTGTCATCAGCATCTTTTTGAGTAGCAAAAACACAATGTCCTTCTTGCCAAAAAAATTCGCTTGTTCTTAAAAAAATTCGTGGTCTCATTTCCCATCTAAAAACATTTGCCCATTGATTGATTTTGAAAGGTAAATCTCTATATGATTTTATCCATTTTGAAAAGCTTTCACCAATAATTGTTTCAGAAGTTGGTCTTAAAATATATGGTTTTTCAAGTTTGCCATCTGGTATTAATTCACCATCTTTCTCGATTAATCTATGATGTGTGATAACAACACATTCTTTTGCAAAACCGCTAACATGTTCAGCTTCTCTTTCCATTAATTCAACGGGTATTAGGGCAGGGAAGCAAGCATTTTGAACTCCTTTTTCTTTAATTTTTTTATCTAAAATATCTTTAATATTTTCCCATATTGCATATCCATATGGTTTAATAACCATTGCACCCCTTGTTGTAGCATTTTCAGCTAAATCAGCTTTTGCAACAACTTCTTGGTACCATTCAGGAAAATTCTCTTCTCTTGTTATATTTAATGCATGCTTCATTTTATTTATAAAAATTTATTCATAACATTAGAGTATTAAGTATATTTTATTTATCAAGATAATTTTAATATTAAAGTAGTTGATTTTATTTTTTTATTTAATATTATTGTTTTAAGTAAAATTAACTAAAATAATATGAAAAAAGTTTTATTTTTAACTTTACCTATGCTTTTAACAGCTTGTTTTTCAAAGTATACTCCTGATTATACAATTATAGATGCATCACAAGAAGATAAACCTGAATGGGTTGAAAATCTAAAAAAATATGAAAAAAGCAAAAATACAAATACGGAAGAATATAAATATTTTGTATCAAATGCTGAAAGTATTAATAAATTATTATGTGAACAATCGGCTATTGCTAACACAAATAGATCAATTTCGGCAGAAATTAGTAATGAAATAATTAGTACTTTTACAAGCAATACAGAAGCAGAAGAAACCAATGATTTATTAATTGCAGATAGCAAAAAGCAAGAATTAACAAGTAAAGTTAGAAATAAATTATCAGGTGTTGAACTTGAAGAAAGTTATTGGGAAAAAAGAAAATATAGTTATGAACTTGGAGCTGATAAAGAAAAACTTGTATATGTATGCTATCAATTAGCAAAAGTAAAAAAAGATAGACATGACAAGATTGTTAATGAAATGCTTAATAAACAGTTATTAGAAATTAAAAAATAATTAATATGAAAAAAATAATTAAAGTTTGTTTTGTTTTTATTTTGTGTGGTAAGGCTTTTGCACTTGATAACTTGCCGGATTGGGTAAGAGATGTAAACACTACTTGTCCTAAAAATAAGATATGTGTTGTTGGAAGTGGCGATACATTAGAATTAGCACAAGCTAATGCTAGAAAAAATATATCAAAATATTTTGAAACAAAAATAGATGCAAAATTTATTTCAAGTATTTCAAGTGATGAAAATAATGTAGAACAATACTCTAGTAGCGAAGTACAAGAGACTACACAAAATAAATTAAAAGGTGTTGAAATTACTAAAACTTATTTTGATGGAAGTGAATTTTATGCATTAGCTACATTAGATAAAATTTTAGTTATTAAGGATATAAAAAATAATATTGATAAAATTGATTCTCAAATGGAAATTTTGATGAATAAGGCTAATTGCAATGTAAGCCAACTTGAAGAACTTTATAAAGCTAGAGAAGAATTAAATAATCAATATTTATTATTATCTGGCGGTATTATTCCAGAAAAAATATCATATAAACAAATACTAGATAAAAAAAATCAAAATACAGAATTAAGTTTTTATATAGAAACTAATACCGATTTTGAAAAAGAAATTGGAAATTTTTTAAGTAATTTATTAATAAGTAATGGTTTTTCTGTTGCTAATAATGAAAAAATGGCCGATAGAATAATTAATATAGATATAACAAAACAAAATATAAAAATTAATGTAAAAGGTTTTATAAAAGAAGAATATTTTATAAATATAAAAAATATTGATACTCAAAATTATTATACAAAGGCAATTGTATATGATGAATTTATTGAAACTGGTAGGAGTGAGTCTCAAATACAAGATATCATGAAAGCAAAAATACAATATTTTATAGATCAAAATTTAAACAAAATATTAGAATAGGGTTATAAGTGAAAAGATTATTTTTATTAGGTATTGTTCTTTTATTTGTCTTAATAATATTTATTATTTTAATTTTATTAAGATTATTATTTTACTTTATATTTAGTGTATTAATCAAAATAAATAATTTTAAGTATAATATTAAAAATAAACAAAATAAAAATAATATAGAGCCACATGATGATTTATTAAGGGATAAAGAAAAAGAAAATAAAGATATCTTTGAAAATGTTGAAAAAATTGGTGGAAGCATAGAAGAACCACACATAAAATATGACAATCAAGAAAGAATAGTCGGTATTGCAAAACCAGTTGGTTATTGGACTTCTTTGATTTTAGGTGATAAACTTTCTGAAATATTATTAAAAAATCAAGCATTAAGTGAAGGCAAAAATAATTTTTGGGTTAATCTAATCAAACTAAAAAGAGATTCAAATGTAAATAAAGATAATTCGCAATTAATGAAATAATTTTTTATATAATATTTTTATAACAATTTTAAATTGAATTATATTAGAGACTTGTTTTTTAAAAAATTATACCTACATAATATAATGTCATATATTTTTTGATTAATATACATTAAGATGTTAAACTTAAAATTGTGTATACTTCGAGGTGTATTTTTAATAAAAAATAATTGACTTTGTAAAATGATAATTATATAATTTTAAGATGGAAAAGGAGGTTAAACAAACAATTTATAATATTATTATATAAAGTCATTAAGTTTTTTAATTATAATTATTTCAAACTACTAACAATAATGAGATAAACTTATTATTGTATTATTATTTTAACAACAACAATTTTTATGTAGGAAATTTTCTACTTGTAGGTGAAATATTTATATTTTAACTTTTTAATTAACAATTAACAATTTATAGGAGAAAAAATGTCTAGCAATCCAGTAGATGTATATGTTGGAACAAGATTGAAAATTAGAAGACTTGAACTTGGTTATAGTCAAAATAAAATTGGTGAAATGACAGGAATTACATTTCAACAAGTACAAAAATACGAAAAAGGCTTAAACAGAATTGGTTCAAGTAGGCTTTATGAATTTGCTAAAATTTTAAAGGTGCCAGTTAGTTATTTCTTTGAACAATATGAATTAACTTTTGGCAATAATGGTATTTTATCTGATAACAAAGCATCTTTTGATGACAACAAAGATATTTCGGAAAAAGAAATATTAACATTAATCAAAAATTTTACAGCAATCAAAGATCCTAGTATTAGAAAAAGTATCATTACTTTAACAAAAACTCTTAGCAAAAAAGAAGAAGATGATGGTGAAGTATTAGAAAAGAAGTAATTTGTCTTTATTTGCAAAATAATTATAATTTATATAATAAATATGAATAATAAGTCCTTGATTATAAGGACTTATTATTGTAATCTAAAACCCCCAGTTAGACTGGGGGTTCAGTTTAGCTTTAGCGATGAAACATTATGACATAGTCGCATTC
>CALXVQ010000002.1 GCA_944392135.1 uncultured Rickettsiales bacterium
CATACCGAGATTGCCACGGGCTTTTCAAGCCCTCGCAATAATAGTGTGGGCTAGGAGTGGTGGTTGCCATACTGAGATTGCCACGAACCTTCGGTTCTCGCAATGACGAGCCAAAAATAATGAGATTGCCACGAGTTCTACGAACTCTCGCAATGACGAGTCAAGAATAATGAGATTGCCACGAGTTCTATAAACTCTCGCAATGATGACTCTATAATCGCAATGACGATATGTGAGTATTAGCCTTTACAATAACATTTTTATAATTGCAATGATGAGCAAAAAATAACGAGATTACTTATTGTTTAAGTAATTCTCGTAATTATGTTAAAATAAATAAATTATATATGATAAATAAAATTTACATAAATAATTTATTCATTACTTATTATGGTATATTTTCCTTCGCCTTTAATAGCATTTAAGAAAGCATCTTGTTCGGAAATTTTAAATACTAAAATTGGCATATTATTATCTCTTGCTAATGTTAAAGCTGTTGGATCCATAACTCTTAAATCTCTTTTAATTGCTTCATCAAATGAAATTTTATCAAATCTAACTGCATCAGGGTATTTTTTTGGATCTTTATCATAAACACCATCAACTTGTGTGCCTTTTAAAATAACATCGCATCTCATTTCGGTTGCTCTTAAAACAGAAGCTGTATCAGTAGTAAAATATGGATTACCTGTACCGGCAACAAAAATATTAATTCGTCCTTTTTCTAAATGACTTAAAGCTCTTCTTAAAGTATAGGTTTCACAAACACCAGTCATATCAAGTGCTGACATCATTCTAGCTTCTACACCGTATTTCTCAATACCAGCTTGTAAAGCAATACCATTCATAACAGTTGCTAACATACCCATATAATCGGCACTAGCTCTGTCCATTATTTCACTAGTAGCAGAAACACCCCTAAAAATATTCCCACCACCAACTACAACAGAAATTTCAGCACCAGCTTTGTGTATACTAACAATTTCTTCACAAGTCTTTTTAATAGCATTCATATCATGTCCAAATGGTTTATCGCCCATTAATGATTCACCTGATACTTTAAACAAAACTCTTTTATATTTTAACATTTTGCCCCTTTTTTGATTATTAAAAAAGAAGTAGTTTTAACTACTTCTTTAAAAAATTAAGCTTTATTAACCATTGACGCAACTTCGTCTGCGAAATCGGCTGTTTGCTTTTCTATACCTTCACCTAAAACAAAGAATACATATTCTTGAATTTCAACTTTCTTTCCTGTTTCTTTTTCAAAATCTTTTAAAAGATCGGAAATCTTTTTGTTGCTATCCATAATGTATGCTTGATTTAAGAGTACATTTTCTTCATAATATTTTTTAACTCTACCTTCAACCATTTTTTCAACAATATTATCTGGTTTACCAGATTTTTTAGCTAATTCTCTTGCGATTTCTTTTTCAGAATCAATTTTAGTAGCAGGAACATCAGCTTCTGTTAAAAATTCAGGTTTTGTAGCAGCAATATGCATTGCAATACCTTTTCCTAATTCTTCTAATTTATCTTGTGAAGCATCGGATTTTAAAGCAACTAATACACCGATTTTTCCAAGTCCAGGAGCTATTGCTGTGTGAACATAAGAAACAATTAAACCATTATCAACAGTAATTGTTTTTCCTCTTCTAATTTGTAAATTTTCACCAATTGTAGCAACAGCATTAGCAACTATATCAGAAACAACTTCATTGCATTTTTCACATTTTGAAGATTTTAATGTTTCTGCAAACTTATATACATCATTTTCTTTAATATTTAAAGAAATTTTTAATAAGTTTTTAACTAAATCTTGGAATTTTTCGTTTCTAGCAACGAAATCAGTTTCGGAATTTACTTCAAGTATTGATGCTTTTTTGCCATCATTATCAATGCCAACAACACCTTCTGCTGTAACTCTTGAACTTTTTTTTGCTGCAGATGATAAGCCTTTTTTTCTTAACCATTCAACAGCCTTTTCATAATCGTCATTATTTTCTTTTAAAGCTTTATTACAGTCAGACATGCCACAGCCTGTATTTTCTCTAAGTTTTTTAATTAAATCTGCATTTGCCATTTTTTAATCCTTTTTAATATTTGATTTATAAAATTTAGTTGATGCACTAAGCCAATCCAATAATAATAAATATATAGATAAAATATATTTTGTTAAGAGAAGAACAATTGGACTAAGTAATAAAATTAATACAGCAAGTAATATATCACTAAATAATTTAATAACAACAGCTATTAAGAGACAAATTGCAACAATACACAATATTAAAATTGAAATAGCTTTATTAACTTTAAAAACGAATTCAGCAGAATTGTTAAAATCAATAATTTCATAAAGAATATCCTTAATGGTGAAATAATTTGTGTCTTTATTAACACTATTATTATCAACATTATTATTATTTTCTTTAATATTTTCAACTTTTGCTTTATTTTGCATAGTTTTTGTCTTTTTAGTACCTTTTACTTTTTTTGTACTTTTAACATTTTTATTATTTTTTTCTTCTTCCATTTTGTTCTCCTATAAATTATTATTTATTTTCAGCATCTTCTGCTTTTGTTTCTTCAACAACAACTGGAGCCTTTACTTCTTCTTTTACAGCAGGAGCTTTTGCTTCTTTCTTTATTGTTGGAGTTTTAGCTTCTTTTTTTGCAACTGGTAATTTATCTTTTTTTGATTTATTTACAGCTTTGCTTGCTTTTTTTGATGAAGTTTTTTTGGTATCTTTTTTAACTTCTTTTTTAATTACCGGTGCATTTTCTAATGCATCTTTTAAAGCTTCTTCAATAACTTTCATATATAATTTGATAGCTTTAATAGAGTCATCATTTCCTGGAACTGGATAATCAATATTATCAGGATCTGAATTTGTATCAACAATAGCCATAACTGGAATACCTAAACTCTTAGCTTCTGCGATAGAAAGCGATTCTCTTGGAGTATCAATAACAAAAACTAAATCAGGTAATTTTGACATATCTTTAATACCACCTAATTGTTTTTCTAATTTATCTTGCTTTCTACTCAACATTAATTTTTCTTTTTTTGTTAATGTTGATTTTTCATTAGCTAATTCGTTTTCAATTTCTTTTAATGTTTTAATAGATCTAGAAATTGTTTTCCAGTTTGTAAGCATACCACCTAACCATTTGTTGGTTACATAGTATTGTTTACAATCAACTGCAACTTCTTTTACAGTTTCAGCACCTTGTTTTTTTGTACAAACAAACAAGATTTTTCCATTTCTTTTTACAATTTCTCTTAAAATTTTTGATGCTTCAGCAAGTAAAATTGCACTTTGTGTTAAATCAATAATATGCAATTCATTTTTTACACCATAGATATATGGAGCCATTTTAGCATTCCATCTAGATGTTCTGTGTCCAAAATGAACACCTGCTTCTAACATTTCTCTAATTGTAAAATGTGGTTCAAAAGCTTTATTTTCTTTTGATTCTTCAACTTGTTCTGTTTGATTTTCTAGAACTTCGTTTTGTTCTAATGTTTTTTCTTCCATAATTTTTCCTTTCTTTGGTTATACCACCATCAGCTCAATATCTATACAAATAGACACCAAAGTTTGGCTGATTGTGATTTATTATTAATAATAATTAAATGAATTAATTAAAAAAATTAATTCACTACAAATATAATATATATAATATTTATTTTGCAAGAAATATTTAATAATAAATACTAATAATTAAATAAATTTTATAAAATCTTGAATAATTGTTTTTACACCGCAAGATTTAAAAGCTATTGTGAGTTTTTTGCCATCGGTTTTGATAACAACACCTTCACCAAATGTAGG
This sequence comes from uncultured Rickettsiales bacterium, assembly GCA_944392135.1. GTDB lineage: Bacteria > Pseudomonadota > Alphaproteobacteria > Rickettsiales > UBA1997 > CALXSC01. The sequence continues at coordinate 3,837 of CALXVQ010000002.1, forward strand.
ATGTATAACTCTTTTTGCTACATTTTTCATAGCAAACTCTTCATTTCTTTGTATAATAGGTTCGCCATCATCATCAAAAGAATATGAACTATTTTTGGGGGTGTAATAATTATTATATCTTCCTACTCTTTGATTTTCATATTCTTCATCTTCATTTTTGTATGTTGTTTCAAATGTATCTTTATTAATAATGTCTAAATTTTCTTCTGGCAATTCTTTAATAAATCTAGATGGTTGTGTCATTCTTAATTCATTATAGTCAAATCTAGTTTTAGAGTAGCTGATAAATAATTTCTTTTTAGCTCTTGTAATTGCAACATAAGCTAATCTTCTTTCTTCTTCTAAACCATTTCTTTCATCAACAGATTTAGGACTTGGAAAAATACCTTCTTCCCAACCTGGTAGAAATACTGTATCAAATTCTAAACCCTTTGCAGAATGAATTGTCATTATATTTACAGAATTATTATTTATAGAATCAGTTTTATCAGTAGCTAAACTAACATATTCTAAAAATTCTGACAAACTTTGAAATTCTGCTAAACCTCTAATAAACTCATTAATATTTTCTAATGCACTCTTTGATTCATCTGTTTTTTCGGCAATAAGACTATCTATATAACCACTATCATATAATATTTCTCTTGTTAAAGTAATATGATCTTTTTCACTTAATTGTTTATGCCATTCTCTAATATCATTGATAAATTGTAAAATATTTTCAGCAGTTTTTCCTTTAATTGTTTCTCTAATACATAAATCTTCACATACATCTAAAATATTTACTTTTTGTCCTTTAATTTCATTCAATATTTTATTCATCGTGGCATTTCCAATACCCCTTCGTGGCACATTTATAATTCTTTCAAATGCTAAAAAATCAGCAGGATTTTTTACTAATTTAAGATAAGCTATACAATCTTTGATTTCCTTTCTGTCATAAAATTTAAAACCACCAACAATTCTATAAGGTATGGATTGAGAAATAAAAATTTCCTCAAAAATTCTTGTTTGATAACCGGCTCTAACTAAAATAGCCATATCTTTATATTGAATATCTTTAATTAAATCTAAAACTTTACCAGAAATAGCATATGCTTCTTCTTTGTCTCTTTCAAAACATTCAAGACAAACCTTATCACCAATATTATTTGTATCAGTCCATAAAGTTTTTTTATGTCTATCTTTATTATTTGCAATTACAGCAGAAGCTACACTTAATATATTAGATGTAGAACGATAATTTCTTTCTAATCTAATTATTTTTGTATTTTCAAAGTCCTTTTCAAATTTTAAAATATTTTTAATTTCCGCACCTCTCCAACCATAAATTGATTGATCATCGTCGCCAACACAGGTAATAAAAATATTATCTTTTACTCCTAATCCAGAAATCATTTTTAGCCAAGTATTTTGAATTGCATTAGTATCTTGGTATTCATCAACAAGAATATAAGAAAATTTATTGATATAATTTTGTAAAACTTCCGGATATTGTTTAAAAATTTCAACATTATATAATAGTAAATCGCCAAAATCGCAAACATTTAATTTTTTACATCTTTCTTGATATTCTCTATATACTTCTTTGATATCAGGAAAATAATTAAAATCAGTATTGAAATTTAAAACATCGTCGCTTGTATAACCTTTATCTTTCCATTCGTTTATTTTATTAGCATAATTTTTTACAGGATATTCTTTTATATCAATCTTAAAATCTAAAAGTATTTGTTTTAATAATCTTTTTTGATCATCAGGATCCATAATTGTAAAATCTGGTGTCAAATAAACTAATTCAGCATGTTGTCTTAAAATTCTATTAGCTATTGAATGAAATGTACTAAGCCACATTGAAGAAATATCTTTCATAAGAATATTTGCGACCCTTTCTTGCATTTCTCTTGCAGCTTTATTTGTAAATGTAACAGCAAGAATTTCAGAAGGGTAGGCTTGTCCTGTTTCTAATAAATAAGCAATTTTAGATGTTAATACTTTTGTTTTTCCTGTACCAGCACCAGCTAATACAAGTAATGGGCCATCATTATAAACAACGGCCTCTTTTTGTTCGGCATTTAATTCATCTAAAATATTTGACATATAAAATTAAAAAATTACTTAAAAATGATAAAAAATAAAATACTAAAATCAAGATTTTTATAAAAAAATATATCTCAATATTGCTATTGAGATATATTTTTTATATTGTATATATTATATTGTAAATTATCTATTTTTTTCATTTGTTGCATATGCAGTAGATTCAAGATTTTGTGGATCGCTAATCTGTACTTTTTGACTTTGAATAGCCATCCCTTTATTATTTACTTTTGCTTGTGATTTTTGTGTTTCTTCCTTTATTTGATCATAAGCTTTTACTTTAGCTTTTTCTTTTGTTCTTTTTTTAGATATATATTTGCATATAGCACCAGTAATAGTAGCAATAGCAATTGTTCCGAGTACAATTCCACCTAATAAAGCGACAGTTCCTGCTGTGGTAGCAGTAGTTATACCTACCCAACTTAGTGCTGACGCCAAACCTGTATTTCCTAATATTGCAGTACCAACAGTATTTGCAACACTAGAAACACCAGCAGCTATGGTAGCCATAATTCCTGTACCAGCAGCAGTAGCACTAGCAGCTCCGGCAGTATAGAGAGCTATACCAGTACCAGCCATACAAACAGCAGCTCCACTTAAAAAACCAGTTGCATCAGCTAATGGGCCTAATATTTTGGAATGTTTTTGAATTTTATCTTCTGTATTAGTTATAATATCCTTAATACTCATAATATATACCATATTTATAATACATATCTATATTATACCAGTTAAAATTAATTTTGTCAATTAAATTATGATTATAAATATATTTAATTAATTATTAAAAAATTTTTTTATCATATCTCTAATTTTTTCAATATCTTTTAATTGATTGATATTATTTCTAAATTCATTTGAACCAGGGAGTCCGGCACTATACCAACCAATATGTTTTCTGGCAATAGGAATACCATATTTTTCACCATAATGATCTATTATTTGATTAAAATGTTGTAAAAGTATTTTTCCTTTTTCTTGTTTTGTAGGTTCTTGAAAAATACCACCTTGCAACTCTGTTTCTATTTGTTTAAATAGCCAAGGCTTTCCATAAATGCCCCTACCAATCATAAGACCATCAGCATTACTTTGTTTTAAAGCTTCAATAACATCTTTTGTTGTTTTTATATCACCATTAACCATAACAGGAATTTTAACACTTTCTTTAACTTTTGACACAAACTTCCAATCAGCCACACCTTCATACATTTGATTTCTAGTCCTACCATGAACTGTAATTAATTTTACTCCTTCTTCTTCTGCTATTTTTGCAATAGTTGGGGCATTAAGATTATCAAAATCCCACCCCATCCTCATTTTAACAGTAATAGGCGCTTTTACAGCATTAACAACTGCATGAATAATATCTCTTGCTAATTTCTCATCTTTCATTACAGCAGAGCCTGCGAAACCTTTTACAACTTTTTTAACAGGACAACCAAAATTTATATCAATTAAGTCAGCTCCTAAATCTTCATTTAATTTTGCTGCTTCTGCCATATAATATGTATCATTTCCAGAAATTTGAACAGCATTTATTTCAAAAGTATTTTTAATTTTTTTTAAATAATCTTTGTGATGAATTGATCTGCTAGGTATCATTTCTGTATACATCATACCAACACCACCAAAGCTTGCTATTGTTTCTCTAAAAGGGGCATCGGTTATACCACACAAAGGACATAAAAATAAATTATTTTTTGTGGTAATATTTCCAATTTTAATTTGTTTTAGCATTTTCTGTTTGTGTCTTATTTTTTAATTTTTGTCTATATTGATAAACAAATGTATTATGTTCATCTAATGTTCTTGAAAAATTATGCCCTCCATCACCAGTAGCTACAAAATATAAATAATTAGTATTTTCAGGATTTAAAACAGCCTTAATTGCATCTTTTCCGGGATTAGCAATGGCTTTCTTAGGAATACCTTTTATTTTGTATGTGTTATATTCTGTAATTCTGTCTAGATCACTTTGTCTAATTTCTCTTTCTAAATCTTTATTTCCCATTGTGAAAGAATAAATTACAGTAGGATCTGATTGTAATCTCATACCTTTTCTTAATCTATTTACAAAAACAGATGCAACTTTTCCTCTTTCTTCTGGTATACCAGTTTCTTTTTCAACTATTGAAGCAAGACTAATTGCTTCTTCTTTTGTTTCAAAAGGTAAATCATATGCTCTTTTTAGCCATTCTTGGTCTAAAAAATCTTTCATAGCTTTTTGCATTCTCTTTACTATACTAGATTTTGAATCACCATATGTATATGTATATGTTTCTGGTAATAAAGTTCCTTCTTCTATTTTTTCATTAGGCAAATCACCAAATAAACCATATGTAGAATCTATCATTTTTAATATTGTATCATTTGTTAAACCTTCTGCAAAAGTAATTTTTCTAATATATACATCACCATCTTCTAATTGTTTTAATATATCATATGGTGAACTGCCTTTTAAAAATTCATACTCTCCAGTTTTTATTGTTAGTTGATTTTTATATAATAGTCTAGATACATTTTTAAAAATAAATTTTGAATTTTCTGGTATTAATTTTTGTTCTCTTAAATTTTTAACAATAGTTCTAAAAGAACTTCCTTTTTTCACAATAAAAAATGTATCTTCTTGTACTGATGGTGTGGTAAATAAAGCATATGTATAATAAGTAAATCCACAAACTGATATTGCACCACATAAAAATAATATTAATAAAATTTTTTTCATAATTTAAAATATTTTAACATTAATAAATAATTATATAATACTTTTAAAACAAGTCAAGTTTTTTAAAATGATTAATTATTATAATTTTACCTTCATTTGATGTTATACTATCAATTAATTCATAATCAAATTTCCAATATTTTTTTGCTTCATCAATTTCTTCATAAATTTTTTTGCCTTTTAAAAAAATTAATTTTGTATTTTTGTTGCTTAAATTTTGTGAAAATTCTAATAATAAATTTATATTAGCTAATGCTCGTGATACTATAATATTAAAAGTTTTATCTTTTACATTATATAAATTTTCATTTCTTACTATAATTTTATTTTTAGAAAAATTTTTTGCTTTTTCTAAAAATTCACATTTTCTTATAGACTTTTCAAATAAATGTATTTCTTTTATACCAACTATTGATAATGGTATACCAGGCAAACCGGCACCACTTCCTAAATCGGCAACTTTTATATCTTTATTTTCTATTAAATTTATTATTTGTAAACTATCAATTATATGTCTGTTCCATATATCTTCTATCGTAGATTTTCCAATTAAATTAATTTTGTTATTATATTCTAATAAAAATTTAATATAATTTTCTAATTGTTCTTTATTTTGTAATATTAAATCGTCCATTATTGCATAAATTTTTTAAATTAATACTATAATAAAAAAACACTTGATTTTATTTTTCAAGATATTATATACTAATTTGTTATATTAATAAATTTGTTTCAATTGTATGCGGAAAATAATTAAATTTTTTATTGATAATTATAAGTTGACTTGGATTTTAACACTCATTACAGTTCTAGCTGGTGTTGCGGGTTTTTCTTTAATTCTTAGAGAAAGAACTCCTACTGTTGACTTAGGTACTGTAAAAATTAACACATTTTATTATGGAGCTACTGCGGAAGAAATTGAAAGTGAAATCACAAAGAAAATTGAAGATGAATTAAGGGGAATTAAAGGGCTCAAAGATGTTAAATCTGTAAGTCAAAGTAATCAATCAATGATCACAATTAGAATTGATATTGATAATTATGATCAAGACGATGTTACAGATGACATACAAACAGCTGTTGATAGAGTAACTGATTTGCCGGCAAATATTGATGATTTGCCAGAAGTTATTGAAATTAATACCGAAGAATTTGCTGTTATGAAATTAGCAATTTTAGGTAATAATGACAATAGACAAAGGGATGCATTTGCTGAATATTTGGTTGACGAAATTGAAGATGTAAATGGTGTTTTAGAAGTTGAAGAAACTGGTTATGCAGAAAGGGAATTTTCTGTTATGTTAAATGCACCAAAAATGGAAGAACTTTATGTTGGTGTCTCCGAAGTTGTTGATGCATTATCAAAAAGAAATGTAAATTTCCCTGCTGGAAATTTAAAAAGCCATGAAAATCAAGGTATTGTTAGACTTGATTCAAAAGCATTAAATGCTAAGGAACTTGAAAATACTTTAATTAGATCAAACTTCAATGGACAAAAAATCTATTTAAAAGATATTGCAACTGTTCTTGATGGAAAGAAAGAATTAGATGTTATAACTACATATAATGGACAAGATGCTACTTTCTTAGAAGTTAAGAAAAAAGGTGGTTATGATAGTATTAAACTTGTTGAACAAATTAACAAGAAAATAGATGATGCTGAAAAAAGATATGGTAATAAATTTGAAGTTGTAAGATATTATGATGAAGCTATTAAAGTACAACAAAAATTTGATGTTATTAAATCAAATGTTATAAGTGGTGTTTTGATAGTTTTATTCTTTATGTTAATCTTTTTACCTGGAAAAGTTGGTGTTATGGCTACAATGTCAATGCCATTCTGTTTCTTAGTAATGTTGGGTTTAATGCCATCTTTGGGAATAAATTTACACTCAATAAGTATGCTTGCTATGGTTATTGCCTTAGGTATGCTTGTTGATAATAGTATTGTTATTAGTGAGAACTTTGTTAGATTAAGAAAAGAAGGCTTTACATCAAAAGAAGCTGCACTTGAATCTACATATCAAGTATGGCTCCCTGTTACAGCGACTGCTCTTACTACAATTTTTGCTTTTTTGCCTATGTTATTAACAAAAGGTGTTATTGGTAAATTTATTACTTCTATACCTATAATAGTTAGTTTAACATTAGCTATTAGTATTTTAGAAGCACTATTCTTATTACCTACTAGACTTGTAGCTGTTGGTGGTAGTGTTTTAAAGAAAAAATCAGCTAATAAAGCTAGAGAAAGTAATACAGATTGGTTTGATAAAGTTGCTGATAAGTTTGAAAAATTAACTTTATATTTTATTAGACATAGATATTTTACATTAGTATTATTTATAATATGTATTGTTTTATCTGGTATATTTATAAGTATGAATAAATTTATTTTATTCCCTGCTGAACATGTTGAAAGATATCAAGTTACATATTATGGAAAATTAGGTGATTCATTAGAAAAAATGAATGAAAATTCTATTAGATTAGCTAATGATATTATGAATACATTAGGAGATGATGTAAAATATATTACAGCATTTACGGGAAGAAGTGGAAACTTAAATTTAACTGATACTTTACAACAAAACAATCACTCTGCTGAAATGATTGTTGAAGTTACATATGATGCTTCTAGAAGATTGAATCACTATGAAGTTTTAGAAAAATTAAGAAATATGGATACAAGCTATCTAGAAAAAGTATCATTTGTTACAGAATCTGCTGGCCCTCCTTCTGGAAAAGCTGTTGAAGTTTCTTTTAGAGGAAATGAGTTTGAAGATATTTATAAAGCAATAAATGCTGTAAAAGAAAAGGCTAGCAAAGTTGATGGTATTATAGATATTGAATATGATGATTATCAAAATGATGATGAAATAGCTATAAAACCTGATTATGAAGTATTAGCTAGACTTGGACTTACAAGTACAGATGTTGGAAATACAATTAGAGCTTCTCTTGAAGGTATTCCTATTACTTCTATTACATTAAATAATAGAGAGTTTGATATCAAGGTTAGATATGCTGATGAATACAAACAAACAGAAGAAGATATCAAGAACCTTAAAATTAGGGATGCAAAAGGCAACTTAATACCTTTGTATAAAGTTGCAAAAGTTGAGAGAAAAGAAGGTCCTAGAATGATTAATAGATATAATTTTAAAAGATCTATAACATTTAAGGCAAATGTTGATGAAACTAAAATTACAGCAATAGAAGCTAATAATTTGATTCAAAAATTCTTTAATGAAATTAAAGATGATAATCCTAATGTAAATATTGTATTTACAGGTGAAAAAGAATCAACAGATGAATCATTTGAAAGTTTAGCTATGGCTATGCAGTTTGCATTAGTTGCTATATTTGCTATATTGGTATTTATGACAAATTCATATGCAAAGCCATTACTTATCATGACATCAATTCCATTAGGCTTATTAGGTTTTGCTGTTGCTTTCTATTTACATGCTAAACCTGTAAGTTTCTTAGCAATGATTGGTATTGTTGGACTTGCTGGTATTGTTGTAAATGTTGGTATTGTGTTGATTAGCTTTATTGATGAAATGAGAAAGCATAGTACAATGCCACTAGAAGAAATACTTGCAAAATCTTCTAGAATGAGACTTAGAGCTGTTACAGTTTCCACATTAACAACTATTTGTGGTTTATTACCTACTGCTTATGGTATTGGTGGAACTGATGATGATTTGGTGCCTATGACATTAGCTATGGCTTGGGGACTTACTAGTGGAACAATAGTTTCATTAATATGGATACCTGCTGCTTATGCTATAATTGAAGATTTTAATAGAATGCTTAGAAAAACAAAAGTAGGTATGTATTTTTATAAGAAAAGATTAAAAGCTAAAAGAATAAAACGAAATGAAAGAAGCTATACAGAATAGTTAATCTTTTTATAAAATGAATAGTCCATTATTAATTTAATGGACTATTTTTGTATCTAAAACAATATATTATTATTTATTTTTTATATTAATTAGTTATAATTTATGGATTGCTTTGTTGTTTTTATTTATGATAAAGCGGTGATAAGTATTGGTTAATAAATTGAATTTTTTTTGTTTTTCTGCTTTTATATTTATTGTTGGTGGTTTATGGATTGCTTCGCTTCGCTCGCAATGACGAAGGGGTGGCGGTTCGTGGTTTATGGATTGCTTTTTGCTTGCAAAAATAAGGGGGCAAGTGGTGTTTGTGGATTGCTTCGTCGCCTTGCTTCTCGCAATGGCAGTACCCCAACACCGTCATTGCGAGGGCTTGAAAAGCCCGTGGCAATCTCAGTATGGGATACAATTAATCATTCATGGAATTCTTTTTCTTTTTTGTTTTTTGTATTAACTTTTTGTGGTTTATGGATTGCTTCGTTGCCTTGCTCCTCGCAATGACGAAGGGGTGGGTGTGTTTGTGAATTACTTCGTTTTACTTGCAATGACAAGGGGGGTGAATGGTGGCGATTTCTTTTCTTTTTCTATGAATAAATAAAAGACTAGTGGTTGTGGATTACTCCACTTCTTTCGTAATGACAAAAATAAGGCTGTCATTGCGAGAACCGAAGGTTCGTGGCAATCTCGTTATGATAATCATCATATTGTATTAATAATTGAATTAAACGACAATACTCAACCCCCCTGCGACTTCGTCGCTTCCCCCCTTACGAAGGGAGGCAATGTCCCCACACTGTCATTGCAATTATAGAACCGTCATTGCGAGGGCTTGAAAAGCCCGTGGCAATCTCAGTATGGTAAGCACTGTATTAAACCAGGGTTTGTTGTTGCAAGATCTGAATATTATGATAATATTTTGAAATGATTATTATAATTTTACTATAAATACTTGCAATTATTACAAAAATTTAAGATAAATAGTAATATAATAAACAAAATTGCTTTATAAATTTTTATTATTTAAAAAGCTTTCCAATATATAAGATGAGGCTATTTTATCTACAACTTTTTTTGTTTTATTAAAGCCAACTTTATCCAGCATTAAATCTTCTGCTTCAAAAGATGATAACCTTTCATCTTGAAAAAATATCGGTAAATCTGTTTCTAATGATAAATTATTAGTAAATCTTTTTATAAATGTAGAACAATTTGTATCTTTACTATCAAATGAAAGTGGAAGACCGATAATAATGCCTTTTACTTTTTTTTCTTGAAAAATATTAAGTAAAATTGGAATATCTTTTTTATTGCCTTTTCTGTATATTGTGTCAACTGGTGTAATTATACTTTGTGTGTCGTCAGTTATAGCAAGTCCTATTGTTTTTGTTCCAACATCAAGGGCAATTAGTCTTCCTTTTTCTGTTTGTTTAATAAAATCTTGTAAATTTTCAATAATCATTATTTTTTAATTCTTAAAACATCTTGCATTGTATAAAGTCCATATTTTTTGCCAACAGACCATATTGTGGCTCTAATAGCACCTTTTATAAAAATTATAGGTGAAGTTGTTTTTTGTGAAAATTCTAATCTTTCACCGGTTCCCATAAATAATACAGAATAATCACCAAAAGAATCACCACCTTTTATAGAAGAAAAACTAATTTCATTATCTTTTTTACTATCAAAGCTTTCATAATTTTTATCTTTTTGATAAATTTCACCAAAATCTAAATTTTTTCCATTGGCAATTGCTTTTCCTAACATTAAAGCTGTGTTTGAAGGTTCTTCGTCTTGTTGTCTGTTATTTATTTCTAAAATTTCTGTATCATAACCATCTCTAAGTATGGAACTAGCTTCTTCAATTAAATTACATAATAGATTAGTACCAATACTCATATTATCAGAATGTATAATTATACAAGATGCAGCCAATCTTACCAATTCTTCTTTTTCTTCTTCATCTAAACCTGTTGTACCTGTAATTAATGTTTTTCCAGTTTTTGAAGCCATTTTAGCACACTCAATTGTTAATTCTGGTGAAGAGAAATCAATAATAGCATCGGATTCATTAAATAACTTTTCCATATTATCAGTAATATAACTATTTGTTTTTTTATCTAAGCCTAAAAATTCACCAATATCTTCACCAACTTCATCATAACCTTGTCTAACTAATGCCCCACTAATATCAAATAAATTATGATTAATTATTTCAAGGGCTAATGCTCTTGCCATTTTTCCTTTGATGCCTGTTATTCCTATTTTCATAACACTAAAAAATTGTTCTTTATATATTTATATATAGATTAATTTTTTAAAAAGTAAACTTTATTTTTTTAATATTTATTTACTTTTTAAAAAAATGTTTTATATTTATTATTGTGTAATCAATTTTTAAAAAAATGTTATTAGCAGTTGATATTGGAAATTCTACTATTTGTTTATCAACATTTAGTGGTGGAAAAATTAATAATTCTTGGAAAATTATAACAATTAAAGATAAAGATACAGAATATTATTCTTCTGTTATTCAAGAATTAATGAGAATTGATAACTTTGATATAAGTAAAATTACAGATGTTATTATGTGTTCTGTTGTGCCTGAATTAACAGAGATTATTAAAGAAGCTTTATCATTTACACAACAAAGAATACTTGTTGTTGGTGATGAAAATGTAAAAACTAATGTAAAAATTAGTTCTAAAATTGAAGATGAAGTTGGTACAGATATTATTGCTGATATTGTAGCAGGTAAAAAATTATATAAAGAAAATTTTATAGTTATAGATATGGGAACAGCCGTAACTTTTAATGTTGTTTTAAAAGGCGGTGAATATGTTGGTAGTGCTTTTCTTGCTGGTTCTCAATTATCAGTAAAAACACTCAGTGAAGCTTGCTCGCAATTACCATTAGTTGAAGTTAAGAAACCTATTGTTTTTATGGGGTCAACAACAGAAGAAGCTATAAAAACAGGTACATATTATGGTTATCTTGGAGCTATAAAAGAAGTTGTAAATAACATTAAAGAAACATATAATAATGTAGAATTTAAAATTATCTTAACTGGCGGTAAAAGTCCTGTATTTTTATACGATTTACAATTCATAGATGTAGTTGTTCCGGAGCTTACATTACAAGGATTATATGAAATATGGAAATTAAATAAAGAATAATAAATGACAAAGTTAGAAGAAGAATTTATTGAGAATTTTAATAAAAATAATTCTAATTTTAGACTTTTTAGAAAAGATAATATAATATATTTGCAATCAATTCTACATAAGGATTGGTTGCCTTTTTTTATAGATTTTTCTTCAAATGAATTTACCAGAAGAAAAAATCAAATGAATAACTCACAAGAGATTTCAAAAGCTATTGGAATCAAGAAAGATTTTAAGCCAAAAATATTAGATACAACAGCGGGGCAGGGCAGAGATTCATTTTTATTAGCTAGTTTAGGCTGTAATATTACATTACTTGAAAGAAATTCTATTATTTTTTTATTATTAAATAATGCTATTGAAAATGCTATAAATAATGCAGAATTAGCAGATATTATTAATAGAATGACATTAATAAATCAAAATTCCATAGAATTTTTAAAAAATAATAAAGAATATTTTGATGTAATTTATATTGATCCAATGTTTCCTAAAAGTAATAAATCAAGACTTGTAAAAAAAGATATGCAAATTTTTAGAGAAATTGTTGGTGATGATTTAGATAGTACAGAATTACTAAAATATGCCTTACAACAAAATACAAAAAGAGTTGTAGTAAAAAGAATGATAAATTCTCCATTTATAAATGATTTAAAGCCTAATTTTCAAATAAAAGGTAAAACTACAAGATTTGATATTTATATAAATAGTATATAATTTATTTATGCAACCTTTCCACCATTTTATCAGCAAATAAAACTTTTAATTCTTCTCTATTTTTTTCAAAATCACCTAAATTCTCTTCCTTAAATAATTCTTCAATTTTAGTAAATAATTCTAATCTTTTTAAGTATTTTGTAATATTACCTTCTGTATAACTAATTTTTGAATATAAAGCCATTTTCAAAATAGCAATTATAAAAGATATATTCAATTTTCTTCCAGTAATTTCTTCATATTTTTGTTTTATATCAATAATAATTTCTTCTTGCCATTTAAATATCGATATAAATTCAATATTGTAGTTTGTATAAATAGTATCACCAAAATCAATTATTCCACTTAATTTTCCATTATTAACTAAAACATTACCTTTATGTAAATCATTATGACATAAAACATCATCTTCATCTTTATAATCAAATGCTGTAAAAGTATTTACACAATTATTAAAATCGTCTTCTAAATTATATTTTTTTAAAAAATCAGGTAAGGTGTCATAATTAAATGAAAAATTACTTAAACTCAATCTAAATTTATAAAATGGTAAATTTTCTGCATCCAATTTATATTTTTTCAAAACTTTAATATCTACTGAATGAATTTCTTTTAAAAAATTAGCAAAGTCATCAACTATATTAGCTTTTGTATGATATAAATTTTCACCAGGTATATATTTTAATACTGTAAATATCTTGTCTTTATTTTTATATATTTGAATATTTGAAATTTCTGTTGATATAAATTTTCTAATATTATCAGTTATAATTTTTTCCTTTTCATAAACACAATCAAATCTATTATTTTCTTTTGGAAATCTAAAAATATACTCATTATTTACAACCAATATATCACTTTCCCAACCTTCTGTAATTATTTTTGTGTCCTTAATTTCTAACTTAGGGAAAAATTTTTGTATTAATTTAATATCCATATTTATTAAAAATTTTGTATTATTTATAGTATTTATAATTAAATTTTAAAAGACAAGAAAATAATAATTATGATTAAATATTTTTTTAATATTGACTTTAAAAAATATTGATATTATAATTCTATTGTTGGGACAGTAGCTCAGTTGGTTAGAGCAGGGTGCTCATAACGCCTTGGTCCAGGGTTCAAGTCCTTGCTGTCCCACCATTATCATTGTTAATCATACATAACAATTGGAGAGGTGGCTGAGTGGCCGAAAGCGGCTTCCTGCTAAGAAGTTATACTGGGATAACTGGTATCATGGGTTCGAATCCCATCCTCTCCGCCATTAAAATATATCAAGATTTATGAATAAACAATGTTTATTGTGAGAAACAATATTTGTGGTTATTTTTGCTTTTAATTTTTTTCATAATTTATTATTCCTTTTGTGAAGTTTTGTAGTTGCGAGCTAAGCATCATGAGAATACCACGGCTTTTTTCAAAGCCTCGCAATGACAGGCCAATAATAAACAAGATTGCCACGAACCTTCGGTTCTCGCAATGACAATTATGGGTTAAGTATTGCAGTACATCATCCCGAGATTGTCATGCACCTTCGGTTCTTGCAATGATGAGTTTTGATTAGGTATGGCGGTCGCCATATCAAGATTGCCATGATTTCTACGAACTCTTGCAATGACAGCTCCCTTTTTTGTCATTGCAAGGAGTAAGGCGACGAAGCAATCCATAATCACATCTCACCCCCCTTTGTCATTGCGAGCAAAGCGAAGCAATCCATAAACCATCAATAACCTATTTATTCACAGAAAAACAAAAAAATTCACTACCACTCACCACTCTTTGTCATTGCGAGGAGCAAGGCGACGAAGCAATCCATAAACCACAAAAAGTTAATGCAAAAACAAAAAAGAAAAATAATTCAGTACTTTTTATCAAGTCAAAGAATTAATTTTAAATGAAATATTAATTTTCAATTTTCAATTTTTAATTTTCAATTTCTTATGCTTCGTTCGTTTCGCACTTTGTGGGACGACAAGCTAAAATGATTATGCAAGCTTATCATTTTCCCACTTTGTGCTTCAATTTTTAATTTCTTATAGACTGCCACTGCTTTTTCAAAGCCTCGCAATGACAAGTTTTGATTAATTACCATGGTACCCCATGCTGAGATTGCCACGAACCTTCGGTTCTCGCAATGACGAGTTTGTGTATACTGTCATTGCGAGCGAAGCGAAGCAATCCATAAACCACTGATATTTCATTTATTCACAGAAAAAATAAAAAATTTCACCAATAGAATAATTAATACAAAAACATAAAAGAAAAAAGAATTCACTATTATTTATCAAATTAAAGAATTAATTTTTAATTTTTAATTTTCAATTTTTTCTCAACCCCCCTGTTGCTTCGCAACTTCCCCCCTTACAAAGGGAGGCAAACCCCCATAAGCCACTACTCACTGCTCTTCGTCATTGCGAGACTTTGTAGAAGTCGTGGCAATCCATAAACCACAAAAAGTTAATGCAAAAACAGAAAAGAAAAAGAATTATTTACTACTCATCAAATCAAAGAATTAATTTTCAATAAAATATTAATTTTCAATTTTCAATTTTTAATTTTCAATTTCTTATGCTTCGTTCGTTTCGCACTTCTTGGAACGACAAGCTAAAATGATTAAGCAAGCTTATCATTTTCCCACTTTGTGCTTCAATTTTTAATTTCTTATGGATTGCCACGACTTCTGCGAAGCCTCGCAATGACGAGCCTGGAATAAATGAAATTACCACGGCTTTTTTCAAAGCCTTGCAATGACGAGTTTTAATTGAGTATGGTGGCTGTCATATCAAGATTGCCACGAGTTGCAAGCAACTCTCGCAATGACGATGTAGGATTGTCTTTATTGGTAAGAAAGGGCAACAAAGTTCTTTTTTCTTTATCTCCTTACTGTGGTATATAGTTTTCCAACTCTATACTGAAGGCTTGCAGAAGATGAGGTTAAAAATTTTGTTTGTAATTGTTTTTTTATTGTGAAGTTGGGATTTGATAATATTGGGTATTGGGTAAGATACCCAACACCACACAAGAGTGCATTGGTGAAGTTGATATTTGATAGTCTTAGGTGTTGGGTAGGGATATTTAACACTACATAAGAGCGTGGTGGTAAAATTGGTATTTAGTAGTCTTATGTGTTTGGTAAGGTTCTAAGATCGCGAGAAAGATGTTTGATATCACAACAGATAGAAAATAGCAAATAAATCAATATTTATTATAGCTTTATAAAAACTAAATTTTTATAATATAATTGATTAATTAATAAAATTAGAAACACATTGCTTTATAATATTGCTACATATAAAAAATAACAAAAATTCTTGACAATTAAAAAATATGCTGTAATTTTTATTAAAAATCAATTACGATAAAAATGAAGTTAAGACATATTGCGAATATTAATATTGGAATAACATATCCAAGAATTCAAGAAAAAACCACCTCTGATTCTTTATTTAATTATAAATTATTAACATTAAAATCTTTTAATGATAATAATATAATAGATGAAAATTTTATTGAAAATTTTAAAACCAACAAAAAAATTAATGAAAAATATTTTACAAAAGAAGGTGATTTACTTATAAAACTCAACTATCCAATAAATTTAATTTATATAAAAAAAGAATATGAAAATTTATTAGTTCCTTTACATTTTGCAATCATAAGGTGTAATTCAAAGGAAATCAATAATCAATTTTTATACACTTTTTTAAAAAACTTTCATTTTCAAAAATTATTATTAGGTGGAACAATTGCTTTTTTACATATTTCAACTTTAAATAATATAGATGTTCCAAATTTTTCTATTAAAAAACAAGAAAAAATTGCAAAAATTTATGAGTTAATGGAAAAGCAAAATCTTTTTTACAAAAATTTAATTACAAAAATAGAATTAAAAAATAAAATTATTATTAATCAATTATTAAGGGAAGAAAATGACTAACAGAGCAGATATTGAAAAAGCATTATGGGACGGAGCTAATACTTTTAGAGGCAAAATTGGTGCTGCAAACTATAAAGACTATATTTTGCCAATTTTATTTGTAAAATATTTAAGTGATAAATATGAGGAACTTATTGATAATTTAAAAAATGAATATAAAGATCAAGCTAGATTTGAAAGAATTAAAAATACTTTGCCTATTAAATTAAATAAAGAATGTACATTTGATTATTTATATGATAATAGAAATTCACCAGAAATAGGAGTTCTTATAAATAAAGCCTTAAAAGAAATAGAGAACAATAATCAAACTCAGTTAAGAAATATTTTTGGGAATATAGATTTTAATAATGAAGCAGCATTAGGTAATCAAAAACAAAAACAAGCTATATTAATAAATTTATTAGAAGATTTTAAAAAATTAGATTTAAGACCATCGCATATAGAAATTACAAAAGGTCAAGTTCCATCAGATGTATTAGGTGATGCATTTGAATATATGATAGGTGAGTTTGCTAGTCAAGCAGGTAAAAAAGCTGGTAGTTTCTTTACTCCTATGATGGTATCGGAACTTATGGCTAGAATTGTAAAACCACAAAAAAAAGAATCAATATATGACCCAACAGCTGGTTCTGGTTCTTTATTAATAAGATCAGCAAAACAAGCCGGAGTAAAAGATTGTTCTATATTTGCTCAAGAGTCAGATGGTTCTTCTTATGCTATGTGTAGAATGAATATGTTTATACATGAAATAGAACATGCAGAAGTTGCTTGGGGCGACTCAATAGCAGATCCAAAACATTTAGATTACGATGGCAACTTAATGAAATTTGACAACATAGTTGCCAACATGCCATTTTCATTAGATAAATGGGCCGATGGCTTCAATCAAGGTATGGAAAACTTTAAAATGACACCTGATCTTGATCCATATCACAGATTTGAATATGGAATTCCACCATCATCAAAAGGTGATTGGGCTTTCTTATTGCATATGATAGCCAGTTTAAAAGACAATGGAAAAATGGTTGCCGTAATTCCACATGGAGTTTTATTTCGTGGTGCAAGCGAAGGAAAAATAAGACAAAAAGTTGTAGAACAAAATTTAATTGATGCCATAATAGGCTTACCAGAAAACTTATTTTTTGGCACATCGATACCAGCAGCTCTTTTAGTCATCAAAAAAAACAGAAACAACAAAGATATTTTATTCATAGATGCCAGCAAAGACTATATTTCAGACAAAGCACAAAATAAATTAACACAAGAATCAATCGACAAAATTATTGACACTTACGAAAACAGAAAGGAAATCGAAAAATATTCACACCTAGCTACTTTTGACGAAATAAAAGAAAACGACTTCAACCTAAATATTACAAGATATATTGACACATTTGAAGAAGAGGAAGAAATTGACATAGACACATTAAGAAATGACATAGAAAACACAAAAAAAGAACTAAACAAAGTTGAAAACGAGTTAGAGGAATATTTAAAAGATGTATTAACCCAAAAATAATTATTTATACAAAATGATAAGTTTATTGTGGTGTGAAGTCTCCCGACCCCATACCAAAAGAGACTACCACAGTACCCCATCCCGAGATTGCCACGGCTTTTGTAAAGCCTCGCAATGACAGGCCAAGAATAAACGAGATTGCCACAGGCCTTTGGCCTTCACAATGACGAGTTTGTGTATACTGTCATTGCGAGCGAAGCGAAGCAATCCATAGACCATAAAAAGTTAATGCAAAAACAAAAAAGAAAAAGAAGTTATTATTATTTATCAAGTCCAAGAATTAATTTCAAATGAAATATTAATTTTTAATTTTCAATTTTTTTCTCAACCCCCCTGTTGCTTCGCAACTTCCCCCCTTACAAAGGGAGGCAAGCCCCCATAAGCCACCAATAACAAGCACAAAAACAGAAAAGAAAAAGACTTCCATGAATGAATAATTATGTCTCATCCCGAGATTGCCACGGCTTTTTCAAAGCCTCGCAATGACAGGCCAAGAATAAACGAGATTGCCACGAGTTGCAAAAACAACTCTCGCAATGACGAGTTTTGGTTGGGTATGGTGGTTGTCATATCAAGATTACCACGAGTTGCAAGCAACTCTCGCAATGACAACTCCATTTTTCGTCATTGCGAGGGGTGAAATGACGAAGCAATCCATAAACCACAAACCCCCACTCATTTGTCATTGCGAGCAAAGCGAAGCAATCCACAAACCACTGATTTTTTATCATTCACAGAAAAAATAAAAAATTTCACCAATAGAATAATTAATTATATAATTATAATAATTAATACAAAAACAAAAAAGAAAAAAATTACTATTATTCGGCAAGTCTCTTACAATAAGCTGTAAGAAAAAAATTATAATATACTATTTATTGTTTTTGTGAATATACAATAATAAAGGAGTTGATACAAATATGGAAGAATATGTGCCAATAATAATACCATACATTACAACTAAACTAAAATATTTTAATGTATCGCCACCCATCAATGCTAATATTAATAAACTAGCAAGTGTTGTTGATGATGTAAGTAAAGTTCTTCTAAGTGTTGTGGTTAAACTCATATTAATAATTGTGGTTAGGGTGTCGTGTTTATATTTTGGTAAAAATTCTCTAATTCTGTCATAAATAACAACTTTGTCGTTTACAGAATAGCCAATAACTGTAAGAATAGCAGCTATCGCAGTTAAATCAAAATTTATTTGAAAGACTGAATAAATACCAAAAGTTAAAACTGTATCATGAATTAAGGCAATTACAGCACCCATGCCAAACTTCCATTCAAAACGAATACTAATATAAACTAGCATTGCTAAAAAAGATAAAATTAAGGCAACTAAACCCTTGATAATTAATTCTTTACCAACTTGTGGACCAACAAAATCTATTTTGTTGTATTGTACATTGTTGTCAAAAAAAGTGTTAATCATATTTTTTACGATCTGTATTTCTTCGCTTGAAGATAATTCTCTGCTTGCTTGTTGAATAATTGCACTTTCGGCAATTCTAATAATAAAACCATTATCTCCATAACTTTGAATATTAAAATCTTGTATATTATTTTTTAAAAAATCACTTCTAAAACTAGCAATATCTTTATTGCTTTCGACTGTGATATCAAATAATAAACCACCAGTAAAATCAACACCAAAATTTAGTCCCCTAATAAAAAAACTAATAATAGAAATTAAAATTAATGTTGCAGAAATCCCAAAAAATAATTTATGAAATTTCATAAAGTCATAATAATTAGATGATTTTTTAAAGAAACTAAACATAATAATTGATATTGATTGATATTATTTATTGAAAAAATTAGCAATAGAATATTTTTCTATTGCTAATTATAAAAATTATTTTGCCATAGCTTTAATATGGCCAGCCATTCTGCTTAATTTTCTGCTAGCTGTATTTTTTTTGAAAACACCACTTTTTACACCTTTCATTAATTCTGATTCAAATTCAACGAAAGCCTTTTTAGCATCTTCAATAACACCAGAAGCAATAGCATCATTTAATTTTCTTAAATATGTTCTAACTCTGCTTTTTCTAGCTTTATTAATTTCTGTTTTTCTTTCTATAACTCTTATAGCTTTTTTTGATGATTTAATATTTGCCATTTTTTTAATTAATAAATTTTTAATAATATAATAAATGCGACACTTTGCTAAAAATAATAAAATTAATTATATTATTTTCAAGATTTTTTTTAACTTTTAATATCTTTTTATACATATTATATTTACAACACTATTCATAGGATTGTTAGGTTGATTTTCAATGGAAATATTTTCACCACCCATTGAATATTTTATATTATTGCTATCCAAAAAACCCTTAATAGTTTGTAAATTATTTACAGAATAAATTGTTTGTAAACCAATTAAATTTAAAATATCATCTCTTGAAGTTTTTTGTGGATAAATAGCACTCTCATTTTTAATAATACCTTGTAATACATAATTATTATTAAATATAGGGGCACCATAAAATTTCTTGTCTCTAAGAATATTTCTGTTTGTAATAAAAAAATTATTATTTTTTACACCAACAATTCTAACTTTTTTAAAATCAAAATTTCCTGCTTTATTAATTGTAAAAGGAGCTAATAATCTTTTATTTATTGTATATGTAGGCTCATCAATTTGTAATAATGCATAACTTTCTAGATTATCATTATATTTTGCTAACTTTAACAAATATAGTTCATTAATATTATCTTTTGCCCATATTATAACTTCATAGGACATGTGATTATTGACTACATACATACTTGTAGGTTTTTTAGTTATAGTTCCAAAACAATTTTTATCAATTATCTTTTTATTAGCTAAAATATATTTATTACTTATTGCAACACCATTACCTGCATAATTTGATTTAAGAAAAACATCTTCTATATTGCTTACACTAACATTATGATTAGAATAAGAAATTATTAAGTATAAAATATAAAAAGCAATGACAACCAACCAATATTTAGCAAATTTTATAAAAATATCACTATATATATATTTTAATAATTCAATTATCATACTTTTTATATTCTGTTTGTTTTATAATATAAATATTTTTTAAAAAGTAAATATTTTATTACTTCTTTATAATCTCTTTTATTTTTTCAAAAGTTAAAATATCTTTATCAACTTTTCCTAAAATTGTCACAGTTGGTTGTGATTTATTTAAAATAACTTCAATTAAATTTTTTACATTTTTTGTTTTTACTGCATCTATTTTTTCAATTAATTCTTCTGTTGTAACAATTCTATTTTTTGTCAATAAATTAGAACCATTCCTTTGTGCTCTATTAGAATTACTTTCTTTACTCATTAAAAGATGAGACTTGAATTTAATAATAGCTCTTTGACATTCTTCTTCTGTAATAGTTTTTGCACTTTTTTTAATTTCTTCTAAAATAGCTGTAATTGTTTCGTTTGTTTTTTCTGGTGATACAGCACAATATATATCAAAACTTCCTGTGTCGTATGTTGAATTATTTGATGCACTAACTGTATAACATAAGCCTCTTTTTTCTCTAATTTCTTGAAATAATTTTGATGACATACCACCACCTAAAATCATAGCTAAAACACAAGCTTCATAATAATGATCATCAAGATTATTAAAGCTTTCAAAACCTAAAAGTATTTGTGTTTGTTCTAATTTTTTATTTTTTACAAAATAACCACCTGTATAAATAGCTTTTTGTGGTTCTTTATTTTTACCTTTGTTTAAAGAAGTAAAATATTTTTCTACCATTTTTACAGCTTCATCATTTTTTAATTTTCCAGCAAATGATACAACTATATCTTCGGTTCTATATTGTTTTGAAATGTAATTAATAATATCATCTCTTGTAAATTTTCTAATATTTTTAGCAGGTCCTAAAATACTTCTTCCATATGGTTGATTAGCATATTGTGTTTCTGAAAAATAATCAACAACTATATCAGTTGGATCATCTTTTGTCATAGCTAATTCTTGCAATATAACTTGTCTTTCTTTTTCAATTTCCTCTTCAAGAAAAACAGAATTTTGTAAAATATCTGCTAAAATTTCCACACCTTTTTCTGTGTATTCTTTTAGTACTTTTGTATAAAAAGCAGTTTTTGCTGTTGATGTAAAAGCATTAGCAGTCCCACCAATATCATCAAACTCTTCTGCAATTTGTTGCACATTTCTTGTAAGTGTACCTTTAAAAGCCATATGTTCTAAAAAGTGAGAAATACCATTATTTTGTTTTGTTTCATTTCTGCTACCAGTTTTTACTATAACATTAACCGATACAGATTCTACATCTTCCATATATTCATTAACAATTCTTAAACCATTATCAAGTTTTGTAATATCTATCATTTTTTTCCTTAAATTATTATTATAAATTTCGTTCTTTTATATCTTCTTTTATATATTTTATAAAAGCTTCTTCAAGCGATTTTGCTTTTTTATTTTTGATTATCTCTTCTGGAGCATCTGATGCAAGTAGTCTTCCAGCATTCATCATAGCAACTCTATCGCATCTCATAGCTTCATTTAAATAGTGAGTTGTAACAAAAATTGTAACACCTTCTTTTCTTGATAAATCAACAATCAATTCCCAGAATTCATCTCTTGCCACAGGATCAACACCTGATGTAGGCTCATCCAAAATTAAAATTGATGGTTTATGTAAAACTGAAACTCCTAGTGATAATCTTTGTTTTACACCGAGTGGTAAATTACTTGTTTTTTCATTTAATATTTCACTTAATCTAAATTTATCTATTACATAATTTATTCTGTGGTGTGTCTCTTGTTTTGATAAATCAAAAATTGTAGCATGTAATTGTAAATTTTCCATAACGCTTAATTCACCATACAAAGAAAAGCTTTGAGACATATAACCTAAATCTTTTTTGATTTGAATTATATTTTCCTTTGCAGCCTTTCCAAATATTTTATGATAACCACTTGTAGCAGGTAATAAACCAGTAATCATTTTCATTGTTGTTGTTTTTCCACAACCATTAGGACCTAAAAAAGCATAAATTTCACCTTGTCTAATATTAAAACTAATGTTATCAACAGCTGTAAATTTACCAAAAACTTTTGTTAAATTTTTAGCCTCAATAACAACCTCTCTATTTGATAAGTCTAATGGTTGCAAAACAAAATCCTTATGAGTTCCCCTTTTTTCTATTGGTAGCATTTCAATAAATGCAGTTTCAAGTGTATCTTTTTGAGTTTTTTCTAATAATTCATTCATATTGCCATTAGCAATTATTTTTCCATCATCCATCATTATAATTCTATCAAAAACTTTTGCTTCTTCCATATATGCAGTAGCAACCAATAAAGTCATGTCTTGATTTTGATTTTTAATATTAAAAATTAATTCCCAAAAATTTTGTCTAGACAATGGATCAACACCAGTTGTAGGTTCGTCTAATATTAATATTTTAGGTTGATGTACCAAAGCACAACATAAACCTAATTTTTGTTTCATACCACCTGATAAATTTTTTGCAAGTCTATCTTTAAATTTTAATAAATCAGTTTTTTCCATTACTTCTTTTATAAGTTTTTCACTTTCTTTTTCATTCATAGCAAAAAGATTAGCAAAAAACTTTATATTTTCATAAACAGATAATTCGGTATATAAATTTTTACCTAAACCTTGTGGCATATATGCAATATCACTTGCTATTAAGGATCTATGAGAAGATTTAGCAATATTACCACCCAATACAGAAACTTTTGCATTGCCTTGTATAATTTTGATACCAGAAATAATATCTAATAATGTAGATTTGCCTGCACCATCTGGTCCAACAAAAGCTATTGTTTCTCCCTGTTTAATATTTAAGGAAATATTATTTAATGCTAATACTTTATTCTTACGATACCCATATGTATGTGATAAATTAGCAATTTCAATTACATTATTCATAACCAATTTAATAATAGCTTTTAATTAATGATATAAAAAATAAAAAAATAAAGTCAATAAAATAAATTTTTCTTGACAATAAGTTAGTATATAATACATTTTTATTATTGCAAATAAATATGTAAAAAATGAAAAAAATATTATTTTGTCTAAGCTTTTTTTCTATTTTATTATTAGCAGGACAAAGCTATGCCACTGAAATTGCAACTATTGATTTAGATACAGTTTTAAAAAAATCAACTGCAATGTCAAATGTTAATAAAGAATTAGAAAATGAAAAAGCTGGAATTGAAAAAAAATTGAAGGCCGAAGAAGAAAAATTAAGTGAAGAAAAAAATTCACTAGAATCACAAGTTAAAACTTTATCGCAAGAAGTTGCACAACAAAAAGTTTTAGAATTTCAACAAAAAGTTTTAGCTTTTCAACAAAAAGTTAAACAAAGCGAAGTTGATTTACAAAAAAAATACATGGATTCTGTCGTAGAAGTTACAGAAAAAATTAAAGACATTGTAAAAGAAATGAAAAATGAAAAAGACAGTGAATACAACTTTGATGTAGTTTTACCACTTGCATCAACAATTTATGCTGAACCTAATTTAGATATTTCTGCCGAAGTTTTATCTAGATTAAACAAACAATTAAAAACAGTCAAAGCTATTGAAAAATAGTTTTTTAAATCTAACTTTTTAGTTAGATTTTTTCTTGGAGAAGTGCCAGAGTGGTTGAATGGAACAGTCTCGAAAACTGTCATGCTTCGCAAGGAGCATCGCGGGTTCAAATCCCGCCTTCTCCGCCATTAAATCAAAAACTAACCATTCTCACAATTTTTCAAGTAATAAAACAGTTCCTTATTTCAAGCCATTGACAGCAATATTTACTAAACTTACGGAATCATAAAAACCAGCAAAATTGCATAAAATTATCTCGTTTTTTTATCTCATTCTCACAGACACTAAACCACTATCTCAAAAAATCCAATTCTCAAAGTTTAGTTATTAAAACTTTAATAAAGTTTTAAGATTACTATATTTGTTAGTAGTTGAGTGATATTAAAAATAATACAAGATTTAGTTTTTTGTAAAAAGCAGTAGAATTAAATTTTCTAAATATATTTAACCTATATGATTAACACTAATTGGATATTTTGAAATATTATATTCATTTAATTTTATTAATATATTAAGGTATAGCAAGCTATGTTTAAACTATAAGAGAAGTATATATCTAAAATTTATCTAAAACTATTTAATCTATTAAAAAAGTATAGTCTTTATTTTGTAATAGTAAGAGTTAGATTATATATACTTTTCTACTGGATTGAAAAGGTTTGAACTGTAAGTTCAGTGGAATAATATACATACTGAAATATATTGATTTATCGGTATTTAATTAATTTATTGTTTTAATATTTTACACACTTATATTTCATTACTTCATTATTTTACTATTCTATCATTTAAAATCTTAACTATTTAATTGCTTACCCGTTTATCTCTTTTAATATAAATCAAAAAATAGCAATTCAAACCAAATTCTTATCTTTGATAAGGATTTGGAATCCTATATTTTTAATTCAGCAAAGTATTATGCTTTGAAATTAGTGAGAAATGGCTTTTATAGCTTTTATGAAGCAAATGATCTAGAGCAGGAAATTCTTGCTCTTTTTTATTATAGAATTAAAAAATATAATCACGACGAATCTAAATCTTCAATAAAGTATTGGATAAATATTATAATGGAAAGCATCTATGGGAATCTATTAGAAAAAGCACGAATACATAACAAGATATTTTCACAAAAGTCTTTAAATGATTGTGCTTCTATTGATGGAATAAACAATAGTAATGGCATCAGCAAAAATGACAGCAAAGAAATAATAGATTTCATAGAAGATAATAAAACTGATACATTTGAAACTTATTGTAGAATAAAACGGGAAGAATTGGTTTTGAAAGCGGTTGATAATCTTCCGAGTGATCTAAAAGAACTATGCAGACGACTTCAAACTGATACAAATATTACAAATATATCAAAAGAGCTAAAATTATCCAGAAAAACAATATATCAGAAAATAAACAAGATTAAAAAAATATTTGAAGAGTTTGGATTGGATGAATTTTTTTAAATATTAGATTATTTTTTAAAATATTAGGTAACACTTTTAAACTTCATCTTTATAGAATTAGTAATTTTAATAATTATTAATTCTATAATGTTTACAAAAGGAAAAAATAAAGATAGTTTTAACAATAGGAACAGAACAAATGCCACAAAAACTAAAGAACATCTCTTTGATGTCCTAGATAAAACCCCCATAGCAACCCTATTAACATTTAATGCAGAAGAATTATTTGACATTCAAAAACATGCAGATCTTGAACTAGAAAAGGCTAATTATAGAAAGAAATGGATTGATGGAGTAATTGAATTAAAGTATAAATCCACTATTGAAAGTTCCTACAAAAGAGCAGTTGAATATTTCAACACCGAACCATTTAAAGAAATGGACAAATATAACAGTGAATTGCTGACTGACTATATAAATGATGGCAATTCAATTGTAAAGGTTGAATTTTATAGAATAAAACAGATTAAAGATAAAGAAAGAGATAAAAACATAGAATGGCCACAGATTAAAAAAAGGTTCTCGCTAATAAAAACAAGTCAAATCAATACCAGCCAAACAGATGAAAATAAAATTAACAATAGTGGCAGTAAAAATAGCAGCAGAACTGACGGGGGTTGTTATGGAAACAAATAATAATGCCATAAGAAACTTCAAAGGTATATGGATTCCAAAGAACATATACCTTAATCAAAATTTATCATGGACAGAGAAGATACTTCTTATAGAAATTGATAATCTTGACAATGACAGGGGATGTTTTGCAAGCAACAAGCACTTCGCAAAGTTTTTAAATGTAAAAGAGAATACCGTATCAATCTATATAAAGCATCTTAAAGAACTGGGTTTTGTAGAGCAGATATCATTTGATGGAAGAACAAGAGTATTGAAAGTAAATCAAGAATTATTTACAACTACTCCAAAATTTATAGAACCTGAAAATGAAAATAAAAACAAAGTTGATAAAAACCAACTGGATCTTTTTTTATTCAATGATTTAAAAAATTCAAATACATCATTTGAAAAAACTCAAACAGACCCTTTGAAAAAAGTCAAAGAGCCTAATATATATATTAATAATACAGCTAATAGTCCAATTAATAATAACAAAAAAGATAAATCTTTTTTAGGCAAAAATGCCGAAGAAGATAATTCTGAATTTTTAAATAAAAATAAACAATTAGAAAACCATATAAACATAATTAAAAAGACAAAAGAAGAAAAAAATAAAATTCAAGAAAAAACAAACAGCAGCACTCAATCAGAAAAAGACATAAACAAACAAATATTTGGATTTGGTATTATACTCTTAAATGATGCGGGAATAAAAAATAAAGAAGCTAGACGAATTATTGGCAAATGGCTAAGGACAAATTCAAGAATTGATGTCCTAAGATTTATAAAAGAAGCTCTTGAAAAGAAAATACTTGATCCAGTATCTTGGATCACAAAACAACTACAAAAACAAGCGGAAGATTATAAGCAAAAACAAATGAAAAAAGCACTTGAAGAAGCAAGCAAGTGCAAAAAAGAACAATCATCTCTTCCAGATTCACTATATCCAGAACTTAAAACAATAAAAGACAAAATTACAAAACTCAATAAATGGAAGGACAATGGAGATATAATTATTGATGATGAATTATTAAATAGCCTAACAAAAGAAGAAAGAGAGCTTCTTCTTGAAAGTACATCAGAAGAATATGGGATGGAAACAGAAACAGAATATAACGCAAAAGAAAAATACAATACAGAAAACAACTCTAATTTTAATGATGATAAAAACACCTATAACACCTATAATCAATAAACAAAGGAACAAAATACTATGGAAGATAAAACTAAATTATTTTATAAAGACAAGATATACTCTGAGATATTAAAGCCAATGTTTGATTACTACAATGTCAATTATGATGATGAAATAGTAAAATCATTCTGCAGAGTTTTATCGTTTTATGATTATAGAATAGTATCTCTTGTAAGGGACGAATTGCTTATGGAATACAGAACATTTCCAAAGCTTCCCAATTGGATTGAAAAGTGTAAAGAAAAATCAATAAATGAAAGAAAGTCAATAGCATTATGTAGAGAATTAAAAGAACAAATTAATCAATTAAGAAACGACAAAGATTGGCTATACATTAGAGAAGAATTCAAAAAGGCATTTTCCGAAGCAACCTTCAACAGCTGGTTTATTGATGTTCTACTAATCATAAAAGCAGAAAACTTTATACTAATGTCGGCAGAAAGTGAATTTAAAACCGACTACATCAATAAGAACTTCATGGATGGACTAAAAAGAAAAAATCCAAATGGAGAATATTACTATATAAAGAAAGGCATAAAACAATTCTGGCAGGAAACCAATAACAACATAAGTAAAGTTGAATTAAAACCAATTCAAGAAATAAACAATATATTTATTCAAAACAGCAGGCCAGACAATTCACAGCAGAATGATAATAATAATGGAGAATTAGAAAATGACTAAAAAAAGAAATATAAAAAGGCAAAAACTAATAGAAAAAATAGTCTTTGAAAGCAACCCGGAATTGACAATGAATGAAGATCAAAAAATAGAAAATAAACTCAATAATATAAAAAGACAGATAAACAACCTATACAAACTTTATGACAAAGCGACTATAGACCAAGAACAATATGCAGCAGGCGAAAGATTATTGTATGATTATGAGAATAGCTTTAAAAACAAATGCACCACAACAACGGCATTAGAAGAAGCAAGGGTTCAAAAATCCACAAAAATGAATAATGAATTCCATCTAATTCAAAACCTCAACTCTTGGGATAAATACAATAAGGCAATATCATCTGTAGAAGATTTGAATACAAGAGAAATATTAAGACAGTTTTTAATAGAAAACAAATCCCTTACAAATATAGACAAACAATTAAAAAAACAGGGAGTGGCAGAAGTAAGGGTTTGGTATGGGCTGAAAGGATTGGCTAAATTTTATAAGAACCTGAAGAATACAAGCACAGGTAAGATAGAATAAAAGGGTAAGATAAAATAAGAGGATGAGATAGAATAAGAGGATAAATAAAAAAATAATGAATAATCCTCTTTACAAAAAAATATTACAACTTTATTATGTATCTTAACAAAAATATATTTTATTGTTACATATAAATATTTTAAATAAAAAAACAAAACTATCATCCAATGACAAATTAAATTTGAAAAAGAAATTTAAAGATTATGTTTTAAATAAATTATCTAATACTAAAATTATTATAAGTAAAGGCAAAGAAGCTAAAA
The DNA here is from genome assembly GCA_944392135.1 of uncultured Rickettsiales bacterium. Lineage (GTDB taxonomy): Bacteria > Pseudomonadota > Alphaproteobacteria > Rickettsiales > UBA1997 > CALXSC01. The sequence continues at coordinate 33,246 of CALXVQ010000002.1, forward strand.
TTTACGATCTAGCAGAAAAAAAATCAGAATTCTGAAAATATAGCAGAATTATGTCCCGACTATTATGATTATATGACTAACAAAGAATTTAAAAAACAATTAATAGATAATTTTGATGTTTATTTAAGAGATATCAATATAGAAAGACAACTTGAACTAACTAAAAATAAGATAGAGCTAAAACCATTTATAATAATTGGGACTAAGAACGGATTTTATCAGATAGATCTTGAACCAATTATTATAAATTTATGAAAATATAGTACTTTACAAAATAATATTTTAAAATTATCATAAAATCATAATCAATCATTATATCTAGAATAAATTAAAAATAAACTAAGTAATTCAATACTTGGTTATTTTTTAATCCTAAATAAAAAATATACAAATGAACAATGGAATCAATTACATTGACCTATTCTCTGGCATAGGCGGGTTTGCAAAGGGTATAGAGAATGCAGGAGTAAAAATAAAAAATCATTATTATTCAGAAATAGACGAACACTGCATAGAGATTTATGAAAAACACTTTCCAAAAGCCAAAGCACTTGGAGATATTAAAACAATTACAACTGAAACAATTAAAAAGGAATTAATTAAAAAAGAACTAAGAACTAGCAATAGCAATGATGACAGCGAACAACAAATTGACCTCATTACCTTTGGATTTCCATGCCAAGATCTATCGGTTGCTGGAAAGAGAACAGGACTTGACGGAAGCAGAAGCGGGTTATTTTTTGAAGCAATTAGGCTCATTAAAGAAGTCAAACCTGCATGTTTTATCTTTGAAAATGTCAAAGGACTTATTACAAATAACAAAGGACAAGACTTTATCAAATGTCTGCAAGAGATTGGCAACATTGGGCTTTATGACTGCGAATGGCAGCTTGTTAATACTAGATGGTTTCTACCCCAGAATAGAGAGCGAATATATTTTATTGGACATCTTAGAAACAAATCCAGATTCAAAGTATTTCCTATCAGAGAAAACTATTGCAAGGCTTCTTTCATACAAGGACAACAAACTTCTTCATATGCAGCAACAAACACAATCACCACAAGAACAGGAACATCAAAGGGTTCGGGAACATATGTTGTTGAGAGTCAACTCCATGAAGAAACAAAAAGAAACCCGCATGGAAGCAGAATAAATACCGTATATGACAACTCAACCTGCATATTGTCAAATTCTGGCGGCAACGGCAAAACTGGTCTGTATGCAATACCGGTAATAACTCCAAACAGGCTGAATAAAAGACAAAATGGCAGAAGATTCAAAACCAATGGAGAACCATCGTTTACAATTACAAGCCAAGACCAGCATGGCGTATGTCTAATAGACAACAGCGATGCATCCCTCTGTATCAGAAACCTAACTCCATTGGAATGCGAAAGACTTCAAGGCTTTCCAGACAATTGGACAAAAACAGATAAAAATGGAAATGAGATAAAAGATACAAACAGATACAGAATGCTTGGCAATGCAGTAACTGTAAAAGTTGTAGAAGAAATTATTAAAAGATTATTCAATTAAAATTAATCGGGAGAATTAGCCATATGAATATCAAACCATCAATAAAGCTAAATAATCAATTAGCTGAAAATATGAAATGCACTGAACTATGGAAAGCCGTAATTTTACAAGCTATATTGGATATAAAAAACAATGGAAATAAAGTGATGGACAGAGTAAACAGAGCAAAGGCTATTCTATGGATAAATCCAAATAAAAAAGACTTTATAAATGCATGCCAAATGGCAGAAATAAACCCGCAAAGAGTTTATGAATATAAATTAAAATTATTAAAACAACAGGAAATTCAAAAATAAAAAACAAAAAACAAAAAAAATTCTCAATTATGAAAATACAAACAAGAAAACTAAAAGACCTTATTCCTTCAGAATACAATCCCAGAAAGGCCACCAAACAGCAGGAAAAGGCACTATCAGAAAGCCTTCAAAAATACGGCTGTGTAGAGCCAATAATAGTAAACGAACATCCGGATAGATACAACATCATAATAGGCGGGCATTTTAGAGTTAGAGAACTTCTCAAATTAAAAGTAGAAGAAGTAGAATGCGTAATTGTAAATCTTGATATTGATGCAGAAAAGGAATTAAACATAAGGCTAAACTCCAATACAGGAGAATGGAACTTTGATCTGCTGCTTTCAAATTTTAATACAGACGAATTGGAATCATGGGGATTTAATAGTGATGAATTGGATAAATTATCATTCAAAACAGAAGAAGACAAGGTAAATGAATTGATTGATGACAGTGAAAATATACCGGAAGAATCAGAACAGCCAAAAACCAAACTTGGCGATTTATTCTATCTTGGAGAACATAGGCTATTATGCGGAGACAGCACCGATAAAGCAGCTGTTGAACTATTGATGAAATGCGGAGCAGATATTGAAAAGGCAGATTTAGTTATAACAGATCCACCCTATAATGTAGCATATGATAAAAACAAGCAGTTTGATAAAATACTTAATGATGAAATGGGTAAAGAAGAGTTTTATAACTTCCTATTAAAAGTATTCAAGAACTATAATGACATAGTCCTAAAAGATGGCGGAGCAATATACATATTCCATAGCGATAGCGAAAGAATAAATTTTACACAAGCTTTTATTGATGCAGATTTCTATTTCAGTCAAATATTAATATGGGTTAAAAACCACTTTGTAATGGGCAGGCAGGATTATCAAAATAAACATGAGCCAATCATCTATGGCTGGAAGAAAGGAGAAGGTCATTACTTCATAGACAGCAGAACTAATGGAAATGTGTTTGAAGATGAAATAGACCTAAAAAAGCTTAAAAAGGAAGAACTGCTTAGAATGCTTGAAACCATATTAAAAATAGACAGTGATAAAAATACAACATCATCGCCAACAACAGTTATTCATTGCGACAAGCCTAATAAAAGCGATCTGCACCCAACCATGAAACCAATTAAACTATTGGGCAAATTAATTATAAACAGCAGCAAGAAAGATGAATTGATAGTTGACCTATTCGGCGGAAGCGGAAGCACTCTCATTGCCTCTCATCAATTAGAAAGAATCTGCTACACAATGGAGCTTGATCCACACTATTGCGATGTAATAATAGAAAGATGGCAAAATTTAACAGGCGAAGAAGCGATTAGAAGTGATGGAATTAAATATAATGATTTACAATGTTTATAAAACAACAAACAAATACTTATAGAACAAATATGCAATGGCAAATGATAAAAATCTCAAACCAATTCAAAGCAAGAGCGAAGCGAGAGAAAAAGGCAGAAAAGGAGGTATAAAATCAGGAGAAAAACGAAGAGAAAAAAGAAAGTTTAAAGAGATATTTGAAACACTCTTGTCAAGAGAATCAACAAACGACAAAGGAGAAACAGCAACTATAAAAGAGGTAATAGCAATTAACACTGTGGCAAAGGCAGTCAAGGGAGATTTAAAGGCAATAGAACTTATAACTAAACTGATTGATGAAAAGAACAAGGAATAAAATGCACATTGACACAAAACAACTTAGAAAGTTTGGAGACAATCTAATAAAGATACATAAAACATCATTTCCAAAAATAATAAACAATGTGATGAATACAGCAGTATATGAAATATCAAACAAACTTAAAAAAGAGACTATACCAAAGAAATTTGCAAAGAGAAACAACTTTGCACCAATGAGCATAAGATATAACCGAGCAATTGGCTATAACCTAAATACAATGTTCAGCATGGTTGGACAAATACAGAATGCAGGAATAAACAACACAAAAACCATCCTTGAAGAAAATGAATTAGGCAAACCAGTCCAATCCAAGACTAAACATACATTATTGGGGCTAAAAAACATAAGAACAGGAAATACATTCAGCAAAACTATAAAAAAAGAAAATAGATTAACAAATCTAAAACCAATACCAGCACAGCATATATTAAGAAATTTTAGATATATAAACAATAAAACAAACAACACCACACCAGAAAACACAAACAGCACAAGCCAAACACTGGAGCTAAGCAGAATAAGCGGGCTTATGGCACACAATAGAATAAGAACACTAAACAAACCAATAATAGCCGGAACAAAAAACAATAGGCTTGGAATATACAGACTAGAAAAAATAAACAAAGAATCAAAAACAGACAACAGAGTAAAAATAACAAAGCTATATTCATTAAACAGCAAGACAACAAACATAAAAAGAACAGCATGGCTAAAAGATACATATGAAAAGGAATTGAACAATATGGATAGGATATACATAAAGACAGCAAAGAGCATATTAAACAGAAATGCAAGAGCATTCAACATGCAGATGAGAAGTGAATAAATAAAACACAAACAAAATACAAATAAAAACAAACAAAAAACAAAATAAACAAAATAATATGATAAAAGAAATAAAAATGAAGAGCAGCAGCACACCGCAGGACAGACAGAACACCGCAGACCGCACTGGCCATGCATCAAAAAGGTACTGTCCGCCATTCCAACCTCTCGGGGTTCAGTTTGGCGGCCGCCCCACTCGCACACTCCCCAAAGCAATTTTGAAGCAATAGCTAATCAGCCTTTATAAATCAACATATAAAAGCTACTAAAACAAAACATATAAAAAAATAAAGAAATAGCTAAAAGAATAGGTAAAGAGATAATAAAGAAATAAGAAAGAAATAATAAAAACAGGAAAGAATAGTAAAAAATAAAAATAGCAGCAAAGAACAATAAAAAAACAACCAAAGAGATAAAAACATGGACCATGACAGAACAAAAAACCAAACTTCTAAAAAGAGAACTAGCTGAACTGCTGGGATGTCTGCCGATAGTAGTAAGCAGACTAGTAAAAAAAGGAGAAGTAAAAGTTGGGATTGATGGCAAGATAGACATATCATCACCACAGATGAAAGAATATATAAAAAACAAAAGAATTGAAATACAAAAACATAAAGAAAGAATTAAGAAAAAAGACAATAAAAGAACCCTAGAAGAAAACATTTTAAATTATTATGATAGCAATCAAGAGCATCAAAATCAAAACAATAGGCTTGATGGACAAATTGAACAAGTTGAAGAAGCAGAAGAATACACACAATTTGAAAAATATAAACAGGATGAAAACTCCAAAAGTCAAGACAAAAGCTTCACAAATATAGAATATGAAACCAAACAGCACAAGCTGCAAAGTGAGAAATACAAATCAGAACTTCTTGAAATGGAAGTCAAGCAAAGAAAAAAAGATTTAGTAAATACTGAAATACTAAACAGAATAATAACTAAAACCATAGGAAATTTAACAAAAAACATAGTGGAAATACCAATAAATATAGTTGATGAAATTATTGATATTGTAAAAAGTGAAGAAGAGCCAAAGCCTCTTATAATAAATTTAATCACAAAAAGTTTACATAAAGAAATTGAATCAACAATAGATAAAACAGAAAAAGAATTTCTAAACCTATGAAACAAAAAACAAGTTATAATAATACTCAAAACGATCAAATCAAAAAAATATTTAAAACCATAAGAGCAGTTATACCAAAAGACCTGCTTCCAGAAGTATCCGAATGGGCAGAAAAGAATCGTTTTATGACAAGTAAAGTAAGCAATATAACCGGAAACTTTTCATATGATAATACACCTTATGCAAAGGAAATAGCAAATTGCTTCTCAAAAAATAGTCCCATTCGTGAGATAGCAATAATGAAAGGGGTTCAATTAGGTTTTACTACTGCTATATTTGAGAATGTGATAGGCTACAGCATAGCCCACGATCCCAGTCCCATGATGCTAGTTTCTGGAGACTTGAAACTATTGAAAGATTTTAAAACAATTAAAATTGATAATCTTATAGATAATTCAAATCTACGAGAAAAGATAATAGCTGAAACAGATAATAGACATAGCAGAAGAACGGGAGATACAGCCGAACTTATAGACTTTCTCGGAGGCTTTCTTCGTATTTCTGGCTGCCACAATGCAAACAGTCTTCGTTCTCTTCCAATAAAGAAGCTATTTCTTGATGAACTTGATGCCTATCCGCAAACATTAGCGGGAGAAGGCAGTCCAATAGATCTGGCAGTAAAAAGAACAGAAAGCTATTCAAGAACAAGAAAGATTGGGTATATATCAACACCATTGCTTTCATGTACATCCCACATAAAAGAATATTATGAAAAAGGAGACCAGAGAAAATTTTATGTCCCCTGTCCTTTTTGTGGAGAAAAGCAAGAATTAATATTTTATAGCCATGATGGCGGACTTTATAGCGATAACAAAGCAACAATAGATGAAGATAGCAGTAATTACAGAAATGATGATATAAAAATTAAAAGAAAGCCCTATGGTCTAATATTTAATTCAGAAGAATGTAAAAATGGAAATTATAGTTCAGTAGTATATAGATGCAAATATTGCGGCTGTGATATGAAAGACTACCACAAGAAGAAGATGCTGATCAAGGGAGAATGGATGCCGACAGCAGCTGCAAAGAAACCGCATTATAGAAGCTATCACCTATCAGCATTATATTCACTATTCAAGAGCTGGGAAGATTGTGTATCAGACTTTCTTGAAGCGGGCAAAGATCCAATAAAACTGCAAAGCTTTTATAATTTGACATTGGGTCTTCCATATGAAGAAACAATAGCAGGCGTTGAAATATACAAATTAAGAAAGCTTAGAGAAGAAAATAGAAACAATAATGTAATACCGGAAGAAGCTTTATTTCTTGTTGGGGCTTGCGATGTTCAGGATGATAGGCTTGAAGTTGAGATAAAAGCATATGGAGACAGATGGAGAAGCTGGGGAATAGACCATAGAGTTATAAAGGGCAATACATCCAATCCATTTGATAATTGCTGGACTGAACTATTTAGAATAAAAGATGAAATATTCCATAATGGAATGCTGGTAAAGGCAATACTAATAGATTCGGGAGATGGAGAAAAAACTGATCTAGTCTATAAATTTTGCCAAAGGGATGATGAAAGAGTATTTGTGCCAGTAAAAGGTGTAAATACTACGGTATTAACAAGCAAAAAATTTAATTTAAAAGAGTTAGACAGCTATTCAGGACTATATCTATTAGAGATATATGTAACTCTATATAAGAATCAAATAGCCAGATACCTAAACTCAGAATGGAGAGAAAATGAACCATACCCAGATGGATACATGACATTTGGCAAAGAATATTCAGAAGAATATTTTAGACAATTAACAACAGAAAGAAGAATAAAAGAAAAACTTCCTAACGGCTCAATAAACATCAAATGGGAACAGCACGGAAGAAACGAAGCCTTTGACCTTTGCGTATATTGTCTATGCGGTGCAGAGTTTCTTGTAAATGAATTAGTAAAGAATGGCCAGTTTGAGAATAGTAGAGAAGTGTTTGAGTATTTAAAGAAACAACAAAGAGATAAAAAATAAATATGGAAAATCTAATAAATAAAATACATAATTGTGATTGTCTAAAATTAATAAATTTAATTCCAGACAAAATAATAGATTTAGCTATAATTGATCCACCATACAATATGCAAAAAGCTTATTGGGATACATTCAAAAATCACTCAGATTTTTTGAAATTTACATTTAATTGGATTGATCACTTAATCCCAAAAATAAAAGACACGGGTAGCTTATACATTTTTAATACCCCTTTTAATTCTGCATATATAATGCAATATTTAATCAAAAAAGAATTATTTTTTCAAAATTGGATAACTTGGAACAAAAAAGATGGTTTAGGATTCGCAGTTAAGAAATATTGTAGCAAACAGGAAACTATATTATTTTTTTCAAAAACTAAAAAATACACATTTAATTATAATGAAATAAGAGTTCCATATGAATCAGAGAACAGAAGTAAATGTGGAGTTATAAAAAATGGAAAAAGATGGTTTCCAAATAAAAATGGTAAATTATGTAGTGATGTTTGGCATATAACAAGTGAAAGGCATAAAAACAAAATTAATGGAAAGACACAAAAAAATGAACATATTACAATTAAACCGTTAGAATTGGTAGAAAGAATAATAAAAGCAAGCAGTAATGAAAATGATTTAGTATTAGATTGTTTTAGTGGCAGCGGAACAACAGCTATTGCCAGTAAAAAATTAAATAGAAATTTCATTTGTAGCGAGGCTGATTATGAGGTTTGGAATAGATCAGTTGAAAAAATTAATAATTTTGAAAAATAAATAAGAAAATGAATTCACAACAAATAAAATCCATTCTTACAAATCTCTACAACTCAATGGAAGAAGCCAGCAAGAACAATGGAGTTGCGGAATATAGCCTCAATACAGGACAGACAGTAACAAGGGTTGTATATAACACAGCAGATCTAATGAAACAGATTCAATATTGGGAAAAAAAATACAACGAAGCAACTCAAAATGAAAGCGGAACAAATATATTAATTATAAGAAGTGAAGATGTTTAAAATATTTAATAAATTCAAGGCAAATCAAAAACAACAAAACCTGAAAACACCATATAATGCACAACAGCCGCAGCCGATATCATTAAATTATGGCCACATTCACTTCAATGGAGAAAAGAACATCAAATCTCTTGGTCTGCCATTAAATTATGATATAGACTACTACGGCATGGCAAACAGAGCTTGGAATCTATATCTAACAACAGACATAACAAAAATAGTAATAGATAGATTGGCGCAGTTTACAGTTGGAGATGGACTAAAGCTTCAATATGAACCTGATAAACTAATTTTAAAGAAGAAATATAATATTGATATAAATAGTGCAGAAAAAGCCGATAACCCAAACATTACTCAAAATAACTTTCAGAAATATGTGGAAAGCATATGGAACATATACTCAAACAGTAAGTACATTTCAAACAACAACCAATCGGATATTCATAGTCTTTCAACAACCGTAATGATAAATACTCTATTATGCGGAGATTGTCTTATAATAAGAAGAATAAAAAACGGACAGATAACACTTCAAGCCATTGATGGAAGAAATGTCTGCGGCGGAGCTCCAGAACATAACAGCAACAATAAAGTAATAGACGGAGTTGAAATCAACAAAAATGGAGAACATATTGCATACCATATAATAACCGAAACAGGAGAAAACCTCAGAATAAAAGCAAAGGATAGTAAAGGCAATATTCAAGCTTGGCTGGTATATGCAAACAACAGCAGAATAAGTCAAGTAAGGGGAGTATCGGCTATATGCAGCATAATACAGAAGATAGACCAATTGTCAAAATATACAGAGAATGAAGTTGTAGCCAGTGAAGTCAACTCAAAACTTGCAACCGTAATAGAACATACTGAATTGAGCGATGGAAAGAATCCTCTTGTTGGCCGTGAATTAATAAAAAACAATGGCAATCCAATATATGATCCAGAACTCAAAGAAGAAACAAAGGCAGCAATATTGAAGTTGACAAACGGACTTCTCATAAATCTAGGAGTTGGCAAGACCATGAAGTCCTTTGACACAAAAAGACCAAATGTAAACTTTGAGTCATTCCTTGATGCCAATGCAAAATATATATTTGCAAGCCAGAGCATACCTTTTGAGATTGCAATAATGGTATTCAGCAACAATTTCAGTGCCAGCAGAGCTGCATTAAAGATGTTTGAGCTTACATTGAAAGTATTGAGAAAGAATATAGTTGTAGATGGAATCTATAAACCAGCATTTAAGACCTTCTTTCTTATAGAGAATCTAAAAGGAAATCTAATAATAAACAACTTTGATAAAATAAGAAATAATCCAATAGATATGAATGCATTGAATAAATGCAGATTCATAAGCCCGCCAATACCGCATGTAGATCCATTAAAGGAAGTTAATGCAGTTGTAGAGAAGATAAACAATAACCTGTCCACAAGAGAAGAAGGAATGGAAGAGCTTGGAAACAGCACTGACTTTGACAGCACAATGGAAAGAATAAGCAATGAAATAGAAATAATGAAACAATTAAATATTCAAACAGCAGAAGAAAACAATAATCAAGAACAAGAAAGCTCGCAACAAAGCTCAAAACAAAATATAAAAGATAGCACAAAAGAAGATAAAGAAAATAACAAAAAGAACAGCACAAAAAATAAAGAAGAAAGAAGAAAAACATAGATAAATAAATTCAATTAATCAATTTTATTAACAACCCAAAGGAGAAACATGACTAGAAGTCTAGATGACAAACAACAACCCAATATTCAAAATGTTGACAATATTAAAAACGAACCAAACAAACCAAATCAAGATAAAACAAAAAATGATGATGGACAGAAGAATAATGCTGCGGAACAAAAAGCAGTGTCAAAGCCAACAAAAGAAGCAACACTGGAACCGTCAAAAAAAGAACCAGAAGAAAAAGAAAAAAATATAGAAAACAAAAAAGCAGAAAATATTGATGCAAAGGAAGTTGAAAAATTTAAAGAAGTAAAAAAGACTGAACCACAATTTCATGAGAAAAAATGTTTCCGTTGCGGCCAAAGAAAAATTCTAAAAGGCATTTGCCAAAACTGTGGAGAAAGATATGACAACCTTAAATAAAAAAGATGCTGACAATAGAATAAACATAACCGGAGTTGTTGGAATAGATACAACATATGAAGATATTGCAAGACAGCTTGAAAATTCTAAAAGTGATATTGAAATTCTAATCAACTCTCCGGGCGGATATGTCTATGATGGAATTGCAATATACAATTCTATTAAAAAATATAACAAAGGAAGCAAAACAGTCAGAGTATGTGGACTATCCGCTTCCATTGCAACCTATATAATGCTTGCAGGCGATAGTTTGGAACTTGAAGAAAATTCAGTCATAATGATACACAATCCCAGCATTTGTGTAATGGGAGATTACAGAAAACTCAGAAGCGCCTATTCCAATATTGAAAAGTTAAGAGTTCTAATGAGTTCAGCCTATTCCAAATATACAGGAATAGCAAAAAATGAAATTGAAACCATGATGGACAATGAGACATTCTTTATTGGAAAGGATGAACTTGAAGCTTGGGGGAATATCATAGAAGATCAAAACAACAAAGAAGAGAAGAAAAACTACAACAACAATAATAAAGAAACAATAAAAGCAGAAGCCAATATTCAAATACAAGCCATGTGCTCCCTTATTGAAAAGTCTAATGAAAAAAACAATGCAAACACAGAAAAGCTTGTTGCACTATTTAATAATGAACCAGAACAATATGAACAAAATTATTTGCAAAATCATTTTATTATTAATAACCAAAAAGAAACCAAAATGGAGAAAATAGATAAAAAAACCGATAAAATACTAGACCTAGAAAATCTAAATGATTTAAAACTCTACTATCCAAAACTCTATGATGAAGCGGTAAACATCGGTATTCAGCAGGAAAAGTCAAGAGTAAAGGCTCATCTAGAATTTATAGATATTGCACCAGATATAGCTTTGAATGCCATAAAAGAAGACATTTCTTTTTTAAATAATTCAGAGATTCAAGCAAAATATATAAAAGCCAGAGTCAATAAAAATGAATTGGCCACAATGGAAATGGACAACAACCCTGACTTTATACCAAAAAAGATAAATGAAAATGAAGAGTTGAAAGCTGAACTTGAAAAAGAAAACAAAGAAGCTGAAGAAAAGATAAGGGCATATATGCCGCACCTAAAAAATTAAAAATGAAAAATTAAAAATTAAATTTCAATTAAAAATAGAAGCTTAAAAATTAAGATATTTATAAATAAAATTAATAGGTAAATATATGAGAATAGTATTTGACAACTCACCATTATATTACAATGCAATATTAAGAGAAGAAACAGTAATAGTTCCAGCAGGAACTACTTTACAAGCTGGAACGGTTCTTGGGGAAGTTTCCACATCTGGAAAGCTAAAACAGTTCAAAAAAGGAAACAGCGATGGTTCTGAAGTTCCAGTAGCCATACTAAATAAAACATTAGTGAATGAGGATACAGAATCTCCGCAGGAATTCACTGCAAGCGTCATAGTTCAAGGAGTAGTTAATGAAAACAAAGTCATACTTAATGAAGATGAAACACTTGATGACATAGTATATTTTGAAACGGTAAGCCAATACAAAGGCAAGGCAAGAACTCTATTGAAAAATAATGGAATTATTGTAGTTGAAAGTCAGGAACTTACACAGGAAGTATAGGAAATCGTTCCACAATCTTAAAAAACAATAAAAATTATTTATTATTATATCAATAACTCAAAGAATAAATATTATGTATTCCCCACAAATAAAAACCATGATAGATGGATTTACTCTCTATCAAAAGCCAACCTGCTTTTTAACATCTTTCGCAAGAGAAATAGTCACAGACTATGACAAGATAGAACTTGATAAAAGAAGTGTAAAGAATGTATATGCGGTAGATGTTGAAAGAGATGGTGCAAGAATGGTAAACTTTAATAAGTTTGAAACTATTGACTACACTCCGCCCTACTACAATCAATATGATTCTTTAACTCCTGCACAATTTGACAAAAGACAATTCGGAAAAACTGTCTATGAGAAAGCTGGAAATCTAAATAACTTTTTAAATGAAAGACAGGGTTGGTTATCTGATACAATAGTAAATGCTATTGAGAAAATGGTATCCGATGCACTATTTAATAATAAAATAACCCTATGCGATGGAAGTTCCATAACCTTCAACAGAAAAGACACCCACTACATAAATAAAGAAAATGAGAAGTGGAGCAGCACAGGAGATCCAATCAAACATATAGACGACATGTGCCAGCTTCTCATAGATGATGCAAAGGTAAGCGGTGCAGGAGCATTTCAACTAATATGTGCAAGGGATACGGTTAATGCTCTATTGTCAAATTCTAAATTTAGAGACCACACAAAGTTTGATGCTGGTATTAAACTTACAGATATAAAAATGCCAACATGGAATACCAATGGTGCAACATTTCATGGACAATTCTCTGCTGGAAGTTTTAGAATAAACCTATGGAGCTATAATGCAAAGTTTGAAGTTCCAAAAGGCTTTAATTATGCAAATGAAGGAACTTTGCAACCATACATACAAAATGGCACTGCTTTATTATTGCCAGAAGATGTTAGATTTGATTTAATATATGCAGGAATAGACAACTCTGCCACAATGATAAACAATGGAAGCATTGGAAATATAAATGCCCTAACCATGATCAAAGCAAAGCAACTTCCCTATGCCTATTGGACCATCATGACAGTTGGAACTGCATCATTTGTATATGGAGTTAAGAGCAGACCATTGTTTATTCCAACGAATAATGATTGCTTTGTGATAGCACATAGTTTGGTTTAATTTAATAATATATATACAATTAATATGAACGGCTTTGATCTATTACAACGGGACAAGAGATTATTGGTAACCAATAATCTCTTTTCTGTTGATTGCATTCTATCAAATGGAACTGACACACAAGATGATTTAAAATGTGTAAGCAATTATATTGGAATAACTAACACTAGCAGTGGAAACAACAATATGAATGCAACATCAATAATAAATGATAGTGCGGAAGCCGCATTGAATATTGATGATGTAAAAATAGGCAGACCAGAAACAAATTGGATTATATCATTTGCCCCAAGAAATAAAGGCAAAATGATAGACTTTAGAATTGATTATGTAATGGAAGACAGAACTATTGGAATATATAAGCTAAGTTTAAGTCTTATATCAATAAATAAAGAAAATAACAAAAACATAAAACATGAAAATAACTTAAATAAAAATGCTGCTATTCAATATAGAAGAAATGGCGGAATTTAAACAATTGATAATTGACAATTGACAATTGATAATTAAAAAATTAAATCAAACCCATGCAAGATCCAATATTCACAGAAATAATACCAAACCTTTACTTTAAAATAATCAAAGATAAAATAGCTACATTTATTGCAAATGAAAGAGATAATCAAATAGAATTAGCCAGAGAACAAGGCTATAGCGAGAATAGAATAAAAGAAGAAATAGACTTTACAATATTTACAGATAAATTCAAACCTCTTACAAAGGAAGACCTGCCCTGTGTAATAGTTGATATTGCAGGCACAACATATCCTCCAAACATGCAGTATGCCGATAAGGTATATGCAAATTCAACACTGCAATTTTATTTATTCTCAAAAGGTTATTCAAAATATGATACGAATAACAACAATAATAATGACGGCAATAATAATATTAACAATAGTAATAATGACATTTATAATAATATAATAATTCAAGACGACAAAGTATCAAGCCTAAGACTAGACTATCTATTAAGCCAAATGCTTTCAATATGCAATTCAGAAAGAGCCTATAATTTCGGCACAGAAGAAAATAGAGCAAATGCAGATAAAAACAAAAGTCTTTATATAGATAAAAAGATACTTCTAAATTGGAAACGAATACTAACTCCAGAAGATACAAACCAAACAGAAACAACTCTTGCGTATGTTATAGAATATAATATAGGTTATTTTGAATATATGGAGCAGTTAAAGGGGAAAGAACTAAAAGAGATCTATACAAAATTGAATATAAGAAATGAGTTTATAGATCCGTTTATAAAATTGAAAATTGAAAATTAGCCTACGGCAGTATTTCAAATAAAAATCTAATTTATTTTAAATAATTTGTTAACTAATAAAAAAAATATGGTCACAAAATCATTAAACCCTAATGCAGTAGCTTCTGCTACTTCAATAACATTTCAACAAAAAACCCAAAGTACAGGTGCATTTGCCCGAAATGAAAAAATCCTAGTAATAGGAAGTCCAAATGATTCAAAGGAGCTTCCAGAAAATACTATAAAACAATTCAGCAGCTCAAATGATGTTGCAATTGCATATGGTTTCGGCAGTCCGCTTCACAGAATGGCGATAAAATTATTTCCAGAAGATGGCAATGGTTCAAAGGTTGAAACATACTTCACTTCAATAGATGGAAATGGAACTAATCATAAAATTAAAGTTAATGTATTGGGCAAACCCAATAAAAACTTTACAGGTTATTTAAGATTTAAAGAACTGGTATTTGAAGCTCCTGCGGATGTTGTTGGCAAAATAGCGACAGCATATCAGCTCAATCCTGCAAAAGCTCCCAGAAAGATGGATCTAAATATATTCAATAAGGTAAAGATTCCATTTACAATATTGAAAGATTCAATAGAAACTGAAATATTAAATTCAATTAAAGAAATAATAGAAGAATATGTTGAAGTTCCTTTTATAGCGGATACTATAACCGAAACAATAAAAAAGACTGAAACAACAGTTGATCCAGAAACAGAAGAAGAAACATCAACCGAAATAGAAACAACAGAAACATATTTTGCACTAATATCTAAATGGAAAGGAGAAACAGCAAAGTTTGAAATAGACTTTGTAGACAATAACAATGAAATCATTACAGCAGAAAACTACGGCATAGCCTTTACAACAGAGATTAAAGAAGAAGCAAGCGGACTTGTAAATATAAAGCCTATTCTTGACAGCATAACAGAACAGCATGAGTTTACAAGAATAGTATGCCAGTTTAATGATGAACTAAACCTTGATAGATTAAAAGACAAATGTCTGTTATTTAGAGATGGCCTAATATGCCAATACATATTGGCATATACTGGAAAACTATTCAAAGAAAGCAAACTAGTAAAAGGAACAGTTGATATTGAAGAACTCAAAACATTCGGCAACAGCAGAAGGGATGATTCTGTAAATGTAATTATTGCAGGAACATACAATAATGAATTAAGACCGCTAACCTACAATGAAAGAGACAGCCTTTTAAAAGCAGGCATAAGTAATCTTGAACCAAATATATCAACAAACAGCTATAGAATAGGAGATCTTATTACCCTATATCATCCAGAAGGTCAAAAAAATCCATTGTTTAGATATGATAGAGACATTACGCTATTAGGAAATATTGGCTATGATTTAATGGCTGTATTTAGAAACAGCGATAGTTGGAAATCTATAATAATTGTAAGTGAAAATTTAATTACAAACAATGATGCAGCAAGAACAATTAAAGATGTAAAGGCTGAATTAGATACAAGATTAAGACTCTATGGAAAAAATGCTTGGATTGCGGATGTAGAACAGGCAATAAACGACAGCATAGTTCAGCTTGATGATACAAGCCCAAATAGATTTAATATAAATCCAAATTTTGAATTGAGCGGAGTGGGAAGAGTATATGATATAACTAATTTTGTAGGGTTTTACTTTGGAACTACTGAGTAGTTCCAAAAATGAAGAATTAAGAATGAAAAATTAAAAATCAAATTAAAGGAAAACATCATGGCAGGAAGTTCAAGAAATGTAAAAATAGCAGGAATAACTTTTAGTATTCCAGTTGAGACGACAGATATCCAAACATTTGAAGGCGGAGAACTTATAAAAGAATACATAGAATATCCAGACCACACAGTTCCAAAAAAGACCTTTCAAAATGGCTATATAAAAGGACTAGTTGTTGATTTAAGTGGAGTTAAAGAGCAGCAATTCAAAGGTCTCTTCGGAAAAGAAAACCTTTCATTTGTCTATAACTCTTCAGAAAAAACCTACAGTGGAACTGGATATATTGTTCTAAGCAGTGAGGGAAGCAAAAAACAGGGAGAAAGTCAAAGCGATACATTTGACCTTGTATGCCAAACTGGAAAATTATCAATTACTTCGTAATTGAATTGGGAATTAAGAATTACAACAAATATCAAAGGAAAAAACCATGTCAAACCAAAACCAAAACAATATAGAAGTCATAATGACAGAAGAAGAAGCAAATAAATATCTAAACTCCTTTAAAGAAAAAATGGGCTATAAAGATATCTCGCTAATTCTAAAATCAGAAGCATTAAATAATAATGATGAAGAAGACAAGGAAGAATTAAAGAAATTAAAAACTATCAGAAACAAGCTAATAGAGGGTATAAGAATTGGAATAATATTTTTTGATGAAGAGATAAAAGGTATAACTCAAAAACTTCTATATCCATTTGAATACAATGGAAATAAAGTAGAAGAAATATGCTTTTTTAAAAAGCTAAAACTAAAGGACATTAAGAACATCAGTCAAGGTAAAGAAGCAGAAATTTTAATAAAGAATATTGCCACCATGACAAATGAGAAAGTAGAAAAGATAGAAGAGCTTGATACAAATGATTTTGACTATACAAGTTCTATCTATGCTTTTTTACAAAAGAAGTAATTGCAAATATTGAGTATTATTCGCAGTTGCTTCTTTTAAACAATTATGAAACTTTAACTAATCTTTTAAATCTTGATATAAAATTTATTGTTGATTATGGTGCTATATGCGAAGCACACATAAAAAGACAAAATAAATAAAAACAACTATCAACTATCAACTGTCAACTTTCAACTATTAATTATCAAGTAATTTTATGTCAACAATATATTCAATTGCTCTCAAACTATCCCTTGACGGAGTCAATCAACTCAAAAACTCCTTCTCCATCGCCACACAGGAAATTAAAAAAGCTTCAACAGGCATAACGGGAATAGTGTCAAACTCTGCAATACAAATGAAAGAGCTTGCAAATAACAGCATAGTTCAGGCAGTTGGAGTTGGTGCGGTTGTTGCTGGAATGACAAAGGCCATTAATGTTGGTATAGAATTTGAAGATACATTTCTTCGTGCAACTGCAAAGATAAAAGGTGGAGTAAAACAAGGAAGTGAAGAATTTAACAAACTTGAATTATTGGTTCTTGAACTTGGAGCTAAAACAGAATTCTCAACAAGTGAAGTGGCACAGGGTTTAGACTTTTGGGCTAAGGCAGGCAAGACCACAAATGAAATAATGCAATTGCTTCCAAAGTCTCTTGATATGGCCACTGCAAGCGGTCTTGATCTAGCAAGAGCAAGTGATATCATAAGTGATGCAATAGGTATATTTAATCTCAACAGTGCTGATATGAATGAATTATCTGCCAATACTGATAGAATTATGGATGTTATGTCAAAGACTGTTACTATGACAAATACAAGTATGGATGAACTATTTGAAACAAGTAAAATAGCTGGTGGTATATTTACGACAGCAGGACAAAGCATAGAAACTTTTAATGCTTCGGTTGCCATTCTTGCAGATAATTCTATGAAAGGTTCAGTAGCGGGAACTAATCTAAGGGCAATTATGGCCAAGCTTGCAAGTCCAGTGGCACAGGCAAGGGAAGTGCTTGATAGTCTTGGTGTGTCTATATCCGATGAAGATGGAAACATGAGAGATTTTGCTGATATTCTTGATGATTTAAAAAATGCAACAAAAGATTTTGGAAATTCACAACAGCTTGCTATATTTAAAGTTCTTGCAGGTCAAGAAGCAATGAATGGTTTAAACTTTCTTGTTAAGGAAGGCGGAGATAAATTAAGGCAATATAGAACAGAACTTGAAAAATCATCAGGAAGCACAAAGGAACTAGCGGATTTATTTAGGACCGATACAAAGGCAGATTGGGACAACTTTACATCTGCAATAGAAGGTCTTGCAATTACATTATTTAAATATTTGCAGCCAACAATTAAAGTGGTATTACAGGGTATAACATCACTTATAGATTTATTTAATGAAATAACAGGAGACTGTAAAACATTAAAGATTTTATTTATAGGCTTGGGTATTATTATATTATCAACATTTGCTCCGGTGTCTGCTGCTATAATAGGAATTACTCTATTATTCGCAGGACTTGTAAGGGCATTTCAATACTGTTATAAAGAATTTGACTGGTTTAAGAATGGCATAGATAATGCAGTCAGCTATATCAAATATATATTCTTTAATACGGTAGATAATATAAAATCATTTATAAATAATGCCGTAAATACTTTTAAATCTTTTAGTGATGGATTTGGAACTGGTTTTTTAAATATATTGACACTAATCAATCAAGGATTATTTAAACTAATGATAACACCTATCAAATGGGCTTTAAAGGCCGTTAGTTATCTTCCGAAAAAGTTTGGTGGTGGATTGGCGGAAAATGCACTTAATGCCATTGATCAATATGAAAAAGATACTTTTAAATATTCTTTTAGCAATGATATTGATAAAAATAACAAAAAAGAAACAAATGAAATGGCTACACCAACGATGACAAAAATCCCAACTTCAAAAGATATAATACCAGCAGTTTTAGAAACCAAATTTGGAAATAACAATTTAAATAACAACTCAAACAATGGACAGCAGAATCAAACATCAATAAAACAATATCCTCAGCAAAACAATAGCAGCAATATAAAATCAACATTGGATATAAACATAATAGCACCAAAGAATTATAGCACAAACTACTCTTTAAATAATAGCCAAAATAGTTCGTTATTAATTAATGTCGGAAACCAATAGCCAATATCATGAGTTATATAGACAGACAGCATATAATCACTTGGACTTCCCCAAGTGGCAAATCATTTGAATTAAATAATATCAATTCAATAGAATACTCTTTTAGACATTATGGAAACTTAACAACAATTATAAACAAAAAAGAAGAAGATAATTCGCTGGCGTTCCTAAAAAAAGAGAAAGGGAATAACAATTCAAGCAAGGGCGATATATTTGAAGATTTGGGGATCAGTGGAAGAACAATTCCTTTGCAAATAGTATTCTCCGGAAATAACCACGACAAAGAGTCTGAATATTTTGAAAATGCCTTTAAAGAACTTGGAGAAAGCAGACTGCAGCTGCCATATGACAGCAGACCCATAAGAGTAAATGCTCAAACATTAACTAAAAAGCAGGATCTTGTAAAGGATATAGCATCAACTATTATTGATGTAGAATTTATAGAAACAAAGCAGAATATTCCACTTAAAACATCAAATAATAATTTAAAAAATACTATAAAGCAAAATATAGAAGAAGAGATACTTGAATTAGACAACAACTACAATAACTTTATAGAAACTACACCGGCAGAAAAACTTCAAAGTCTGCTTAATAAGTTTAATAAAGTTTTAACAAAAGTAAGTAATTCAATTAACAATATAGCAAATGGAAACATTGATGCAATATTAAGAGATATTCAAGCAAATCTATTGAACGGAAGCGATATAACTCTATTGCAGGAAACAAGCAAACTTATTGATGCTGGTTTCTCTACAATGAGTTCAGCACCATATATAAAAACTCTATTGGAAAATACAATAAATGATATTACAGGAAACGAGCTAAAAGAAAATAATAATAACAACAATGAAGATATTTTATATACAAACATAATTAGTCAAGATGATCTAACAACAAATGATTTTTTTATATCAAATATATTTCTATCTGCATGCAACAACATTCTTGATTCAATTGATACAATACAAACTAGAAAGGAAGCAACACAAATAGCTCTATCAATTCAGAATATATATACAGAATATAGAAAATATTACGATATAAAATATAATCTACTTGACTTGAATTTAAAAGATATTAAGTCCAGCAATGCAAATATCAATATTAATATAAATTATATAATTCAAACAACACTTGGTATTTTAATTGAAGCATCATTTAATCTAAAAACAGAATTTAATATAATATTAAATGAAGATACAAATTTAATAGATTTTGCATATAAATATTATAAAAAAGATTTCAATGATAATCAGGAAGAGACAATAAATAAAATTATAAAAACAAACAATATAAACAATGAAGAATTTATACTTATACCAAAGAATAGGAATATGATAATTTATCTATAATAAAGTGTAAAAAACCTTGCTATTAAAATAAAAAGTATTAATATGATGTTGAAAAATATGATATGGATGCATATCGTATTATAATATAAAAAACATAAGAATAATAAAATAATAAAGGTAAAAATATGTTTAAAACAGATTTAATAGATACAATCGCCTCAAAGACTGGCAATACTAAAGTTGCTACTGAGTTATTTTTAGACTCATTTGTAGAAACTATATTGGAGTCATTAAAAAAAGGCGAAGATGTTTCTTTAATTGGCTTTGGCAGCTTTAAAGTTGTTGATACTAAAGCAAAAACTGGAAGAAATCCTAGAACCGGCAAAGAAATTAAAATACCAGCAGGCAAAAAGGTAAAGTTTACTATTGGCAAGGCTCTAAAAGATTCAGTCAAATAATAACTAATCATATAGCAACCAATCATATAATAATTTTATTAATAATACTGACCATCAATTATGATGGTCTTTTTTAGAGATTAATTTTTATGTATAAACCAATACTCAAAAACACTTCTTGGGAGAATATTTCAAGGGCAGAATATGGAACAACCAGTCAAGCCAATAATCTTCAAAAACTAAACAATAAAAAAGACAATGGCGAAGTTATTGTTTATAGGGAAACGAATTATAGTAGCGCCAATAGTGCAGAAAAGTTGAATCTAACAAACAACCAAGATATACATATTGAAATTAACAATTCAGAAATAGGACAGTTTATATCAATAGATTTAATCCATTCAATTACAACAATTAAATCTGCTATATTATGCCTGTATAGAATTGATGATATAAAAATATTTGACAGCTGCAATATATATTATGGTAATAATAAAAATGCTAATAATCTCTTTTTAAAAGGCTATATTAAAAATATAATACCAACACTCAATTCAGAAAATAATTCATATATAGTTCAAATAAAGTCATATGCAGGAATACTTGTTGACAGTATAGTTCCACAGGAATTTGAATTTATCAATTCTAATCTAAAAGAAATTATAGAGCAAATATGCAGTGTCTATAATATTAAGGTAGAGTTTAATCAAAACAACAAATATGATAAAAGTATTATTGAATATAAAATAAACAACGAAATAGACAATTCAGCATCCGCAAAATTAAATGAGACCTGCTGGAGTTTTATAACAAGATTATGCAATTCAATGGGACTATTGGTTCAGGACAACGGAAATGGATCAATATATATTGGATCAATAAATAAAAATGCAACCCAAAACTCAAAATATTCCTTTATATTCGGAAATAGTTCAATCTATAATTGGCTGCCAATTTATAACTATGACAACCTTGCAAGATATTATGAAATATATTCTCAATTCAACAGTAATTCAAAGGAGCTTATAACATTAGAGGCAATAAAACTTCCTATTACAAAAAGGATAATAAACAATGAAATAAACGAAGGCATATTGAAAGAATACGGAAATTGGATAGTATGCAGAGAAATAGGCAAAGCAATAAAATTGCAGATAGATATAAATGGAACTTTAAACAATAAAAACATAAAAGAATTAGAAGTTGGAAACACCATAAACATACAGAACAAACTAATAGGATTTGAGAAAGAAACAGAAATGCTGATTGAAAGCAAGATAATAAATTATCCAAATAAAATTACTTTAATTCTAACTCTGCCATGCACATACAATGGAGTTATTCCGGAGAAACTGCCATTTATGAACTAAAAAATATTAAAGAATATCAATAAAAAAATAAAAGAAAGAAATAAATGATAAAACTAACGATACTTGAAACATTTATAAAAAATACATTTAGAATTATAAAAGGAGAAACCTATAAAGACATAATCCACCATGCAAAACAATATAGCAGTGGCGGAGATGACTACAGCCCGCCAAAGAATACTGAATGCATAGCCTCAACACTCAACAATAATGATTGTGAAACAGTTGTTATTCTATACAATGATAAAACAGCAAGAATATCTCAACCCGGAGAAAAGAGAATTTATTCAACAGACGAAAACGGAAAAGAAATAAAAGCAACAATACATCTAAAAAACAATGGGAATATTGAAATAACAGCAAATAATAATATTACAATAAATGCAGAAAACATAAATGCAACAGCAAAAAATATTGAGGCCACAGCAGAAAACATTAATATAAATTCAGAATGCAACATAAATGGTAATTGCAATCTTGGCGGAAGCGGCGGAATGCCGGTATTAACAACAAATACAGTAATATTGGATAGTTTAGGCAATCCCTGCACAATAACAAATCCAGCAATAAAGGTAAAGGCGGTATGATATGGATTTTAAAATATACGAACAAGGAGACGGCGGAGAACTCAACATTATTGGCGGAGATATAGAACCAGAAAATACTCTTTCAAACTCAATATATCTAAGTTTATTCAGCGGGGATGTTTGGTATAACATATTTGAAGAATCTGATTCTTTAAAAACAAATGATGCTGTTGAACAGCTTTTGAATGAATTTGTTATTTCAACAAAGAACCTTAGAAAGTTAGAAGCATTAATAAATGAAAGCCTAAATTGGCTGATAGAAGAAGGCATTATAGAATCAATAGAAACATCTGCAATGCCATCATTTGAAAGCATAAAAATTTCAATAACTATAAAAGAACCAAATAATACAGATAAAAAATATATAATTATATGGAATAATCAAAAAGCAATTTTAAAAGAATAAATAATAGCAGCAAAAAATAAAATGACTAGTTTTAAAAAACCCACAATTCAAGAAATCTATAATACAATAATAAATGACTACAAAACAAGAACAAATGTAAAAGTTCCAATATTAAAAAGATCATTGATAAAATGCTTTGCATATGCAATAGCTGGCATAGTATCTTTAATATGGAACTTCGCAGAATGGCAATATCTTCAAATATTTATTGAAACCTGCGACTTTGAAGCATTAAAAAGATGGGGAAATCTTGTAGATGTAAATTATAGATTAGGAACAAAGGCAGTTCTAAAAATAAAACTAGAAAATGCAACTAAAAGCGAAATAACCGCAGGAACTGCATGGAAGAATCTTGACAATGGATTAATATATAGATCATTAACTACAATAAATACAAACATAAGCACAAATACAAATACAAACACAAGCGCAAATACAGCAAAAGGCAATACACCAACAGATATATTTATAAATGTTGAATGCTCAGTTAGTGGAGAAATCGGAAACATGCTGAATGATTCAAAACTAAATCTAATAAATCCAGTTGCAGGACTTCCGGAAACTGCTATTGTATATTCAACAGAAATCATTGGAACAGATAATGAAAACATTGAAGATTACAGAATAAGAGTTTTAAACAGATACAAAAGAAAGCCTCAGGGCGGTGCTGCAATAGACTACTATAATTGGGTGACAGAAGTTGCAGGAATAGTTGACTGTCTCCCATATGTTTTACAAAATGGACTGATTACTCTTTATATAGTTGCAAACGGCAGTGGAACAAACAGAACACCAACGGGAAGCATAGAACCAAATATATTTCCCCAATGGCAAAATGGACAGATGTTGGATATTGTTGGATATGGGCAGTTTTTAAGTGTGGCAAATAGTATAAATGGAGACAATGCAAACAATGCAGCAAGCAACAGCACAAGCAGCAGCACAAACAACAGACGGCCAATGAATGCAAGAGTTCAGCTATTGCCGCCAAACTATACAGAATACAAAATAAAAATAGAAGACCTAAATCCAATTAATGAATCTATAATTCAAAATATAAAGAATAGCCTAATAGCCGAACTTGATAAAAAACGACCAAATATCAAAGCAATAGGCTATTCCGTAAACAATGCCACAATAAATAGCAATCAATTAAATTCAATAGTTCAAAATATTATTGATTCAGTAGATGGCAGCTATACCAAATTTACATTAAAGAATCAAGACAACGAAATAATACTTAATGATATTCTTGATATTGGATGTCTTGCTTATCTTGGAGAATTAAAGATTAACAACCTAATAATTGATTTATAAATATATAAATAAATATAGTATGATAAATGATAAGCTTTTTAAAACATTCAAGCTTCTTCTTGGCAAAGGTAGAGCTTTTAACCTTCAAAGCCATAATATTCAAAATATCTCAAAATCTATTCTAAAACCCTTTGAAGAATTAATAAGGATATTTCACAGAATAGCATTAACCACATTTCCATCAGAGAATAGCTATTATTCAAATAACAATGAAAAACTGGAAGATATAAAAAATCTTGAAGCACAATTTAATATAGATTCAAATTCAATAGATAATAATAAATCACTAAATAAAGCTACAATAGAAGAAAGAGCAAAAAATATAGAAGCACAATTTGGAATAGTAGGAGGCCAGAGTTGGAAATATCTTCAAACCAGTATTCAAAATATAGGAATAGATGCAAGAGTTGTAGAAAACATACCGGCAAGAGATCTGCTATCCGAGAATATAATGCAGTATGGACTAAAACAATATGATGCAAAGGATGAAAATGGATTGCAATATGCCATGTATGGCAAAAGCGGTTATTTATTATTAGGAAACGGAACTATTCAAATAAAAGAAATAATAAAAGAAGGCAAGAAAGATGAGAAAGACGAAGAAATAGAAACAAACAAAGAAAAATATAAAATAGTAAATAAAGATCCAATAACAATAGAAGGCAATACAAATCTATTTCTTATTGAAAATATAAATGGAGGACCAATTAAAATAACAGCAGGACAATTAAATCTATTAATAGATTTAATATTGAGAATAAAACCACTGGAACAGGTGGCTTTGTTGAATATAGTTTTAATCTAATTAAACAATATGATATAAAATATAATATAAAACATAATTTAAAATTTTAGCAATAAACCAAATCAACATATGAGAAAAATGTCAGACTATGTGGATACAAATCCACCAACAACCGATACACCCAATGGAACATTCAAGAATGAAACCCAGCCCAATGCTTGTGATGGAACTGATATAAAGGCGGAGCATATGCAGGATCCCTACTATGCCCTGTATCAAATACTTCAGCTTGCAGGAGAAATACCAAATGGAGAATTGGAAAATGGAAATAACAGCAGACAGTTTTTAAAAAGTTTATCAAGCATTGGCTGGTTCAAATATGACAGCAAACTTGAATATAAAAAGAATGCTATTGCAATTTATACCATAGACTCCACCACAAAACTTTACAGATCAGAGAAAGACAATAATAATGCACCATTAACAAATACGGACTATTGGGTTAATATATTAACAATAAACAGCGATAATACAATAGAACTCAATTCAACATCAATGGATAATGCAACAGTTTTTATTGGTGCATTTATGTACGGCATAAGAAATGATACTCCGGAAGGATGGCTAAGATGTGATGGAACTGACAAACCAGCAAAGGCATTTATGAGCTTTATAAATAATTATCTTTTAAGTGGTAAAATACCCTATAAGAATTTAACAGACTGGCAGACAGAATATAATGCAAATAATGGAAATTGCGGATACTTTGGCTATCAGGAAGAAATACTGCAATATGAAGAAGATGAAGACAATGAAGATGAGACTAGCAACAATGCAGAAAATAAGAACAATAAAGATAAAACACCAGTTCTTGATGAAGATGGCAATCCAATAGTAATACAGGAAGGCATATTAAGGATGCCATGCTTTCAGGACAGAGTATTTATAGCGCAGGCATTAAATAGCGGGAATATATCAAAGTTTAATTTAGACCAGATTGTCAATATAACGGGAAGTTTTTGCGGTGTACAAAACAATACAAAAAATACATCATCCGGAGCATTTGATGACTCGGCAAAAATTTCTGGCTATGCTGTTGGCGGTCTTGTTTCTGTTTATGCTGGTCTTGAAACTTTTAGTGCCTCAAGAGTTGTTAGAACCGGAGATAGAGTTCAACCGCAGCATATACAATATCCTATATTTATCTGTGTAAGCAACAAAGCAGTTCCAGTAACAGAAATACAATATAATGAGTTTTTAAAATCAATAAAAGACCTAAATAACAAAATAAACATTAGCGGTTCAAATATCACGGATAATTTTTATAAAAAATTATTGCCGAACTATAATGCCATAATTTCAATTGCTTCAAACTATACATCGGAAATAAACGGAATAATCTTCGGCTATGTGAATACATCCAGAGGAGCATATCAATTGCTTATTAATGGCATAAGAGTCGCCTATACAGTTTTTACAGGCGGAAACTATGGAGGAATAAATGGAACTTACTATGCATTGATAAAAAAAGGCGATATAATTCAAACCAGCTATCCAGAGAATTATGTATGCCCATTTTATGATTAATGACAATTTTAATATTTAATAATATACAATACCATGCTAAAATATGCAAAGATAATAAACAAAAAAACAAAACAATGTCAAGTCGGCATTGGGACAGATGCAGAATACTATAAATCAATAAACTTCAAAGAGCTTGATGTTGAAAAAAGCTATGATGGAAATTGGTATCTAAAAGGCCATGCACCACATAAACCAATTGAAGAAGAATTGGAAGAATTAAAAGAAAATAAGAAAAAAGAACTAAAACAGGCAAGAGACAGCTATTTAAAACTTAAAAACTACAACCTAAGTGAAAATGATAAATTCAATATAATAAATTTATTAAATGATTATACCGAAGAAGACAGAAACAAATATGTTGAATTCCTTAAAAACGATTTGATACCAAAATACAATAATTTTGATCGTCAAATAAACGAAGCCGATATTAATAGCATTGAAGAATTAAAAAAATTAGGATTTGACTTTATTGAAGAAATGGATTCTGAAGAAACAGATTCTAAAAACTAGAAGACCAACCATTAATTAGCAACTATCAACTATCAATTAGCAACTATCAACTAAAACCATGACCAAAACATTTGAAAAATATGAAAACCTCATATCAAGATTAGAAAATAAACTTGATGACAATATAGCAGCTACAAACGAAAGCATAAAATCAACCAATGAGAAAATAGATAAAATTCTTGAAATACTCAATGAAAATCAAAGGGAACTAAACCGCCAGCACCATGATTTATATGGAAATGGAAAGAAAGGATTATTTGATGCAGTTGAAGAATTAAAGAATAATATAAATCAAAGAATATTGTCTATAAAAAAAGATGTAGACAATAATTCAAAACATATATGGAGCTATAGAGTTTTAGCAATTTTTATAGCTTCAATATATCCAATAATTGAAATGGTTAAAAAGTTGATAGTTGATAGTTGACAATTGATAGTTAATTTAATTTTTTATAAAGTTTTAAAATTATAAATTTTAAAACAAAAAATTAAAATTACTAAAATAAAAAAGTAAAAAAATAAAAAAAATAAAATAAAAAAATAATTGTCCGTAGGACATAATATAGAATTGTCAATTGTCCTTTGTCAATTGTCAATTATTAACTATCAACTATCAATTATCAACTATCAACTTTAACTATGTCAGTAGGATTATTCAAAGACACAGACGGCAGTATATCAAGCAGAATAGTGGCACTATTTGTAGTTATGGTATTTGATCTAATCATAATAGCATTAAGTACAATACTGCAAAAGGATATACCAAACAATGCAAGCAATATATTGATTACAATAACCACATCTTGCATACCAGTGGCATTGGCAAGCCAGACCTATCAAAATATCAAAGAAAAAACTAAGGAGTAAAAAATGACAACAACAATTTGCATCTATTTAATAGCAAGTGCAGTTATAGCAATAACAAGCTATATATTAGGTTATACAAAAGGCAAACATTCCAAAGAGATTGAAGTAATAAAAAATAACAACAATCTAAAAAGAAAATATGCAAACAATAGAAAATATAATAAAAAAGACTATATTAATAATTCTAATAGTCTTTCTAACAAACTGCAGAACAACAAATATTAGCACAGCCTGTCCCGATATTCCGTTTTATAGCCAAGAAGAGCAATTGGAATTGGACAGAATCAGAAAGGAAGCAAACAGCATGCTGCTTGATAAGGTTTTAATTGATTATGGAAACCTACGGGAAGATTTAAGAGAATGCAATAAAGAGTGAGAAATAACTAAAATAGTTAGGAAGAATATAAAGGTATAGAAATATAGCAATATAGGAATATAGGAACATAGAAGCATAAGAATATAGGAACATAAGAATATAGGATAGCATATAAACAAAAAAAGTGCTATATATAATATTGTATTATTATTTATAGCACCATAAAAAACTATACAGCACTTATTCCATAAAAATAATATTGCTATTATCGCCTACCACTTTTAATAGATGATTGTAGTTGCCAGATTTAGCATCTTTTAGAAGCTTATCAATTTTTTTATTGGAAACTTTAGAATCCTTTAAATACTGTCTAAAAAGAGCTAAAATGTAGAAAGCATTTCCCTGCGGAGATTTAATGTCAACTACAATAGGTTCATTTATATTTTTAGTCATTTTATTATCACCTTTACTTTTTATTAATAATTTAAAAATACTTAATCTAATTTAAACACCAACGAGATATTGAAACATATACCTCTAAGGTGTTTGTAGTATAACTTCAAAGGTTTCATTAGTCCAGTTATTTATTGGATTAATCTTATACTTTTTAGAATTTTTTATTTGTTTTATTAATCTACATTAATTTAATTACTCATTAACAATCTTATAGGAGAAACTCATGTTTAAATTCAGCACAAGATCAATACAACTGCTAAATACAGTTGATAAAAGATTGGGAATATTGGCAAATGAAGTATTAAAGATCAGCAAAGTTGACTTCGGAATAACAGAAGGATGGAGAAGCCAAGAACAGCAATTGAAATATTATAATCAAGGAACAAGCCAGTGCGATGGAATAAACAAAATAAGCAAACACCAAAAAGGAAAAGCAATAGATATAATATGCTATGACCCAAAGACAAACAAGCCAACCTATGATAAAAAAGAATTATATTATTATGTGGCAGGATTATTTGAAGGCAAAGCACGGGAACTTGAAATAGATATACAATGGGGCGGATGGTGGAGTTTGGAAGACTGCCCGCATTTTGAGTTGAAAGAATAGGAAAAAGAATGAGAAAAAATAAAAAGAATAAAAAGAATAAAAAGAGAAAAAGAAATACAAAAAATAAAGATTTAAAAAATAAATGGGTCATATTAAAGACCCATTAACCTATATTTTAAATTGATTTATTTATTTAAGTTATAAAGCAAAGTATCAATAGCCTCTTCAAGACTATCAAATAAATCTCCTTTTAAATTGTAACAAACACTAATAGAACCATTATAGCTTCTAGAAACCATTTCTCTTATTATTCCAATAACTTCATTATCCTTTAATACTTCCATATCCTGTGATTTTATAGAATTGTCTTTAATTCTAACAATGCAATCACAGACATCATATTCATAAAATTTGTTTTCTTTATTATTATTTAACATTTTTTCACCTGATAATTATTATTAATTAAAAACACCTGCAAGACATTGATATTTATATCTCTAAGGTGTTTGCAGTATAGCTTCAAAGGTTTCATTAGTCCAGTTATTTCTATAACTTATTTAAGATTCTTTGGATATTTATTTTTTAATGGGAACATCAAACTAGATATTCCCATTAATGTAAATTATAATTATATACTATTATATATTATAAATTATTATCATCTTTATTATCGTCTTTATTATTATCTTTTTTACTGAACATATCATCTATTTTAAACAATGATATTAATGTATCATTTAAATCAAATTCACAATCCCTAATAAAATATCTAGTTTCTTTTTTAAAAGCCTTAGAACCATCATCTTTATTAAAAGCAGGCTTTGAAACATCAATGGTCAACAGACAAAATTCAAGTTCCTTTTGCATATTGGACATTACCCCTCTTATTGATGCCCTTTTCCAACCAAGCTCTTTTTCTAATTCATCAAGAGTTGCACCTTCCGATCTTGACAGCATATCAAACAAAACAGAATTCTTTTTTACTTTCTTTTCTGGTTTAGCTTCTGCTTTACTTTCTTCTTTATCATCTTTTTTATCATCTTCTTTATTCTCTTCTTTATTTTCTTCTTTGCTATCTTCTTTTTTATTATCTTCAGAGAAATCTACATCAGCATCATCATTTAATTCAGTATCATTTAAAGTTGAATCGTTATCATCATTATCATCACCCAAAAATTCACTACCGCACTCTTCAAGATAAGTTTCCATTTCTTCCTCATCAATATCATCATCTTCATTCTCAATATTAACATTTGAATTGATAGTCTTATTATTTTCTTCAACTTCTTTTAAATTAATTACTTCTTCATTATTGTTAATTTTTTCTAACATTTTTGAAAATTTGCTTCTAGCCATTTTATTTACCTTTTTTTATTAATAATTAAAATTTATAATTTAAACACCAACGAGATATTGATATATCTATCTCTAAGGTGTTTGTAGTATAACTTCAAAGGTTTCATTAGTCCAGTTATTTCTTGCTTTTATTTCGCTTTTTATCCGATTTTTATATATCCAACAAACTCAATGTTTTAAAAGGATGGACGAATTATTTAGAAAAAAAGTATAAAAAAATTAAAAAAATAAAACAAAAATAGAATAAGAAATAAAATAAAAATAAGAGAAAAATAGAAAAAAATACAGCAAAAAACAATAAAATAAATATAGGAATATAAGTCAACAATATAAAAAACACAATAAAATATAATAAAAAAAATAAATCATAAAATATAAAAACATTTTAAAAAATAAAATTTAGTTGACTTTATAGGCAATAATTGTTAAACTTTAGGATGAATAACTATTAAAAGAACCCATAGTTATTTGAGGTGTAACGACCTTATTGCAGACGGTTCATAATATTTTGAGATTTATTATATATGTATATATTTATATTAAGGTACATAAATAAAATAATATTCAAAACCGATAAAAATAACAAAGGTTTTTATTGCTGTTCTCACAGTGATAGAACCGGAGAGTGTGGCCATGTCCAGAACTCCGGTTTAATTACCTATTGTTTAAAATCCACTGACTGTTCTGCAACAGTATCGTTAACCTCCGGTTCACAGGGTTCTGAACCTTTTGAGATATTATAAAATGAACATTATAAAAGACAATCAACAGAATAACCAACAGAATAATAAAAATACTAATAAACATACCAATAAACTTACAATATTTAAGCTTATAGAATCTTTGAAAACTTTTTTATCAAAAAATTGTATTTTTCTTGCATTTAACAAAAATTTAATATATCATATAATATATGTCTTTTTAGTTTTTACATCTATAATGCAAATATTTATTTTTAAATATTTTATATTTTTTTGTACAAAATTAAAGCATATTTTTAGTAAATATGTCTTTAGTAGATATATATTTAATAAAGGTAGATTTAATAAGTATCTTATTCTTTTAAAATCTTTTGGTTTTATTAACTTTTTAAATTCTAAAAAACTACTCTTAACAATTCTTTCCTATATCATAATATACTCCCAAATAACATTCTCCTTCATTATAACTCAATCAGTAGCCCAATCCATTATCTCAATAATATCTATAAAAAGAGCATACGCCTTTAATGAGATAGTTCCCCCTCAAAACCTTCAAGATAACCCCATAAACCATATAACTCCCGATAACTCAATCAATATTCCCGGAACCAATAGCAACACACACCTTGACCGTACTCAAAACGGCACTCCCGTTGTAAACATAAACAATGCTAATGCTGATGGTATAAGTGCAAACTACTATAAAGACTTTAATGTAAATGAACAGAACCTTATATTAAACAATCATAAGGGTGAAAGTGTAAATACCCAATTAGGTGGAGTAGTATATGGCAACCCAAACTTCAATAATTCTAATGGAAGAGAAGCTGATATAATCCTAAATGAAGTTACCACAAACAGAGTATTCAATATAAATGGCTATATGGAAGTAGCAGGCAAGAGAGCGGATGTAATAATAGCAAATCCAAATGGTATTATGGTAGGTGGTGCAGGATTTATAAATACCAATAGATTAAGCATGATTACTGGAAAGTCTATTGATGGAACAACCAACTCATCCTTTAACCAAAACGGAGAACTAAACCCTTTCCTTCTCACCGACACCAACAAAAACCCCAACGCCATAATACAGGTAGTGGGTAGAAATATAACAGACAGTCAAGGAAGAAATATAGCCTATAATCTAGGTATAGATGCACAGGATGTTAGATATGCAGACCTTGTAAGTAGAGTAGTAAAGATAAATGGAAATATACACGGTGGAGATGGAAAGAACAATAAAAACAACATATCAACAGAAGTAAATATTAAAACTGGAAATGACAGAGCAGAATATAATAAAAAAGATGGTTTTAAAATAAACAGTAGAGAAACCAAAGACCAATCTAAAAACACCATAAATGACCCACAGGATACAGATAGTACAGAAGAAGCCACTAAACCCGAATTCGCCATAGACTCCACAGCCTTTGGCGGTATCTATGCAGGCAGAATCAACTTCATAGCCACAGAAGAAGGAGTTGGAGTTAGAACTAGAAGCGACCTTGTAGCAAGCACCGATGATTTAAACTTTGATGTAAATGGAAATATTATACTTGAAGAAGAAGGGAGTTTGTATGCAAAGAACAATATAAACCTAAATAATAAAAACAATAATAGCAGTGAATCCAACAACCAGAACACCAACAGACAAATAGTAAATAACTCCTACATAGTTTCAGAAAATAACATAAATATAAACACAAATGAATTTATAAATAGCGATGCAAATGCAAACACGAATCCCAACATCAAAAAACCATTAGTCTTTGCTGCAAACAATATAAATATTCAAGCGGACATAGCGGATAACTCAAATACATTGATTGAAACAAACACAAACAACAATGAAACAGATATAAACAACAATAAAACAGACACAAACAACAATAATAATAACAACAGCAATTACTCCGGCATAATCAGCAACAATGGAACAATAAATTTAAACATATCAAATACATTGAATAATAACAATGGAAATATACTTGGTAAAAATGTAAATATAAAATATATCTCACCCATAGATAAAAAAAGCACTGCCCAACAGCAATTTCAAATTCAAACCAAATCACAAACTCAAAAATTATCAGATAAATCAATAAACCAAACAATAGTTCAATCAACAACCCAAACAGCAGACCAAACCACAGCACCATCTCTTCCAATATCAAATTATGGTGGAAACATTGTGAGTAATGATGATATAACAATAGATATATTGGCAGATTACATTATAACAGGAACAATATTCTCAAAGAATGGCAATGTAGACATAAATGCAAAGGATATAATAAACCTAAGTGATGTAATAGGTGGAAATAATATAACATTCACGTCCAACAATGGAAACATCTACAACGGAAGTGAAACAAATTCAAATGCAAATATAATTGCAATGAATGATGTAATATTTAATATATTGAAGCAAGAAAATGATACTGGCAATCTCTACAACTACGGCAAAATCTCAGCAGGAAACAACATAGAAATAAATGCAGAAGACAGTGTCTATAATGGTCTAGCTACTGGAAGCAATGCAACCATCACAGCCAACAACAGCCTAACCATTACCGCAAACAACAGAATAATAAACAAAGGCTATATTCAAGCAACAGGACTTACAGACCAAACCACAAGCAAAAAAATAGATGGAACGGGTAATTTAACATTAACCACAAAGGCAGAGATAAATAGTGATTATGAGCTAGGAAATAATACTGCCAATGCAAATGCAAATACAAACACTAACCTTGATGATCTAAATAATAAAATCAACGGCAATGAAGATAAAACCCTATCGCCAGAAGTTCAATCTAAATTTGACAATCTAAATAGTATAACCGATACAAATGAGCTATATGATCTAATACCACAGCTTAAAACAGAAGAACAATATTATCTTGTTAAAAACAGAATACGAATATTAGCAATTAAAGAAACCCTAAATGATCTTGATGAACTTTATACATTTAATGAAGAGGACTGGAAAGATAAATCAGATGAAGAAATAAAAGAACAGCTTCAAGGAATCTTTGGCAATAATTATGATGAAGAATTAGATAACAGTATAAATGGTGCATACAGCAATTATTTATCTCAAAGGGAAACAGAAATTGATAATTTAATTGAACAACAGCTCATCAGAAAGCAAGAGGCAGAAGATAATAGCGAAGAATTTAATGAAACCCTATTGGACAAAAACAAACTAATGGCAGAAGCAGAGACAGAAGCCAATGCAAAGAAATTAGAAAAAATAAAAGATGAAATGGATTCTGAAAAGTCTAAGGTAAATAGATATCTAACCGACCTAAACAATAGCAACTGGGATTCCCTAACCAATGGACAGATTAATGAGAACCTTCAGGATATACTAAACAACAACTACATTGCTCAAAACTGGTCCATACCAGAATATCAAGCTGTTGATAATATAACACCTATTACAAACGAATATCTAGGAAGCTTAAGAATAAATGATAAAGACCTAAACGACCAAAATAAAAAAAATAAAATGGAGCAAACCGGTATACACAACTATGGAAGAATCTATTCAAATAACGATATGGAATTAAATTCAAATAGTGTACTCCATAATAATAAAGGAGCATTGATATATTCAAACAACAACATAAATTTCAACATAAACAAAGTTCTTTTTAACAACGAGAATGCACTAGGACAGGGAATATTCGCAAACAATGATATTAACATAAGAGGCTATTGTGATAAAAATGATACAGCATGCCAAACCAACATAGATAAATACAGCCAACACCCCTCCCTTGAAAAGCTGATAAACTATGATGGAAGAATAGAGGCAAATAACAATATAGACATAAAAAGCAATGAAGTAATAAACTATGGAAGCGACAGCATAGATTTAAGCAAAGTTGATACGGAAATCAAACCCATATACGACTATTACTACACAACAAAAAGTGGATTCAGAACAAAAAAAACCTACATAACCAAAGAAGAATACGAAAGCAGAATAGCAAGTGGAAACAACAAAGATAATTACGGCAGAACAATCACACTCGGCAAAACTTTCAAATGGTATGGAGTAGAAGAAACACCAGAGCTATTGCAGGCATATGGAACAAACTATAACTTCATTCAAAATGCAGGGCTATACCAGACAGTTCTAAAAGCCTACGACACCGCCTACTCAAAGGTTATATCAAATGAATCTGTTATACAAAGCAACAATGGAAACATAAACATAAAAGCAAACAATACCACAAACTACAACACTGTATTATTCTCAAAGAATGATATGGCGATAGATACTAAAAACCTTCTAAACAAAAACCTAGAATTCAATGTAAATGCAAACCAGTACTACCAATACCACGGCAAGAAAAAAAAATGGACAGGCCATGCAAAGGAATACTATGATGAATGGACTAGCCATGTAGTTTTAAACATAAAAGGCAGTAAAACAGCAAAGATACTGGCAGGAAATGATTTAGTAATATCAGCCAATGCAATAGGCAATGGGACAGCACAATCAAATTCAGACTATTCAAATAATTCAAATAGATTACCCTACACCCAACAGACAACACCACAAACCACAATTGAGGACCTGCTATCCAGCGGCATACTAAACCCGCTTGACAGCACACAGCTCCCACAGGGCAACTACGGCATATTCAGACAACCGCAGAACCCAAACTCAAATTATCTATTTGAAACAGATCCCACACTAATTGATACAAACAGGTTTTTAGGAAGTAAATACTTCATGAACAGACTAGGACTAGATCCAGACACAATAGATTTAAAATTTCTAGGCGACAGTTATTTTGAACACGAACTCATCAGAAAAGCCATAGAACAGCAAAGCCTATCAACAAACACCCATTTAGACCCACAACAAATAAAACAGCAAATAGACAACCTCTACAACTCTATGACACAGGAAAAGGCACAACAGCTAAACCTAACCATAGGAGAACCACTAACAGAACAGCAAAGAGCACAGCTTACAGAAGACACCATATGGTATGTCAAACAGGAAGTACAACTACCAAACGGCGAAACCATAGAATCATTAGTTCCACAAATATTCTATTGCAACACAACACTTGCAAGACTAGAACAAGAAAGAATATTGAACACAGCGGGAAGCATGCTTGCCGGCACAAATGTAATATTACAAACAAAGCCAAACAGCACAGACAACATAAACAATACAGACAACACAGACGACACCATCTTCAACACCATCCTATCCAACAGCGGCACCATAACCGCCAAAAACACATTAGCCATAACAGGCTTTGACACTATATCCAACGTAACCTCATCCATAAGAAACGATGACATAAACTCACTGTCACAGGACAAATTCAACAACCAAGCCACTCTAACTGCTGGAAATACACTTATTATAGACACAGGAGTTAATGGAACTGTAAATAATTTGAGTGGGATGATTGCACTCAACAACACGAATGACAACACTTCATCAACCCAAAACAGTTTATACGACAATCTTCTTTATATAAACACCGGGACATTAAACAACATAACATTATCTCAACAGGAAACAGTAGAAAAGCAAACCCACAGCAAAAAGAACGATTACGAATTCAGCAAAACCTCAACCTATATTGGAGACACAGCTGCAATACAATCAAGCAACAACAATTCAAATATAATAATAAATGCCAATGAGGACATAAACATACTAGGGGGAGACATAAAAACAACAATAAAAGAACAAGACAACTCCAACATAGTCCTAAATGCAGGCAACAACATCAACATAGCTGCAATACAGGACTATGAATACCAAAGACAATACATGAGGCGAAAAGGTGGAACATTTGGCGAAACCTTAACCAAAGAGAACATAGACCAATCAGTTACCAATATACAATCCAATATATCAGCAGGAAACAATCTATCCATAGCCACAGGAAATGATCTTAACTCCATAGGAACTAACTTTACTGCAAACAATGGAGATATAGATCTAAATATAAAAAATGATTTAAATCTTTATAATGCAATGGACTATGTATATGATTACGATTATACAAAGAGAGAATCATTTGACCTAGCATCCGCCATAGTTAATGTAGCAAGTGCAGTTGCAGTTGGAGCATTAACAGGAGGAGCAGGTGCAGCAGTTATGGCAGGAATAAGTGCAACAAGTAATGCAGCCGGTATGACCAAAGGATCAATAGACATAGAAACAAATTATGATGAAACAATAGTTGCAAATAATATAACAGGAAATAATATTAATATAAATACAAATAATAGCCTCAACTCCATAAGTACAAAAATGAATACAGAAAACACCATAAATTATAATATAGGAGGTAATTCATTTATTAGTGAGGCACAAGAAAGACATGAATATAAAATAACACATGAGGAATTCGGTGGAAATATAGGTAGGGCAGTATTAGGTGGTGCTATCACTGGTGCTATGAGCGGTTTAGGATTAAATGGAGGCAAATACTTAGGTAATTTAGCTAGTAGCTCTATTACTGATGGCATTTTAAATGCTAGCATTAATGGGGCAGTTCTTACTTCTGTAAATGCATATAGTTCATCAATAGGATCTGCGATGTCTCAAACTATATTAAATGGAGGAAGCTTTAAAGATGTATTAAAAGCAGGAAGAGATAGCTCAATAAGTCGTAATACATTAATGAATACTATGATTGGTGCCGTTATTGGTGCTACTGGCGGAGCTTTGGGTAAAGTTATTAAGGATGTAAAAGCTAAATATAATAGTTCTCTAACACAAGAACAAATACAAAATAAAATGACTGAAATACCAGTTGGGGAATCTAATTTAAAGATTGGTAATCTAAATAATAATAAAGTCGGTATAAATTCTTATATTAAAGATGGAAAAATAATACAGGCTGGAACACTTAATATAAATGTTAATTATTTTACAAGTAATCAAAACATATTTTTTAAGGCTTTTAATTTTTTACCTGGTTCGCCATCTTTTGCAGATTTTCACGATGCTTTGAATATAAGTGGAATTTGGAATCAATTATCTATCCCATATGCTTATATGATAAGTCAATTTAATGCCCTATATCCATATTATCCATCACTTATATATTTTAACAATACGAAGGAAAACAAATGAAAGAGTTAAAAAAATTTAAATTTATTATAATTTTGCTATTATTGGCAGGCTGTAATGGTTGGACGAAAACGTGGTTTTATGAAGAATATAATAATAACATTCTTTCAAATGAGATAAGAAAAATAGATTGGAAGCAGAACGGTAGTGAATATAAACAGTATTGTGTTTATTCGTTATCATATTTTTTACCATTAAATTTTTGGAATGTAAAATTTTCCAATGAACAGTACGTAAAAAAAGCCATTAAAGATCTAAATAAAGATGGATTTAAAGGAGATAATATGAAGAATATTTATATTAATAGTGAAGGTTTAGGAACACCTTTATATTCTTATTATTGTATAAAAATAAGTGGAGAAATAGTTGAATAATATATCTATTATATCCATAAATACAATAAAACCTCTCACCCCAACCCCTATCCCTCAAGAGGCGAGGGACTCTGACTTAGCAACAAACATTAACCTCAACATAGGCGGCAACATATCCATAACAGAAACAGAGGAAAGACATGAATATCAAAAAACCCATGACACTTGGGGCGGAGATCTCGGTATGGCAGCATTGGGTGGAGCTATGACTGGACTTGCCGGTGGTTTAGGCATGGGTGCAGGAAATATGATTGGCGGTACTTTAAGTGGACTAGCCTTGTCAGGAGCATCAGCCTTTGGCTCTTCTAATGTAGGTGCAGTAATTTCAGAAAACAGGAAAGGAACATCAAACGGAACTTATACAACAAATCAAATAGGCAGTGATATAATAGCCTTAAATGATATTAATATAACCACAGACAATAATTTAAATATAGTTGGAAGTGATTTGACATCCCTAAACAACACAACACTAAACTCAAACAATGGCAGTGTAAACATAACAACAGCAGTAGAAACCCAAACAACAGAACAAACCAAAACAAAAACCAACTGGGGAGGAATAGACTTTACACATACGAATAGTAGTGTGGGGGTTGGAGCAAGTATAGAAAGAAATACCACAAGCAGCACAGCCACAACCCAATATGCAAAAAGCAGCAATATTCAAAGTGGAAACAATATTGCCATAAGTAGTGGCAATAATAATTCAAATAACAGTACAGACACTAATACCAAAAACAACAACCAGCAACAGGACATCAACATCATAGGTTCAAATATCTTGGCAGAAAACGACATAAAACTCAATGCAAATGGAGATAATGGAAATATTAAGATTATAAGTCAAGAACTTCTTCAAAACAAACTTGACAAGCAAAAGACTGAGGCTATTACGGCGAGTGTAGGGATAACAAACTATTGGGCTAAAACCGCCGATCAAACACATAATCTGATAGACAATTCAAAAGGCGGTGCAAGAGACAGCAAAGAGGGCTATACAAACACATTCTTTGATTTAGGCAATATTGGCATATCAGTAATGAATGCTGCCGGCAGTCCATTAGGCTTTGGTATAAGTGCAGACATAGGCTATAATCTTATAGAAACAGAGACAGCCCAGAACAATACCTACAATCAAGAAAGTTCTATTGTATCAAACAAAGGCAGCATAGACTTAAATGCAGAGAACGATATAAATATCAAAGGTGCAGATATAATTGCAAACAACGATGCACAAATAACTGCACAGAATGGCAATATAAACATTGATACAATAGAAGACTATAACTATAAATACCAGCATGCTGAAAGAAGCGGCGGAACATTTGGAACTACAAAAACTATGGATTCAATAGATGAAAGCAACAAAAACATTGGAAGCAATATTGTATCAAACAATGGAAGCCTGCACCTACAGGCAAATAGTTCAAACAACAGCACAAACAAAAACCTACAAACAGCAGGAAACATAAATATAAAAGGCTCAAATATAATGTCTGAAACTGGCGCAAATCTTGTGGCTGAAAATGATGTGAATGTATTTAGCAGTATTGATGCCAATAGAACCTACAGAAAAGTAGAAGAAGACAATAAATTTACAGGTGGAGAACTTGATATAAATGAGAATATCACCAATACCAACAACTCCTCAAACATAATTTCAAACAATGGAGATCTAAACATAATATCAGGCAGAAATACAAACATAGTAGCAAGCAATCTGGTAACTGATGAAAGCGGAGACATAAACATTCTTGCTGGCTATATTGTAGACAAAAATACTGGAAATATAGTTCAAAAAACAGATAAAGATGGAAACATAACAACAGGCTCTATAAACATCCTATCAGCCCAAGATCTTGAGAAGAACTATTCAAAGCACGAAGAATGGGGTGGAGTCTTTGACATGCTGACCAACTTTGACATAGACTTTGATAAAGGCGGACTAACCCTAAGCACCAGCTACGAAGAAGAACTTGATGAGAACACCACACTTACAAAAACCGCAAAAACATCAAACCTAGAAGCTAGCAACGGAAATATAAACCTAAATGCTACAGAAAATATATTAAGTGTTGGTACTCAAATATATGCGAATAAAGACATAAACCTCAGTGCTGGCTACACTGAAACTAAAACAGATGAAGATGGAACCACAACTCAAATCAAACACAATGGCAACATAATTCTAGCATCAGCAGACAATAGTCAAACAATAGACTCAAAACACGAAGAAACTACAGTAACTATTGGAGTTAAGGTTGGCAATAGCTTTGTGGATGCGGGATATGCAGTGGATGCAGTAGTAAAAGCCGGCGAAGAAGTAAAACATGCAAAGGATGAACTAAGTAGAATGAAAAAACTAAGAGACGAAGGCAAGGCAAGTGATAATGCCGTAAAGGATGCAGAAGTAAATCTTGCAATGGCTACTGCTAACCTTGCTAATTCAACACTTGGTATGGCAACTGCCATGGGAAGTGCAGCCGTAAGTACTCCAACAGGTGGTTTTTATGGAAGTGCATTCACAAACTATGATACGACCACCACAACATCAAACGAACAATCAACTTGGCAAACACAGGGCAATCTCATATCAAATAGCGGCAATATAAATTTTAACACCACAAATGATATGACACAGGAAGGAACTAACCTATATGCAAGCAATGATAATGGAACAGGAACAATAAACTACAATATAGGAAATGATTTAACAATACAAGCAAGTAAAGATACCTACAAGGCGAATTCAAAAACAGAAAACACAAATGTTAATGCAAGCATAGGTACAAACGGATTTAGTATTGGCGGCGGTGGTGGCAGCTCAAAGAGTAGAACAGATAGCACGACCTATAACAATAGTGAAGTGCTTGCAAATAACATCAATATAAACACAGAAAACAATGCAAGCATAAAAGGTGCCAATATAGAAGCTACAAATGATATTAATATGAACATAGGCAACAACCTCAACATAGAGTCATTACAGGATACATATTATAGCAAATCAAACTCAAACAATGCAAATATAGGAATAGGAAGCAGCAGTATAAGCGGAGGCTATAATACAGAAAAAAGTTATACAGATAGTAGTTGGGTAAACAATCAAACAAGCATTATAGCAGATAACAAAGTAGATATAAAAGTAGGCACAAAAACTGATGATAATGGAAACAATATAGCAGAAGGAAACACAAACATAAAAGGTGCTTTAATAGCTTCAAACTCTGATAATTTAAATTTAGAGACAAACACACTAACCTATCAAGATATAAAAGACACCTACTACACAGAAACAAAAGGATCTGGCTTCAATACCACAATAGGAACAGATCCAGACAAAGGCAAAGCAAACATAGCACCTATGGGAAGCACCACTATAACAATGAAAGATACAGGAGAAGAAAAAGAACAGATTACAAAATCTACAATAGGCAATGGAAACATTACAATAGGCGGACAAACTCAACCGGAAGACAGTAGTATGCTTGCTGGACTTAACAGGAATGTGACAGACAGCCAAGAGATTACAAAAGATATGATTACAGGTGCATTGGATGGAAGTGTAACAATAGACAATAGACTATTATTTGGCTTCATAGAGCAAAATGTCTATGAAAGAGATGAAAATGGCAAAATAATAAGAGATAAAGACGGAAAAGCAATAGTAAAAACAGATGCGAATGGCAATCCAATAACTACTAATGGTTATCAGAGTATATATAGTGATGTGAGAAACTTTGGAACAAATACAGCAGGAGCATTAGTTGGTGCAATGTCTGAAGCAGAAGAAATCGCAGAATTTGGAAGAGAAAATTTAGAAAAAGGTGGAAAAATTGGTATTGTAGCATCACAGCCATTTAGTGCTGTTGAAGGATTCTTTGATTATTTTGTTGAAAATGATAGTAAGGCTTATCTATACGATAAAGATGGTGGTTATAAAGAAACAAATAATATAAAAGATGGTAAAAATTATTATACAAATGGTATAATGAATACAGTTAATAAGGATGTAAAAGAATATTTATCTAACAATCAAGATTCAGTAGTTCGCTATAATCCAACAAGTGGATTTATTGGCGATTTAATGGAATCAACACTTGGAAAGTTATTGAATTGGAATGGCTTGACTGCTCAATTGGGTTCTATGAATAGAATTATAGCAAATGATTTAACCGAAAGAAAAGATATGCAATATTCAAGCAATAATTTCCATAGTCAAGGAACAATTAATGGAACTGGAGCTATGAACATATTAGCTAAAAATGATATAAAATTAAATGATACTCAAAGTTTAAATGCAAAAGGTCCTGCTGTTTATAATAGAACTTGGGATAATACAGCTTCACAAGTTTTAGATAGAAAAACCTATGTTGCAGCCGATGATGGTGGACTTGGTAAAAAGGGAGATGTTTTACATTCAAATATTACATATTCACATAATGAAAAAGACCCAGTAAGGTATTTAACAGCTCCAAGAACACCATTAGATATTTTTATTGGTCTTTATTATGGTGCGACAAATATGAAGGAACATAATATTGGTAGTTATAAATAATGAAATGGGAAAAGTATGAAAAATATGAAAAAATATATTATTTTAAAAATCTTTGGTTTTTTATTAGTTGTCTTTATAATTTCGTCTTGTACTTATAGAGATTTTAAGCACGAATTTTTTGCTGGATATTTTGTCAAAGATTATAATTTTGAATGGGAAGGCAAACAATCTAGAAAGTTAAATACAAATGATAGATATTGTTTATATTATAATGGTAGAAATGAGAAGGATTTTAAAATTAAAGGCTATGATATGGAAAAAGCGAATCAGCAGTTAATAGATATTTTAAAAAATAAAGGTTTAAAAATAAAAGAAGAAGTTTTTAATTTTACAAATAGTAAAGCAGAAAAGGATGATATAGAAAATAGTATAAAAAAACGAGAAATTGATAATAATTTTGAAAATTGCGATTATTTATTGACATACGAAATTGGAACACTTGAAAGATTTAAAGAAAGTTATATTGACATTCGCATATATAATATTGCTACAGATGATATGGTTTCATCATATACTGTTTATGGAAAAAAATCAACACTTATTTCTTATGTATTAATAAAACAACAAGAATTTATAAATAACGCTATTGATGAATTATTTAAATATCAAAATACTGAACAAGATAAAATGAAATTTAAATCTTTTGAATGTACTTCTAGTGGTTGTAGAACAATAAAATGTATTGGCGATAAGTGTGAGATAATAAATAATTAAATAATTTATGAAAAAATACATTAT
Source organism: uncultured Rickettsiales bacterium (assembly GCA_944392135.1). Lineage (GTDB taxonomy): Bacteria > Pseudomonadota > Alphaproteobacteria > Rickettsiales > UBA1997 > CALXSC01. Next base: position 77,904 of record CALXVQ010000002.1, read on the forward strand.
TTTAATTTTGACTATTTTAAGCTTGATATTTATAAATAAAATAGCTTTTGCTAATAAAGAATTTAATAAACAAACATTACCGATGCAGGATAAAATAGAAAAAGAACAAGACAATAATAAAACTAATGATATTGCTAAAGAAAAAGAATTTGCAAAATATGCAGATTATCTGGATGATATGAGACAAGGTAAAAAATGTGAAGGTTATGATTTTGATCCAGAAAAGATTGTATTGATAAAGATTGTAAATCCAGAATACTATATTGAGTTAAGCAATGGTAAAAAATTTAGAATTGAAGCTTGGATGGGTGATTGCGGTTCAATAGATTTAAAAGGCAAAGATGGCTATAAACAACTACCAGATAGTTGTAAAATTTTAATAGGATCTACTTGTATTTCTCCGCCACCTTCTAATTGTAAAAAATTAATAGGAACGACTTGTTGGGACGAGAAAGTCAAACAGGATTATCAAGTGTTTCAATGGGAATGCACCAATAAAGGTTGTGAAAGAATGACAAACTTTACAGAATATGATCTGGATTTTTTTGAAGAGTAAAATAATATTATGTCAATATGTCAGTTGATGCAGAAGAAAGGATACATAACACAATAGAAAGCGAAGCAGTCGCAAAAAATATGGCAAACAGAGAAGTAGGTTATTACAATGCAATGGCATTTCTAACAGGTGGAAAGGGAATAGCTAGTTCTAATACATCAAATTCAAATAATGGTGGATTGAATGGTCAAATGCAATCAAACTGGAATGAGAAGTATAATACTAATACAAACCAGCTGTTGAATCAAAATACAATACTTGCAAACAATGTAAAAAGTGAAGATAAGTTATATAGCACACACTTTGATAAAAATGGAAAAGCTGAATTTATAAATGATGGCGATTATAATGCATACAGAAAAAATGAAGATGGTACTTTAAATTATGAAAATCAAATAACATATGCTGAAGGCTTTAATTTGAATATTGCAGATGATAAAAAAGAAGCATTTGAAGATCAAATGAAAACTAATGAAGTGCAGATGGATTTATTAAGACTGTTACTTATGGATTCAAATAAATCAATTACAGAAAACACTAAAGATCTAAATAGCCTTGAAACTCAATATTTACTTGGTTTAAAAACACCAGATGGAACTTATTATTATAGTTGGAATAAATTTCTTGACAAGGACGGTACTAGAAGTAAAACAAACGAAGCATTATCCAATGGAGCAGACGATTTTAGTTTGAATTATTTATATACAAATGACATATGGAAAACCATAGCCGACAATTCAAGTGGTATTTCCTATCCAACACAAAAAACAATGGGGGCTTTTGATATAAAGATTGATGAAAGTAGAACTATTATAAATCCAGCAGTTGGTCAAGAAGTTAGAACAAAAGAGAATGGAACTTGTAGGACTCCGGGATGTGGCGAAAAAGGTTCTTTGAGACCTGGTCATACGCATCAAGGAACTGATATTCTATTGAATGAAGGGGATTATGTCATAGCACCTATGGATGGAAAATTATATTATACTACGAGTAGTAAAGATAAAACTAAAGCATTAAACTCATTAGCTGTAGCTAATGATGATATAAGAATACTAATGCTATATGTTGATAAGAAATCTAATATAAAAATAAAGAAAAATGGTACAGATGTGGAAAAAGGTGGAGTAATTGGCAAAGGAACTTCTAATTCTGAATTTATAAGAGTTTACGGAAAAGATACTGCCCAGCATACACATGTGGAACAACAGAATGCAAACGATAGACTTGATAAAAAAGATATTCAAGGTGTATTATTTCCAAATCAACAAAGGGAGTTAAAAAAATGATTAAAATGAAATTATATATTGTCACAATATTTACTTTTTTTTATTGTGTTATTGGCTATTGTTTTGAATGGGAAAAATTAGAAAAAGTTGAAAAAAATTCAAAAATTCAAAGAGAAATTATTGGATATATGAGAACTTTTTATGTTGATGAAACAAAATACCAAGAAGTTAAAAATCAAGCTGATAATTTTAAAAATACAAAGTATATGGTATATGAAAATTTTGCACATAAAGATAATAATAAACTAACAGCTTGTAATCTAATAAATTTTAATCAAAATTATATTACTGGGATATATTTAAAGAGAATGCCAAAAAATAAAGATATTAATTTGTATGATAATTTAACTTATGAAGAATCATATATTACATACAAAGATGGACAAAAAATAAATATTAGAGATGCAGAATTTTTTAAATGTGGCGACCTAGATATAAAAGATTGCAATAAAACTGGAAATGATGGCATTGAATGTTTAAAACAGCTACCAAGTGAATGCGAATTTATTGTTTCTTCAAACAATGGCTCTTTTTGTATAGATTTAAAAAATGACGAAACAGCTTTAATTGAATATGGATGTGATAGCAATGGATGCGCAGAATTAAATAATTTTGTTGAATATATTTATGATTAATGTAGTTAGTTATTGATTTTTGGAGCTTTAAAGTTGTCAAAATATTAGTAAAATTATTATTTTATGGCATAATATAGTTTATGGAAATATATTTAGATAGATATATTCATATATAATAAATAAAACATTAACTAGTGAAAAATATATAATATATTTATTTTTAAAAAATAGTATAATAAAAATGATTTTATATAAAATGCAAAGCATAAATTTCAAAAACACTAAAACACATACAATTGCAAAACATCAAACACTATTGCAAATATTTATAGTAATACTCACACTTTTTGTTATTGTTTTATCAACCACCTCGCCCGCCTATGCCATCACCCCCCAAGAGCAGCAACTCCTCAACCAGCAGCTAATCCTTCAACAGCAGCAGGAGCAGAGAAGACAACAAGAACAGAATAGATTGCAGATAGATGATATTGAAAATATAAGAAGAACTAGGGTTGGAAGTGATGGTATTGAAAGTATTGATGGAAATGATGGAGTTGGTGGTGGTGCTAATGGTAATGAGGCTGGTGGTTCTTCATCTGCTTCAAGTTGTATTAAATTCAATAGAATAGAATTAATCGGAAATACTATATATTCAACAAAATATTTACAGAGAAAAGTATTAAATAAATATATAGATAGATGTATCAATAAAAAGAATATAGATGATATAACTAATTCTTTAATGAAGATATATATTGATGATGGCTATGCTACAACTAGGATATATTTTGATATAGGTAAACTTAAATCAGAAAATATATTTATATTTGTGATTGATGAAGGAAAGGTTAATGATATTATATTGAATAATATATATCCAGAAAAGAAGAGCAACAAGAAATTGAATAAAAAAGAAGAAAGTAAAAAAGAAAGCAAGAATACAGAAAATAAAAAAGATAAAGATAAAAACAAAGATAAAACAAATAAAGAACACAATACAATAAACAAAGAACAGAACAAACCAAAGGAAGATAAAACTTCCTTTCTTGATAAATACAAATCATTTCGTCTAAAATCTCAAACCTTCTTCGCATTTCCATTTCTTAAAGGCAAAGAGTTTAATTTAAGAGATTTTGAACAGGGACTTGATCAGTTGAATAGATTACAGAGTAATAATGCCACACTTGATATAAGAGCAGTACAAGAAATTAAAAATGAAGAATTAGGAATTAAGAATGAGCCTTCGGCAGAGAATCAAAGAGACAAAAATAAATCAAACAAAGCTAAATCCAACAAATCCACCTTAACCAAAGCCAAACCCAACAAATCCAAAACCTCTTCCAAAATTAGCGATGATCTAATATCGGCATCAGACATAATAATCAACAATCAAAAATCTTCCCCCATATCTTTCAGTATAGGACTTGATAACAGCGGCAATAAAAGCACAGGAGAAAATCTTGCTAATATAAATTTAAGTGTAGACAATCTAATAGGTATAGATGATAACATATATTTGAAATATACACAGGATACAGATACAGAGAATAATAAAAGATACAATAAATCATTTTACAGCAATCTATCATTTCCATTGGGCTATTGGACATTCAATACAAGTATAAGCTATTCAAAATATCTCACTACCATTAACGGATACTATACAAGCTTCCATACAAGCGGAAATACATTAACACAAATGTATAATATAGACAGAGTATTATTTAGAAGACAACTATTTAAAATAAATGCCGGAACAAATCTAACAGTAAGAGATACAGAAAGCTATATTAGAAATTTAAAGAGTATTACAGGAAGTAGAAAATCATCAAATATCAGTCTATACCTAAACAACATTATATACACAAAACTAGGAACAATAATTATAAAGCCATCATATCAAAAAGGGCTAGACTGGTTTAATTCAAAAAAAGATGATAGCCATAACCTAATGCTAAGAACAGAACCAAAACTACAATATGATATGGTTAAACTATATGTATATTACAACACAAGAATAAATCTACCATTGTTTACAAAGACACAGGTAATAGATCCAAATACAAACCAACCAATAATGGTGGAAAGAGAAATTAAAAATGTAAAATTAAAAATTAAAAATGAAAAGTTAAATAAAAAAATTAAAAATAAGCCTTCGGCAGAGAATCAAAGAATAAAAAACAAAGAAAGCAACAAAGAACCAACAACCCAACTAGTCCTACTCAAAGTCAGAAACAAAATCAATCTCAACTACACCCTAACATTTGACAGCCAATACTCTTGGGACACACTATACGGAACAGATCAATTCAGTATCGGTGGAGAATACACAGTCAGAGGATTTAGAGAAGGAACCATAAGCGGAGACAATGGCTACTACATAAGAAACGATCTATCAATAAATCTACAACAGCTATTCCCAAAATTTATACTGAATTCAAAAATTATGAGCTATGGAAGCAATACAAATATAAGCATAAAAGGTAAAAATTTAAGACTATTCCTAAACGACTTTCTAAGCAAAGCATACATCTCCATATTCTACGACTACGGCTATGTACAAGACAAATACAGTGATGATAGCGACACAATCTACAACTCCCAAAGCGGATACATGGCAGGCGCAGGCATTGCATTAAACTACTACGGACAATACCTAAACTGGTCCTTAACCTACGCAAAGGCGCTACATGCACCTAACTATCTACAATCAAGAGATGGCATAAAAAAAGAAGGACATAGTGTGTATTGGAGGATTGGGGGAAGGTTTTGAAAATTGAAGCACGAAGCCGAAACAAACGAAGCTTGCTTCGGTTTGTTAACCTGTTGGTCGGCGAAGTGTCAGCTGAGCGAAGCGAAGATGAAAATGAAAAATTGAAAATTACAGAAATTAAGAATTAAAAATTAAAGATTAATTAAAAAGATTGGAAGACTAACATTAATTAAAAATTAAAATTAATTTATATATTTAACATTCTCCTTTGTTCACTCCAATTTACTTCATTTGCACATTTATACAAATCCAACAATGTAATTCCAAGTCCTGCCTGTCCCGATAATATAGCTTTTTTAATATCTGGTGCAAGGAATGATAGATTTAAAATTCTTGTAATATAGGTTATGGTTTTATTCTCTCTTTTTGAAATATAGGAAATATTTATATATTTAGTTTCATTTTCATTTTTCCAAGCCTCTGCCTTTATTATTGCACTAATTACAGCTAAATCATTTTGATTGTAGTTTGAAATTCTTTTAGTGCCAGCTTCTATAATTGAAATGTCTTTGCCTGCTGGAGTAGTTATAAAAGATCTACCAGCTTTATATCTAAAATCAACAGGTATATTAACCTCATGAGAGTAATTGCTGATTTTATTTTTGTTGTTAATTTTATTATTTTTATTATTATTTAATTCAACATTTAAAACATCTTCAAATCCATTAATATTATTGTTGTTATTAATATCATTACTATTGATACTATTGCTATTTAATTTTGAAATATCAATCATACCAGCATCAATTAATAGGTCAGTGATATTTTGATTATTAAATATAATTTTAACATTGAATTCAGAAATGATGATTTCTTTAATTATAGCTCTGACAATTTGCATTTGTTCCTTTGGAAAAAGTTCATTCCATACAACTTGAATATTCTTTAAATATTTTGTTATTTCTAACTCTGTAAAGTTTTCTATTGACGAATTATCATTATTACAGCAACCATTATTTGTATTGTTTAATTCATCCGATCTTGATTCGTATAATTTTGATTCATTCAATTTTAATTCGTTTATTGTTTCAGCAACACCATTGATAATACTTGGAGAAGATAGAACATTATAGATTTGATTTAAAACTATATTCTCAATCTGTTCAGCAGGAATATTTCCAATTCTGCATGATGTAGAATGCTTTATTGCTTTATTGGGTTTATAATACCTATACGAGATGCCGTTTTTTTTCTTGGTAGTAAATACTGGCGTTAGAATTGAATCGCAGCACTCACATCTCATCATGCCTTTTAATAGATAAGGCATTTTACTATTTTTCTTGGGAAGATATTTTTTTATAGATTTAGTTGAATTATTATTGGTATTGTTGGCAGTATTATTAATATTGCCATTATTATCAACGACATCATACATCTTTGTATTTATACTTTCCTTTAATATTTCTTGAACTTGATTAAATAAGTCTTCATCAATTATAGCTTCATGCAGTCCGTCAAAGACCTTATTGATAACTTTATTCTCAATTTTGCCAATATAAATTTTATTGTTAAGTATTTTATAGATGCTGCCACGATTAAAATTAGTTCCACCTCTTGTAAAATTACTACTTTTTGAAATAAATAATTTTGTCTTAAAATTATTCTTATTTAGAACGTCAAGAACAGAATTAATTGATTTTGTTTTATAATATGTATTGAATATAGTCTTGACAATATTAGATTCATATTCATTTATAATTAATTTTTTATCAACAACATCATAGCCAATCGGAGTTATACCACCAGTCCACATGCCAAGACTTTGCTGCTTTCTAATTTTTTCCTTTATACGATCGCTTGTCATTTCTCTCTCAAGTTGGGCGAAGTTTAGCATCATGCCAAACGAGAATCTGCCAATAGAAGTGCTTTTGTCAAATTGTTGGGTTGCAATTTCAATATCAACATTTTTTCTCTGAAGTATATCTGCAAGTTTATAATAGTCCATATTGGAACGGCTTATTCTATCTAATTTATAAATAATGATTTTGTCAATAAGTCCTAAATTAACATCATTCAATAATTCTTTAAGAGCTGGTCTGTCAAGATTACCACCGGAGAAACCGCCATCATCATATCTTTTATTTATAACAAACCAACCATCAGATTCATGATTTTTCACAAAGCTAGCACATGCATCGTATTGATTTTCAAGGGAATTATATTCAAGATCTAGTCCATCTTCACAGGACTTTCTTGTATATATGGCGCATCTAATTTTTTGCAATGGAAAATTGTTTTCCATGATAAAATCAGATAAACTAGTTTTATTTAAAATATTCTTGTTATTCTTATTGTTATTATTGTTATTATTTATAATTTTATTCATAAGATGCTCCATAATTAAAGTTATTAAAATTACTCAAAATATATATTAAATTAAATTATTGCTTCAAAGTCTTTTTAAGTTTAAAGAATACATAACCATTCCAGCGAACACCTGTTATTTTAAATGCAACAGCAGATAAGCTTTTATAGAGATTACCGTCATATTCAAACATTGTAGAATTTGTGGAATTAATATTATTATCCGTATTGCAAGAAACTACCTTTACAATATAATCCTGACCCTTATAGCAAGTTCTAATCACAGAACCAGCAGGTGGCAGTAGATTAACATTTTTAGCTTTACCTATAATGCCATTATCAAATTGTTTATAGCCATAGCTAGATTTTGAAATTAATTTATCTTTTGCTATTTTAAGTGATGTTTGCAATTCATAATCAGAAACATCACTCATACAGGCGAGAGATTGAATCTTATAGGCAATACCTTTTATTAAATAATTTCTACTTAAAATATTTGGAGCAGTTTTATATAATTCAAACCACTTTAATTTTAGCTCATTCAAAGTAAGATTATTTAGGTTAAATAATTGTCTTCTTATATTTTGAGTTTGAAAGGAAATATTTGTATTATCATTGTTATAATTACTATTATTATAATTCTTGTTACTAGCAGAGTTACAAGAACTACTGTTATAAATTAAATTTAAATCATCATTAGCAAACATATAAAATCCTATATTTTAAAATAAAAATAAAAACAAAAAACGTAAAATATAAAAATTTAAAAATTATAAAATTTATAAAGTTTATAAAGTTTAAAAGTTTATAAAATTTATAAAAATAAATCATTCCAGTATTAAACTAACAAATACTATAATTCCAGTCATTTATCAAAAAGATACCTTGAATTGCTTGCAATATTGTTGGAACTATTATTAAGACGATTATTGTTATTACTAGCATTGATTTTGCCATAATTACAATTGCAAGCATGATTGTTATTACAATAGTTATTATAATAGTTCTCACTATTTTTATAATACAGACGAATTACGCCCAAAGAAATAATATTTATAATTTTATCATTGCCATCAAGTATATTTAAAATATCATTATCTTGATCAACACGAACATCTTTTAAATCTCTCATTATAGTAAAAAATTATTAGCTTACTATTTTAATAAAGATAAGATCAAAAAGTGTTACCTAACTTTTACCATGAGTTTAGTAAAAATTTTAAAATTCAATAAAAAGTATACTGAAAAAATATAAATAAAATATTAGAAAATAAATAATTATTGATAATTTAATTATTTCCAAAAAGAAATCATTTATAAAACACATCAATATAGAAGTTTTTTTACTAACTATATTGAAGTTATTTAATAATACGATAGATTTAGAAATGACTGTGTCCTTCGCACCGCCACTGAATTTACAACAAAATAATATGGAAGGGATGCAGAACCCGCGATTATCGCGGTGTTCAAGCACAAAGCCGAAGCGATGGAAGCTTGCTTACAATCGCTAACTTGTTGGTCGGCGAAGTGCGAAACGAACGAAGCATAAGAAATTGAAAATTGAAAATTGAAAATTAATATTTCATTTGAAATCAATTCTTTGACTTGATAAAAAATAGTGAATTCTTTTTCTTTTTTGTTTTTGTATTAATTATTATAATTATATAATTATTCTATTGGTGAATTTTTTTTATTTTTTCTGTGAATAAATAAAATATCAGTAATTTATGGATTGCTTCGCTTCACTCGCAATGACGAAAGGGGGGGGGTATAGATTGCTTTGCTTCACTCGCAATGACAGTATACACAAACTCGTCATTGCGAGAGTTGCTTGCAACTCGTGGCAATTTCGGGATGGGGTATTATGGTAGTCAAACAAAATTTTGTGGCAATCTATAAGAAATTAAAATTAATATTGATAACTTTGTATATTAGTATTACACTTTACTGTATATATTATGACAATTATATAACAATATAGTTGAAAAATAAAAATTATTTTCTAGAATTATAAAGCATACATTAGTATATAAAAATTATACTAAAATATGCTATTATTTATAAAATATTATAATAATCTTAAATATAAGGAAACATATTGGAAATATTGAGTGATTTTTTAAAAATATTTTTACAAAAAAGAGAATTATTGTATCCAAATGGTATGATGTTATATGCATATCAAATGAATAGGATGGAGTATAATGATTTACAAAATAGATTAAAACTTTGCTGTCAAAATTATTCTCTTACAATTTTATTAAAAAATGATTATTTTGCTCGTTGTTTTGTTCTTTATGCTTCTGAATGGTGGAGGCGAGAATATAAAGGTGGTTCGTGGGCATGGGAACCAATTTTTTCTTCCATTACAAATCAAGAGTTGAAAAATAATCAAATTGGAATAAGAAGTAATGCAATTATTAGTGCATTACAATATTGGAGATATCGTATCACATCAAGATCGGGCAAAAAATATTTAGGAGCTATTGTGGCAAATGGTGGTATTCCATCTAAATTCATTCAAAATGCTAATAAAAATACACCGCTTATAAAAATTTTACATAGCAGTATAAAATTTGCCACAGAAAATATATCAAACGAATATGAATTATTATCTTATATAAAATCTTTACAAAATATACTACCAGAACCCATTAGAAAAGAAGAAATTTACGAATTACTTACACATATAGTATTAACAATTATTAAACTTAAAGTAGATTATCAGCTTCAAGATGATCAAAACCCAATTCAAACTTTGAATCAAAAATGTCCTAATTGGAAATTACAATTTCCGCTTTTAATGGAAGATGCATCGATTGAAAAAATGTTGAATGGCTTTGTTGAAATAGCTACTCATTCAACAGCTGAACGAGTAAATGGAAAAGTCCCAATAGTTGAAAGAATTATAGACTTTGATGATTCTAATGAGTTAAAATTTTCTTTTATATTTCCAAATAATATTAAAGCTAATTATTTTTCTAAATTTTTTGGCATAAAAGATATTAATATTTTACCACAAACATTTTATATAAATAATTTAGATAATGATAATACAACTGTTGCTGTTGTTAATTTAATATTAGGTTCAAAACAACAATATAGGATACGATATATAAATAATAAATTAAATGTAATTAATTCTATTATTTTATATTTATCAAGCGCTGACAATAAAATACAATCAAATTATCTCACACTATTGTCATCTATAGATATTAACAAGCCATTAGTATTTATTAAAGATAAAAATGAGAGATTAATATTAAAAGGTAATGGAAATACATATTTAAAAGAAAATGAATGTTTTATAGCATATAATGATAAAATACAAGATTATGGTATTTTTGGTGAATATATAGATAATATATTAGTAAATGATATTGAATTAAAGTTAATAAAGTGTCAAAAAGATATTGAATATAATGATTTTTTTGTGTATTTAAATTCACCAAACTCATCAAATAATAAGTATTGCATTGATGGTGATATTATTCCATATACAACTATTCCTTTTATTGCCTATCGTGGAATTCCAAAAATTGTATATTATGATGAAGAAGGACAAAAAAATATCGTTCCATCAAAATATATACAATATTACTATCAAGACACATTAATTCCTATTACTGATATTTATACATTTTTTGGTAATGTAGATATAAAATGTACTCATGGAGGTTTTGCAAAAACATTTCATTCAACCATTTTTCCAAATGATACCAGTTTTAATTTTAGTGTATCAAAAAATGATTTAAGTATTATTAAAATAAATAATATAAATAATATAAAAATTGAACCATTAATTCTAGATTCTATAAAATATACAGTTTACAATAATAATGAGTTTTATTTTGAAAAAACAAATTTTAACCAAGATAAAATATGTTTTAAAATATATTGGCATAATAATTCATCTTTAATATATTTACCATTTCCATCAATTGGAGTTAATTTTTTTGATGAATATCAAAAAAATATAAATTATACTAGTATTTCTCTTTTTCACTTAATAGGAAAAAGAATAAGAATTTTTGATAATATAAAATTATCATCAAAGTATCAATTATTGTTAGAATTATGTCAAAAAGATAATATAGACAACGATATGGATAAACATTTATCTATAACTCGCCATATTTATACAAATGATAAAATAACAGAAATAAAATTAGTAGATTTTGAAGATAATATAAAAAATTTGTTTGGATATTCTAAAAATGAAGATGATAGCATCAAAATTTCTATTATATCAAATAATAAAAATTTAGGTTTTATTAATATTTTAAGATATGATGCTCAACTATTAATAAAAGATAATCTAATTTATTTTTCAGAAAATAATTCATGTATTTGTAGTAATATAGATAAATTAATTACAATAACTGCAATTAATTTAATAGATGCTGATTGCCAACATATAACCATTAAACCTAATATTGATGAAGAAAATAAGACTATTTATTGGGGTACTGAACAACTTGATATAGAAAATAATTGTTATATTTTAATCTCAAATAAAGAATCACAAATAAATATTAAACCATTAATTTTATATAGCGAAGAAAGTTATTCAAAATTACCAGAATCTTATAAATTAGTTCTTTCTGCAAATAATGCATCTTATAAAATAGCTAAAGATATTATTACAGACATTTTTTACAAAAATATGTCAAATTTTTCATCAACAATATGGAATGATATTGATATTCTTGAGGAAATTTTTATCAATTATGATATCTCGTTAACATCGTTAAAATTTTGGCAAATAATCTGTTCTAATGAAGAAATGTTATGCAGATTAATAGTGTATTCTTCATCAAAAAAATCTATGATTAAAAAAATTAAAGAAGAATTAATATCTATTCCAGCAACTATATCATTTTCATTATGGAAAAAAATTATAAAAGAATATTTAAGTTATATTACGGAAATTTTTGCAGATAAGCCAGAAATATATAATTTTCTGAAACAACAATTATCAAGAACAATTTTATACTTTATATACATTATTTCCTGAAATTGAATTAGCTATCTATTACTCTTTGTGGGATTTATTTCCTGATTTTTCAAATATTCTTGATATGAAAGAAATTATTCCACATATTTCAAATACAAATAATAAAAATATCAAAGAATTAAATGCAGAAATTTTTACAAAACAAACATTTGATGAGAATGGGGAAGTTATAGAATTGTCTTGGATGCAACAATTACAGGCACAAAATTCATTAAATGAAGATAATTGGATTTGTTTGCCATTTGACTCAATATATAATAATTTACAGATAAACTTTTCAAAGGAATTGTTAGAAATTGAAAATTATTTATTTAAATTAAATACTTTTACATCTTTTATTACAGATGTAGTAAATTTTCCACAAATATGTGCATTTTACGCTTTTTATCAAACAAATAATTACAATAATCCAGATATTGATAATATAATTAAATTTTCAATTAAAGATTTTATGAATTTTAATCAAAATTATTTCATTGAAGTGTATAAAATAGCAATGTCTATAATATTAAAATATAATAATTCTAAGGTATAATATGAAAAGAAACAGTTATAGTGAAATTTTAAAAATATTACCAGAGCAATCAAAAGATGCTATTATAAATACTTTATCACTATTACCTCAAAATTTAATAGATTTTTTAAGAAATAAATTTTCAATTGAAGATGAACAATTTTTAGCAGATCCAGTATTTGAACCTATGTTTAGTTATAAATCATCAAATACTACTTTTGAAGAATTATCGCATACACTTTTAGATAAATCTTTTGTAAATGTTTTAAATAAAGCAAATAAATATAATTTTTCTAAAAAAATGAACCCATATGTTCACCAACTACAATCTTGGCAAATATTGTTAAATACTAATAATTCATTAGTTGTTTCAAGTGGTACAGGTTCTGGAAAAACTGAATGTTTTATGATTCCTATAATATCAGATTTAGTTAAACAATCAAAAATAAAATCAATGCCATTAGAGGGGGTGCAAGCATTATTTATATATCCACTTAATGCTTTAATTCAAAATCAAAAAGAACGTTTTTCTGAATGGACAAAGCCATATAATGGCAAAGTTCGTTTTTGTCTTTATAACGGTTTATTACCAAACAATATTCCAGTTCATGAACAAAACAACTCACCAGAAGAAATTCTTGATAGACAAAATCTTCATTCATCACCACCTCCACTTTTAATAACAAATACTACAATGTTAGAATATATGCTTATTCGTGCGAATGATAAACAAATTATAGACAAATCAAAGGGAATGCTAAAATATATTGTTTTAGATGAAGCACATACATATATCGGTTCGCAAGCAGCTGAATTGTCTTTACTTTTAAAAAGAGTTATAAATTCATTTGAAGTAGAAACACAAAATGTAAAATTTATTGCAACATCAGCAACAATTGGTAGTAAAAATGCTGAATTACAATTAAAACAATTTTTATCAAGTATTTCTGGTATTCAAGAAAATAATATAGATGTAGTTTTTGGTCAAAAGGAAATTTTAAATATTATATCTTGTAATACAAATAAAACCTTATCAGAATTACAAACGATAATAGATCCTGATATACTTATTAAAGAATTAAAAAATAATAAATTTGCTTGTGAATTAAGATCTTTTTTTATTTCTAATGATGGTACATATTCTATTGCAAGAACTTTATCAGAAATATGTAATAAATTTAATATTTCTAAAGAAGAAGCCGCTCAATGGTTAGATTTATTATCTACTACACCACAAAATGAAACAGCTTTTTTACCTTTAAGATTACATTTATTTCATAAAACTTTTCCAGGTATTTGGGCATGTTGTGATAAAGATTGTAAATGCAAAGATAACATCAAGGATTGGAAATATGGAAAAATATATTTAAAAGAACGATATACTTGTGATTGTGGAGCTCCTGTTTTTAGAGTAAAAGCCTGTTCTAATTGCGGAACACCATTTTTAGAGGCTAAAATAGCTGAAAATTATAATACAGGAAAAAGATACTTATATCCAACTATGTTTCAAGATATAGATGAATTTTTATTAGATGGTGATGAAAATGATATCATGGAAGAAGACAAACAAAGAGCAATAATTTTTAATTCTGAAGATAATTCATCATCAATTTATTTAGATATATCTGACAATTTATTATCTTTTGACAATAAAAATGGAGTAAAAATAAATGTTTTTGAAAATTATGAAGATATACATTGTTGTAATTCTCCCGAAGTTGAGCAATTTAAATCATTCTTACCAATACAAGGAGCACCATTTACTTTAAGTTATATTTTACCGACACTTTTAAATTATGCAGAGCCAGAAGATAAACCAGAAGAAAAGCCACACAAAGGACAAAAGATGATTTGTTTTACAGATAGTCGGCAAGGTACTGCTCGTTTAGCTACTCAACTGCAACAAAATTCAGAAAAGAATACTTTTAGAAGTATATTATTACATGTAATTGCATTATTAGAACAAAATAATATCAAAAGTGAAGAAAATGATGTTAACAAGCTTTTTAAATTACAAAAATTATATGAACAAACAAAATCTCATATTATACTTGATATAATTAAGGAGCAAAGAGAGAAACAACAAAATTCTATTATTAAACAAAGTGATATTATAAAACAAATTTTAAGCGAATTTAACAATAACGATTTGAAATGGATATATAATTATTATCTTGATAAAGATTATATTTTTGGTAGAGATGAAGGTAAAAATAATTTAGTAGAAATATTATTTGCTAGAGAATTATTGAGACGACCTAAAAAAGCAAATAATGTTGAAACTCTTGGATTATTAGCAACAAATTATGATTTTAGTAATGTTATTAATGTACCAGAAACTATTAAATCTTATTTTAGTTTAGATGAATGGAAAAATTTTCTTAAAATATTAATAGATTTTTATATTCGTGCTAATGGCTATGTTACATATCCTGAAAATTGGGATAAATGGGGAGCTATGCAAAAAAAGAGCAATCAATTAAAACGAGAAGACTGGCCTAAGGCTAAAAAAAAGAAAAACAGAAATATTATAAATTTATTATCTTATGCCCTTAACTTAGATGTAAATAATGATTTAGACTTGGATATATTAAATCAAATTATGAAAGAGGCATGGAAAGCTTTAACTACTACCACAAAAATATTAGAAGCATCAACAAATCAAATATATAGCTTTGATATCAAAAAAATGGGTTTAAAGAGACCGAAACAAATATATATATGTCCTATAACAAATAAAGCCTTAGATGTGGTATTAAAAGGTTATTCACCATATTCTTCAAGTAAAAATACACCAAAATGTCAAAAATATGATTATCCTATTTATGATTTTAATAATGAGCTAGGAAAATCCTATGAAGAATGTATATTATTGCGACAAAAATGGCTTGAAACTGATCAAAATATTCAAAAATTAAAACAATTAGGTTTATGGAATAATGTGGCTAGCTCAATTATTTTAGGTAATAGATATTTTAGAACAGCAGAACATTCTGCTCAACAACAAAATGAAACATTAAAAAGATATGAAGATGATTTTAAAAGTGGTAAAATTAATGTGCTTAATTGTTCAACCACTATGGAAATGGGTATTGATATTGGTGGTATTACAATTACATCAATGAACAATGTACCACCTCATCCAGCTAATTATTTGCAACGAGCTGGTCGTGCTGGTAGAAGAAAAGAAACAAAAGCTATAAGTTTTACTTTATGTAAAGATAATTCACATGATCAATATGTATTTACTCATCCAAAATGGGCATTTGAATCAGAAATAAAGGCTCCATATGTTGATAAATATAGTTTTATTATTTTACAACGTCATGTCAATTCTTTGCTATTATCATATTATTTTGATTCAATTAAAAGTGAAATAAATGATGCAACAAAATTAAATATGGAATGGTTAATGTTGCCTAAAGAAAAAAATAGACTTACTCAGTTTAAACAATTTTGCAAAGATTCTATTAGAACAAATAATAAAGTACAATTAGCTATCAAGTCTTTAATTAAAAATACACACTATCAATATATTAATTTTGACGATTTTGTATCGCAGTTAAGTTTTTTAATCGAAAATATGCAAAATAAATGGTTTAATGAGTATGAATCAATTCAAGAGCAAAAGGCTAGGGAAAAAGATCATAAAATCAGTTTAATTGCTATTAAAAATGTAGAAAATAGATTAATTAAAGAATATTTATTAAAAGAATTAATTGAATATGGTATTTTACCACGATATGGATTTCCAATTAATATTGTTACATTTAATACAAATAATAGATATAATGTAGAGAATTTAAATAATCGTATTAGTCGCAATCTTTTGAGTAGAGAAGATAATTTATTTAAATATCGTGAACTCCCATCAAGAGATATTTGTACAGCTTTAAGTGAATATGCACCAGGTAGTGATGTTGTTATAGATGGTTTAGTTTATAAATCGGCGGGTATTACATTAAACTGGCATATTCCTGCTTCTGAGGCAGAAGTTAAAGAAATACAATCAATTCGTTATTTATGGCGATGTAGTAAATGTGGTGCAAGTGGCACATCTACAAATTTACTTAACATTCATTGCGATGTATGTGGGGAAGAAATTAATAAGAAAAATATTTGTAAATATATACAACCTGCAGGTTTTTCTGTTGATTTTAATACTCCTGTTAATAATAATGTTTCTATTCAGCATTTTATAAATTTATGCGAACCTTTGATTACAGCTCATAATGATTTAAATAATTATCTGGGATTATCATATATAAAATATAAAAGTGATAGAAATGGAAGTGTAATTAATTATTCAAATGGTGGAGGTAATGGATATATTCTTTGTTTAGAATGCGGTAGAGTTGTTGCTAATAATGATAAAAACAGAAAAAAATTTAAAAATTCTCATGATCGTTTGAGAAGTAGTAGTAATCTTAATAATAATAATTATAAAATCAAATGTGAACATTCACCATATGCAATTGTAGAAAATATTCTACTTGGAGTGGAAATGAAGACGGATGTTTTAGAATTTATTTTATCAGATATTCACAATGAAATAATTAAAGATAAAACATTAGCATATTCTTTAGCTGTGGCTATTCGTAGCGGTATTGCAAAATATATGAATATTGATGTAGATGAAATTGGGTGTATAGCAAAAGAAATTAAACTTGTTGGTTCTAATAAAAAAGGTTTTGCAATAGAACTTTTTGATAAAAATGCTTCGGGTTATTGCTCTTCGGAGGATATAATTAAAAATCTTAGCACAATACTCTTATATGCTAAGGATATTTTAACTTGTGATTGTATACAATCTTGTAATAAATGTATATTGCAAAATGATACAAAATATAATTATAGATATTTAGATAGACAAAAAGCTCTAGAATTTTTAACAGATGAATGGATTGCTAAAAATACATTATCGGATAATATGAAGATTTTTGGAGATACAACTATTATTACATCGGCAAGTATTGAAAGTTTAATTGAAGATACTCCAAATATTAAGGAATTATACCTTATTATTCCAGAAAAAAGTGATGATGACGATTTCTCAAATTCACCGTTATATAGATTAATAAATAGATATAATGCAAAAGGTATTAATACGATAATTTGTTTTAATATTGAAACTATTACTAATGATACAAAAGAAATACTAACATTATTATCTAAATATAAAAATGTTTCTTTAAAAACAATTCCAACAAATATAGATAAAAATATAATGACTATTGTTCATAGTGGTGATAATTATTATGCTTATGGATCTCTTGATTGCGATGTAAAAAAACTTAATTCATATTGGGGTAGTAATATAAATACATCTATATTATCCGGATATCTATCAATAGATAAATTTAATTTTAACACTATTGAATTGAAAGAAAATACAAATAATAATTTTGATAAGATGTATGATATTTCATTAGAAGTCAACGGCTTAGGTGTTTTATATGGACAAAATTTATTAAATATTTTAGCAGATAGTCTAGATAATGGAATTACATCTAATATCGTCAAAATAACATATAAAGATAGATATATAAAAAATCCATTATCATGTGGTTTATTTTTTAATTTTATAAAAGCATTAAAAGCTAGATATAAAAATATTTGGTCTTGTAAAAATATTACTTTATTAACATCTAGAAGTGATGATAATATAAAATATACACCCGGCAGATTTTATGATGAATGGCCAAATGCAGATGATAAAAAAAATGTTTTAAAAGAACTATTTAATACCATAGATATAGAACTTGGCATTCAAGAAAAAAATAAAAAATATCTAGAACATAATAGAATTTTAATAATAGAATTAGAAAATGGAGATATTATTAATTTAATTTTTGACCAAGGTTTTTCATATTGGAGATGTATTTCATCTAATTATTATGAAAATATGTTTCCTTTTGATGCTAATATTGATTTTCAAGTTCATAAGATTGCGACAGAATTACCAAATATAATTGGTGATATCTATCCAACAAAAATTTTTTATAATAAGTCTTCTAAATATTGATTGAAGGCTAATATTATAATTTAAAATAATAATATTAAATATAAAATATTTTATTTAATACATTTTAATTTTATTATAATAAAATAGAATATTTTCCCCCCACTTTCTCTTTATTTATCTTGAAAAATTAAATTGAATTAAGTAAATTTTGACTAATTAAATATTAAAAATTAAGGTATGTCAACGGATTTAAACAAAATAAGAAATTTTGCGATTATTGCACATATAGATCATGGAAAATCAACACTTGCTGATAGGTTGATTGAGTATTGTGGCGGTGTGGAAAAAAGGGAGATGGAAGATAGAATACTTGATAGTATGGAACTTGAGAAGGAGAAGGGGATTACGATTAAGTCGCAGACTGTTAGGTTGAATTATAAGGCGGATGATGGAAATGATTATGTTTTGAATCTTATGGATACTCCGGGACATGTTGATTTTGGTTATGAGGTTAGCAGGTCGTTAGCTTCTTGTGAAGGAAGTTTGCTTGTTGTGGATGCGACACAAGGTGTTGAGGCACAAACTCTTGCTAATGCTTATCAAGCTATTGATAACAACCATGAAATCATACCTGTTTTGAATAAAGTTGACTTGCCTTCTGCTGATGTTGAAAAAACAAAAAAGCAAATTGAAGAAATTATTGGGCTTAATACATCTTGTGCTGTTGAAGCTTCTGCAAAAACTGGAATTGGTGTTCATGAAATTCTTGAAAGTATTGTACATTTATTACCACCACCAAAAGGTGATATAAATGCTCCACTTAAAGTTTTAATTGTTGACAGCTGGTACGATAGCTACATTGGAATTGTTATTCTTGTTAGAGTTATTGATGGAAAATTAAAAAGGGGTGATAAAATTAAAATGCACTCTACCCAAAACACATTTCAAGTTGATCAAGCTGGTATTTTTACACCTAAAAAGGTTAAAGTTGATGAATTAGGAGCTGGCGAAATTGGCTACTTCACAGCTCAAATGAAAACTTTAAGCGATTGCAAAGTTGGTGATACAGTTGTTTATGCTGACGACATAACCACACAACCATTGCCTGGCTTTAAACCTAACATGCCAGTTGTTTTTTGTGGAATGTATCCTGTTGATGCCAGCGACTACGACAACTTCAAAGAAAGCATTGCAAAACTTCACCTAAACGATGCCAGCTTTGAATACGAGCCCGAAACATCTTCTGCCCTCGGCTTTGGTTTTAGATGTGGCTTTTTAGGGCTACTACACCTTGAAATCATACAAGAAAGACTTGACAGAGAATACAATTTAGACTTAATAACCACTGCCCCATCGGTTATTTATAGAATATACACAAACACTACCAAAGGCTTCAAATTTGAAGAAGGCAAAGACTATCTTGAAATTCACAACCCAGCTGATATGCCAGAACCGCAATACATTACAAAGATGGAAGAACCTTGGATTACCGCCACAATTATGACTCCCGACGAATATCTAGGTGATGTCTTAAAACTTTGCACCGACAGAAGGGGCATACAAAAAAATCTATCATACATTGGCGACAGAGCAGTATTGACTTACAGACTTCCACTAAATGAAATTGTTTATGACTTTTACGACAAACTCAAATCATACACAAAAGGCTATGCAAGCTTTGACTGGCAAGTTGACAGCTACGAAGAATCAAAACTCGTCAAAGTTGGCATACTCGTAAACGGCGAAAATGTAGATGCTCTTTCCCTAATCATGCATCAATCACAAGCCATCAAAAAAGGCCGACAACTCGTAGAAAAACTCAAAGAAGAAATACCACGACAAATGTTCAAAATCGCCATCCAAGCCTCCATGGACGGCAAAATCATCGCCCGAGAAGACCTCTCCGGCTACAAAAAAGATGTCCTTGCAAAATGCTACGGAGGCGACATCTCCCGAAAGAAAAAACTCCTCGAAAAACAAAAAAAAGGTAAAAAACGAATGCGAAGTGTCGGCAATGTAGAAATTCCACAAAGTGCATTCTTGGCAGTGTTGAAGGTGGGGGATTAGAAATAGAAGATATTAATAATAGAGAAAAGATATGAAGGAAGCAAAAACAGATTTATGGGTTTATAATTTATTAAAAGATGCTAACATTGAATTAGAACCACAAGGTAGTGAAATAAAAGAAATAAATGAAGCTCTAAAAACAGCATCAAAAAAACAAACAGGATATTCTGGTCGTCCTGAATATATTGGTATTGTTAATGATTTTGTTCTAATAATTGAAGATAAAGCGGATTTATCTAAACATATAAAAATAGATGATGGTATTATTTCAAAAAATATTTCTGATGTTGTTAATTATGCTGTAAATGGTGCATTATATTATGCACAACATATAGCAAAAAATACAAGTTATAAAAAAATAATAGCTTTTGGTGTTTCTGGTGATGAAAAAAGACATAGAATTACACCGATTTTTGTTGATAATACAACAGATTATAGAGAATTACAAGATGTTGAATCTTTTATAAATTTCAATAATAAAAATATACAAGAATACTATATTCATGAAATTTTAAAAGAAGATACAAATGAAGAAAAAGATATAGAAGAAATATTGAAGGAAGCTAAAAATTTACATGAAGATTTAAGAAATTATGGAAATCTAACAGATACAGATAAACCATTGGTTGTTTCAGGTATTTTATTGGCATTAGATGAAATCAAAAATGGAAATTTTTCTATTAATAATTTAACTGGTGATGCTTTTAAAACAGATGGGCAAAAAATTTATGAAGCAATAGAATCTAATTTAAAAAGAGTTAGAGTTTCACCAGATGTAAAAAGAGATAAAATTTTATCTCAATTTTCTATAATAAAAGATACTACAAAACTAAATGAAATAAATAAAACACTTAATAAAACACCATTAAAATATTTTGCAGAATTTCTTTATGATAATATTTTTAAATCTATAAAATATATTAAGTCTTCTGAAGATTATATAGGTAGATTTTATGGCGAATTTATGAGTTATAGTGGGTCAAATGCACAATCATTAGGTATAGTTTTAACTCCAAAACATATAACTCAATTATTTTGTGATTTAGCAAATATTCAAGTGGACGATGTTGTTTTAGATCCATGTTGCGGAACTGGTGGTTTTTTAATTGCAGCAATGCATAATATGTTTAAATTAGCAAAAGATAAAAATACTATTGAAAATATAAAAGAAAAACAATTACATGGTTTTGAATTACAACCATACATGTTTGCAATAGCTACTACAAATATGATTTTAAGGGGTGATGGCAAAAGTAATATTATAAATGAAGATTTTTTATTACAAAATCCAAAAAAACTACAAGAAAAAATGGCAACAATTGGTTTTATGAACCCCCCATATAGTCAAGGCTCTAAAAAAAATCCAAACTTATATGAAATATCTTTTGTTGAACATTTACTTAATTCATTGGTAAAAGGTGCTAAATGTATAGTCATTGTTCCACAATCTTCTATGACAGGAAAAACAAAAGACGAGCAAAATATAAAAGCAAATATTTTAAAAAATCATACTTTAGAAGGTGTTATTACACTAAATAAAGATACATTTTATGGGGTTGGAACTATGCCTTGTATTGCAGTATTTACAGCAGGCAAGCCACATCAAAAAGATAAAATTTGTAAATTTATAAATTTTGAAAATGATGGTTTTAAGGTAAAGCCTCATGTAGGTTTAGTTGAAACAGAATCAGCAAAAGATAAAAAACAACACTTATTAGATGTATGGTTTGATAGAATTGAAGATACTACAAAATTTTGTGTAAAGACTACTATAGAAGATAGCGATGAATGGCTACATAGTTTTTATTATTTTAATGATGAAATACCTACAGATGAAGATTTTGAAAAAACTATAAACGATTATCTAACTTTTGAATTTTCAATGATTATGCAAGGTAGAAAATATTTATTTGAAGAAAATAACGATGAGGTTGATAATGAATCTTAATAATAAAAAATGGAAAGAGTTTGAGCTTTCTAGTATTTTTAGAAATTATCATGGAAAAAGATTAACAAAAGAAAATAGAAAAATTGGTAATATTCCATTATTAACTGCAACAGAAAATATGCAAGGTATTAGTAGTTTTATTTCTAATACAAATATGAATACTTATATTGATTTTATATCTATAGATATGTTTGGACATGGATTTTATCATAATTATTTATGTTGTGGTGACGATAATATTTATTTTTTTATTAATGATAAAATTTCAAAATTTAGTAAATTATTTATAGTATCTTGTATTAATAAAAATTCAAATAATTTTTCTTATGGCAAACAATTTAGACAACATAATGCTGATAAAAATAAAATTCTTCTTCCAATAAATTCAAAAGGTGAACCTGACTATGAATTTATGGAAAATTATATAAAAAACATTATGATTAAAAAATATAAAAACTACTTAAAGTATATAGAAAATGCAAAGTAATAATGAGTTAATTTTAAAATTGGATAAAATAATTAAAGATGGTAATGAATTATTAAAAACTAAATATCATAATGGGATAAGTATATCTTTAAATGAAGAAAAATCAACAAAATGGTATACTAATCTTAAAATGTTTATTGATCAATATAAGAATTTTAGTTATTTATTAAATGAACCATTTTATGGATTTGATGCATCAAAACAAGTTAAAAAAATAATATATAAATTAGAAGTTATAAAAGATAATATAAATAATAATATTATTGAAGAAAACAACAATATTAAAAATAGTTTTAATATAATGATAGATAAAGATATTTATAATCACATAGAAAAATATTTAGAAGTTGAAGATTATTATCATGCTATTGAAGAAGCTTATAAAATTAATAGGGAAAAATTAAGAGAAATTGTTGGTGATGAAAAAGCAAATAATGCTTTTAAAGATGAAAATCTTGAAAAAATTTTTGGGCATAAACCAAAATCACAAACTGAAAAAGATTTTTTTGATGGTATTAAATTTTTACATATGTCAATACAAATGTTTAGAAATGAAAATTTTCATAATTTAGCTAAAAATTTAGATAAAAATCAAGCTTATCATTATATTGTTTTAGCTAGTTTAGCATATCAATTAATTAATAATAAAAATGAATGAGATTAAAATATTATTTTTAAAAGATTTAAAAAATATTATAAAAGAAAGAATAGAAAAGATTATTAATTATAATAATTTTTCTAAACCAAAAACTTTTGAAAAAGAAATAATAATGTTAAATACTAAAGATTTATTTAGTAAATATTGTATATTTTGCAATAGTTTAATTAATTCTTCATTTAAAAAACAAGTTTTTTTATCAAAAGAATTATTAACTAATCCATTGTATCGAAAATATTGCGATAAAATTCAACTAATCAAAACAAAATTAGAAAAATGCGAAAATGTAAATCATTTTTTAAGTCAAAATATAGAAAATATATTTATAAAATTTAATAAAACAGATAAATTATTATTAGAATGGTCAATATATCATTTACATTTTGATGAATTTTTATCAGGAATAAAAAATAATAATAGATCAAAGGAATTGTTATTTATATATATTGATCATAATAATGTATATTTTTTAGATATATTAGAACATGATTTTGTTAATAAAAGATTATTAGAAATTATAGATAATAATTGGCCAGAAATATTTAATAAAAATTTTGTAATAGAAAATTATACTGGAACAGATTTTAGTCCAGAAGAAATAAAAAATTTTAGAAAAAATAATATTATATATTTAGATAAAATAAATAATAAAACTATTTACCCTCAATATATTTATAATATTAATTATTACGATGCTTTTTATGCTAATTTAATTACTTCTTTTAAAGATTTAAAAGAAACTATTATTAATAATTCAGATTATTTTTTACAAAAAATTAAATGTAATAATTGTCATATATCTTTAGATATATATAATAATAGATTAATAATATATGACAAAAATAATATAAAAACTTTAAATATACTAAATGATAAAAATTTATTACAACATATATTAAAAATTAAAAAATATTTAAGTTTGTGTGGTCTTATATATTAGTCCATCCAATCCACAATCTCTTCAAAACTTCACCAATCCTTTCTTGACAGGCAAAAGTCTCTTGACTTGTTGGCTGTGGCGAAAAGGGCGGTGGAGGTTGCTGTTGAAGATGGGGAAGATGTGGCTCTTGGGTATATTGATAATAATTTATAGTCTTTTGTGGTAAATATTGAATATGAAGATATAGCTAGTTAATTGTATTTTGTATTGATAATAATTTATAGTTTTGTGTGGTAAATGATATAATATTAAAGATATAATTATTTGATTGTATTGATAATATTGTTTGTGGGGTGTGTAATATGTTTGTTTTGTTGTGTTGTAAAATGTCTAATTGGGGTTTGTGAGTTATAATAAATGTGCTGTGGTTCTGTGATGTGGCAACTTTGTAAAGTATTAATAATTTTTGTAATATTGTGGGGATGTTATAAAGCTTTGTTTTATTACATTAACTAAGTTATGGTGGATTTTTTTTATAATTTTTAGTATAAATTAATTTTTGTAATGATATTTATTGATAACATTTGATGTTATTTATCTAAATATTAAGTATAATATTGTATATTTTTGTTGATAAATTAATGTTTGTCAAATGAGTATTTATTGATTGAGAATTTAGAAAATAAATATAAAAATATTTATTCTAGTATAGTAAAAAATTTATGGAAGTATAAATTTAGTATTTTTGTTTATAATTTAAATTTTCTCAACCCCCTGCGATTTTGTTGCTTTCACCTTTATAAATGAAGGTAAGGAAAAAAGAATTTTGTCGCTCTCCCTTACGAAGGGAAGTAAAGAGAAGTGGATTTTGTCGTTCCCAATTATAAATGGGGCAAAGGATGGTGAATTCTTTTTTTTGTAAAAGGATGAACTACTGGTTATTTGTGGATTGCTTCGTCGCCTTGCTTCTCGCAATGGCAGTATTCCTACATTGTCATTGCAAAAATCAAAGGTTCTGGCAATCTATAAAAATTAGAAATAAAAAATAAAATTTGTATTTCCATAATTATTTTATTAATATATAATTAAAAATTTTTGTAGAAATATTATAAATAAAAAAATAAAAATTATGAAATTTATTTATGTTTGAAAAATATACAACAAAAAGGGGTTTTAAGGCCCCTTTTCGGATCAAGTCTCGTTATTATGCAGAAATAATTCTAGAGTTTATTTCGCTAACTACCACTACAATCATTCTTATTATAATATTTAAATTTTAATAATCAACTATTTGTATATATTTTTTATTAAATACAACTAAATATTTTATAAATATAATAATATAATATTAATTACTAAATTCATTTTTGTAATATGATTTATAATATGCTATTATTGCAGTATTTGTTGATTAATACTGCAATAATATGAGAACATTTATAAATATAAATTATTCAAGTTTTCCACAACAATGTTTATATTTTTTGCCAGAACCACAAGGACAAGGGTCATTTCTTTTTACTTTGCCCCAAGTTGATTTATCGTTAGGATCTCTATCAATTGGATTTACCTTATTATGCATTGTTTCTTGTTTTACAATATTATTTTCTTGTGTTTTTTTATTCATTGTGTTTAAAAGTTCTGCTCTGTTGTATTGTAATTTATTTTGATTTGCATCCTGTTTTTCTTTTAAAAATTGTTCGTTTGTGTTTATGGTTTCTATATTAATAACTATATGGAAAAGTCTAATTAATAGCTCTTCATTCATGTTATATAGCAATTTTTCAAACAATTCAAAAGCTTCTCTCTTGTATTCTAATAAAGGATCCTTTTGAGCATAAGCTCTAAAATTGATACCTTGTCTTAATTTATCAAGATTATATAAATGATCTTTCCAATATTTATCAATAGTTAATAAGAAAATTCTTTTTTCAATTTGTCTCATTACAGGGGCTGTATATAATTCTTCTTTTTTCTTATATAATTCAGCAGTATATTGATTAATCTTGTCTAAAACATCTTTTGCTAATACATTATTGTTGTCAACATATTCTTGAATATCAAAACATTCACCATAAATTCTTTCAATTTCTGCTTGAAGTCCTTTAAGATCCCAATTATCAATATGTGATTTTTCAGGAATATATCTTTCTAAAATTTCCCTATTTTTTTCTTCTCTTAAATAGTTAATTTCTTCTGATACATCGTTCGCTTTAATAATATCCATTCTTTGTTCAAAAATAATAAGTCTTTGTTCATTTACAACATCATCATATTTAAGAACATTTTTTCTCATTTCATAATGTACATTCTCAACTTTCTTTTGTGCTCTTTCAACCGATTTACTAATCCAAGGGTGAACTATTGCCTCTTCTTCTTCAAGTCCTAATTTTCCAAGCATACCACCTAATTTATCTGTACCAAAAATTCTTAATAAATCATCTTCAAGTGATAAGAAAAATTTAGACTTTCCAGGGTCGCCTTGTCTTCCAGATCTACCCCTTAATTGATTGTCAATTCTTCTACTTTCATGTCTTTCTGTACCCAATATATATAAACCACCAGCTTCCATAGCAATTTTTTTATCTTCTTCAACTTTCTTTCTAATTTTATCTTCTTCAATTTTTCTTAATTCAGGATCTTCTACTTGTTGGTACATATCTTTAATTAAGAAATCAGCATTTCCACCAAGCATAATATCAGTACCCCTACCAGCCATATTTGTAGCAATTGTAACAGCTCCTGGAACACCAGCTTGTGCAACAATTTTCGATTCTCTTTCATGATATTTAGCATTTAAAACTTGATGTGGAATATGCTTTTTTTCAAGTAAATTTGATAATAATTCCGACTTTTCAATACTAACTGTACCAATTAATACAGGTTGTTTCTTTTTGTAGCATTCTTCAACTTGATTAGCTATTGCTTTAAATTTTCCTTTTACATTTTTAAACACACAATCATCTTCGTCTAATCTTCTAATAGGTTTATTTGTAGGAATTTCAACTGTTTTTAAACCATAAATAAATTCAAACTCACTAGCTTCTGTTGATGCTGTACCTGTCATACCGGCTAATTTAGGGTACATTCTAAAATAGTTTTGATATGTAATACTAGCTAATGTTTGATTTTCATTTTGAACTTCAACACCTTCTTTCGCCTCTAATGCTTGGTGCAAGCCATCAGAAAATCTTCTACCTTCCATAATTCTTCCAGTAAATTCGTCGACAATATAAACTTGTCCATCTTTTACTATGTAATCAACTTCATTTTTAAATAATTTATGAGCTTTTAAAGCTTGATTTGCATGATGTATAATATCCATATATTTTACATCGTATAAATTATCATTTTCAGCAATTAGGCCAGCCTTTTTTAGTTCTTTTTCAAGCCATTCATTTCCTTCTTCGTTAAAGGATACTTGCTTATCTTTTTCATCTAAAATAAAATAATCATCGGGAATATTTTTTACAACATCATTAATTTTTCTATATAATTCAGAATTGTCATCAGTAGGGCCAGAAATAATTAATGGAGTTCTAGCTTCGTCAATTAAAATTGAGTCAACTTCATCAACTATTGCATAATTAAATGGTCTTTGACACATTGATTCTAAACTATATTTCATATTGTCCCTTAAATAGTCGAAACCGAATTCGCTATTTGTACCATATGTGATATCGCAGTTATAAGCTGCTTTTCTTTGTGCATCGTCCATATTATGTAAAATACAGCCAACGGTTAGTCCTAAAAATCTATGAATTCCACCCATCCATTCAGCATCTCTTTTTGCTAAATAATCATTAACTGTAACAACATGAACTCCTTTTCCTTCAAGGGCATTTAGATAAGAAGGTAAGGTTGCAACAAGAGTTTTTCCTTCACCAGTTTTCATTTCAGCAATTTCTCCCCTATGTAAAACAATACCACCAATCATTTGAACATCATAATGTCTTTGTCCTAAAACTCTTTTACTAGCTTCCCTAACAACAGCAAAAGCATATGGTAAAATATCATTTAAATTTTCACCGGCTTTTAATCTAGCTTTTAAAATATCTGTTTGAGCTCTTAAACCTTCATCACTCATTTTTAAATAATTTTTCTCTAATGCATTTATTTTATCCACTATTAATTGCATTTTTTGAAGATGTCTTCTATTATTTGACGAAAAAACTCTTTTAACTAATCCTAACATTTTTTTAAATTATTATTATTTTAATATACTATTAATGTAGTTTAAAAATATAAAATTAAAAGTCTATATAATATTTACTTTTAAACTTGTTTTTTTAAAAAGTATTATTAAGATTAAATAAAAAATCAATAAAATGTTTAATAAAAAGTTATTTTTAAGTTATTTATTATCTTATTTATTTTTATTGTTTGCTAATTTATCTTTTGCTAATGCAACACAAAAAATAGATACAGAAACAGAACAACAAGAAAAGTTAAATTTTCAACAAATTCTTGAATACACATTTAATAATAACGATTCTTTAAATGCAGAAAGAGAAAAAACAAAAGCAATTGAAACATTAAAATTTAAAACATTAGGTAAAAATGCTTTACCTGTTGTTGGTATTGATTTAAATTATGGTTATACTGACTTTTATGAAAGTATGGGTAATGACACAATGAAATTTGAAATTGATACAGATGGTGAATTAATGAATAATTCAATTTATTTAAGTCAACCACTTTTTAAGAGTGGTAGAACAATCACCCAATTAGAAGCGGTTGATAATCAAATATTAATTCAAAAAAGTAAATTATATCAAACAGAACAAGAAATACTTTATAATACAATTTATGCAATAATTACATTATTACAAAACAAAGAAATACTTGATATATCAATACAAAATGAAGAATCTTTAAAAAAGAATTATGAATATGTGAAAGCTAAAAAAGATGTTGGCAGAACTAGTATTGCTGATACCTCATTAGCAGAAGCTAGATATAGTGCTGCAAAAGCTGATACAACAATGGCTAAAACCAATTATCTTAATGCCAAGTCTAATTTTTATAAAATTACTAAAATTAATGCTGATAATATTGATGTAAGTTATGATAAAATTTTTCAAACAACATTCAATTACAATATAGATTACAATAATCTTTTAGAAAAAGCATTAACCAATAATCCACAATATCAAATGGCAAAATATAATTATGAAATGAATAAAAGTAATTTAAAATATGCTAAAACAAATTTTTTACCAGAATTATATTTGAATGCACAATATGGAAAACAAAAAACTTCTGATGTTATAGAACAAAATGCTGCTAGTGTTAGTTTAAATCTTAAAATTCCATTGTTTCAATCTGGTGTAGAATATGCAATACATAAAGAAGCTGGTTATTTATTAAATGAATCTAAATTTACATTAAATGATGTAAAAGAAACTCTAATAAATCAAACTTCTACAACATATGATGATTTTATATCATCAAAAAGTGTGGTTGTTAGTACAAAATCTTATAAAGATGCCGCAAAAATTGCTTATGAAAACACTGTTGAAGCTGAAAGGGTTGGAAGATTAACAATAGTTGATGTTTTAAATAGAAGAAAAGAATATTATGATGCTAGTATTTCTTTACTATATACAAAAACTAATAATATAATGTATTATTTTACATTAAAAATGCTTATGGGTGAATTAAATTTAGAAAATCTTTTTATAAAATAATGGGGGAAATATGGAAAATAATAAGGATAAAAAGAATAATACACTAGGAAGCTTGGGTAATATAGCTAATGTCAGCGAACAAATTTTTGATGGGACAAATAACAATCAAATTGATGATTTAGATATCCCTCTTAATGATGATGATGATTTTTTAAATTTAGATGATGATAATACAAATGAAAACAACTTAACAGATATATCAAATACAACAAATAACAATATAAATAATAATTTAGCAGATACACAAAATATAGTGAATAATGACTTAAATAATAATATAAATATAGATAATACAAAGAATGATACTAATAATAATTTAAGCAATAATAATAATATAAATACAACTAATACAGAAAACAATATTTATAATAATGCAAATAATGATTTAGATTTAGAATTAGAAGCAGAAAATGATGATGATTTTTTAAATAACAATACAATGCAATTAAATACATTATCTAATCAAAATACTAATAATTCTATACAAACAGAAAGTACTGATAATTTATCAAATAAAACTGTAATAACAGAAACAAATATACCAACTCAAACAGAAAATAATAAAAAAGAAGAAAATTTAGATTTAGATGCTCCAATGGAAATAGAAGATGATGAGGATGCTATAAATTTAGATAATCAACCACAACCAGTACAGCCAATACAACCAATACAACCAATACAACAAGCACAGATAGCAAATAATGAAAATAAAAATTTGCAAAATGATTTAGTACAGAAAACAGAGACAACAATTGATAATACAGAATTAGCAAAAGAAAATATAGAAGAAAAAACAAATTTAATGGATAACAATATTAATAATATCACAGATTTATCAACAAAATTAACAGAATCAGAAACAACAGCTAGTACAATAATTAATGATACAGATAAAACAAAAGAAGAGATTAAAGAAAATAATATATCAATAGATAATAATAAGGTTGCCGAAGAAATATCAACACAAAATAATTCAACAGATAATAATATAGAGACAACAATAAATAATATAGAAGAGGAAAAAACAATAGAAAATAATTCAAAAGAAGATACATTAATAAACAATATTAATAATAATATTGACAATAATATTCAAGATTTATCAAAAAAATCAATAAATGAAAAACTAACACTTGATAATGTTGAGTCAATAGCTGACAATACAGTCAATGACAACGATATCAAAGATGTAAAAGAAGATTTAACAATAAATAATGGTGATAATCTTGCTGATTTACAAAAAGAGTTAGATGAAATAGATTCTGAGAATAATACAGAAAATGTTGTAAAGAATATTAGTTTACAACAAGAAGAGGAAAATATACAAAATTCAATTGATATGCAAAATCAAATCAATCAACAAAACAATAAACCAGACTACAATATGAAAAATGAAATTAAAAATATGATATCTCCTGATGATTTATTACAAGATTTAGAAGCAATAAATGATGATTTTGCACAAGAAATACAAGAAGAAAAAGAAAAAAAAATATTAGAAGCACAAAAAAAAGCTGAAATAGAAACTGGTGAAACTAAGGAAGAAGAACAAAATGTTGAATTAGAAAAAATTGAGGATGATACACAAAATCAAAATGATATTGCCAATTTAAATCTTGATAATATAGAGGAATATTTAAAAAATAATGCTAAAAATTTTAAAGAGAATGAAACTCATTTAAAAGAGACAACGGATAGTGTTTTAAATAATAGTAAATATGCAAACAATGCAAAAACAGAAGATACTTCTATAAATAATTTAGACCATGATGATTTAGATGATGATTTAGATGATGACGATTTAGATGATGATGATTTAAATGAGGATTTAGATGATGGTTTGAAAGATGATACAAACACTAATACAATAGATAATAATTATAATTTAGATAAAAATAAAAATATATCTAATAAAAAAACAGCTAATAATTATATTTTAAATGACTATGAAAATACATCTTTTAAAAATATTCAATTAGATGATGATTTATGGAAAGAATTAAATTTACCAGATGATATAATGGATAAAATAAAAATTAGGGTAAAAATAGAAATTAAAACTTTTTTGAGAGAAGAATTATTGCCTATATTAGAAAAAATAATTAGAAGAATATAGAAATGAGAGAAATTTGCTTTGATACAGAAACGACCGGTTTAGACCCAAAAGAAGGTGATAGAATTATTGAAATTGGTTGTGTGGAAATAGTTGATAGAAAAATTACTGGTAATACTTTTAGAGAAATAATTAATCCAAATAGAAAAAATAGTGCTGAATCTATTAATATAACAGGTTTAACTGATGAAATATTAAAAGATAAACCATTTTTTGAAGAAATTGCTGATAAATTTTTAGAATTTATAGGAGATAGTAAATTAATTGCACACAATGCAAACTTTGATATTAATTTCATAAATCACGAATTAGGTTTAATGGGCAAAGAACCATTAAAAAATGAAGTTGTAGACTCATTAGCATTAGCTAAAATTAAATTTCCTGGCAAAAAAAATAATTTAGATGTACTATGCGAAAGATTTAATATTGATAATTCTGCCAGAGACAAACATGGAGCTTTGCTTGATGCTGAATTATTAGCAGAGGTATATTTAAATTTAACGCAGGAAGAACAGGCACAATTTTTCAAAGATAATATAGAACAAAATACTTCCCTATCAATGGAAGATTTAATGAAATTAATAAAAAATAATCCAAAAAGAGAATCGAGAAATTTTAAAATTTCCAATGAAGAAGAAGAATTGCATAATAAATTTATTGAAAAAAATGTTTCTAATTCTTTATGGTCTCAAAAAAATTAATTTAATGAAAATTAAAAATATTATTATTTTTTGCATATAATTCTAATAATATCAAATATTCAAGGTATATTTATAAAATATAATGAATTTTTGTGTTGACTTTTAGTATTAAAATTTTATCATAGTATATTATTAATAATTATTTTTTTGATATGAAAAAAAGTTATATATATATTTTCTTATGTTTATTAACACTTGTAAGCTTAAATGCAAATGCAGAACATTACCAAGGTCCAGTTGAAAATTCTTATCAAAAAGCTAGTGTTAATAGTCCTTATTTAGGTGCACAAAAATTAACAGTAAAAGATTTATCAAGTGAACATGATGATGATTATGTTATT
Organism: uncultured Rickettsiales bacterium; assembly: GCA_944392135.1. Classification (GTDB taxonomy): domain Bacteria; phylum Pseudomonadota; class Alphaproteobacteria; order Rickettsiales; family UBA1997; genus CALXSC01. The sequence goes on from CALXVQ010000002.1 coordinate 111,785, forward strand.
TTGGAAGGTTATATTGTTAAAAAAATAAAAGGAGAAACTTTCTTATTCCAAGACTCAACCGGTGAAATTCAAATAGAAATTGACCATAAAAGAAATTACATTTTAGAAAATGTAAATGAAAAAACATTGGTTGAAATTTCTGGCGAATATGACAAAAATACATTCGAACCAGATGAAATTGAAGTAAAAAATCTTAAAATTATAAAACAAAATTAATTAATAAATACATTTATTAATTTAAAATAGCCTTATAAATTAAGGCTATTTTTATAATCTTATAAAAATTGATAAACATTATAAATAAATCTTGCTAAATTAATAAAAGTAGTTATATTATAAATATACAACTATAAATTATCTTATGAAAAAAATTTTAACTATATTATTTCTTATTTGCGGATGTGCAAAAAATGAAATTCCACAAAACTTAATTATTCAAGATTTTGATTCAAATAAATATTTAGGCACTTGGTACGAAATAGCTAGAATTGACAATAAGTTTGAAAAAAATTTAATTAATGTAAAAACTGAATATACCATAAAAGATAATGGTAAAATAAAAGTTATAAATAGTGGTTATAATACTGAAAAGAAAGAAAATAAATCTATTGAAGGTGTAGCTTATATTGTTAAAGAAGGAGTGGGACAATTAAAAGTATCATTTTTTAGACCATTTTATGCATATTATAATATACTTATATTAGACACAAATTATGAATATGCTGTTGTAGCCGGTGGAAATTATGAATATTTATGGATTTTAAGTAGAAATCCACAAATGCCTAACACACTATACAATGAGTTAGTAAATAAGATTTCTAAAATGGGTTTTGATACATCAAAAATTTTAAAATTATAATAATAAATATAGTTTGGTATAATATTACTAATATTATTAAATGCTGAAATTATGACGAGTTGCAAAGCAACTCTCGCAATGACAACTTTTTTTTCGTCATTGCGAACGAAGCGAAGCAATCTATAAACCATTGACAGTAAATATAAAAACAAAAAAGAAAAAGAATTCTCTGCTACTTAATTCATAATCACATCTCACCCCCATTCGTTATTGCGAGCAAAAAACAATCTATAAACACTATTCACCCACCCCCTTCGTCATTGCGAGCGAAGCGAAGCAATCCACAAACCATTGGCAGTTAATACAAAAACAAAAAAGAAAAAGAATTCCATGAATGATTAATTGTATCCCATACTGAGATTGCCACAGGCTTTTCAAGCCCTCGCAATGATGGTTCTATAATTGCAATGACGATGTGTAGGTGTTGGCTTTCCAATGACAAGCTTGGGTTGTGTGTAGTGGTTGCCATACTGAGATTGCCACGAGTTCTACGAACTCTCGCAATGACAACTCTTTTTTCGTCATTGCGAGCGAAGCGAAGCAATCCATAAACCATTGGCAGTTAATACAAAAACAAAAAAGAAAAAACATTCACTGTTTTTTATCAAGTCCAAGAATTAATTTCAAATGAAATATTAATTTTCAATTTTCAATTTCTTATGGATTGCCACGGCTTTTTCAAAGCCTCGCAATGACAGGCCAAGAATAAACGAGATTGCCACGAGTTGCAAGCAACTCTCGCAATGACAACTCTTTTTTCGTCATTGCGAACAAAAAGCAAGCCGCAAACACCACTCGCCCCCTTATTTTTGCGAACAAAAAGCAATCTATAAACCACGAACTGCCACCCCTTCGTCATTGCGAGGAGCAAGGCGACGAAGCAATCCATAAACCACCAATAATAAATATAAAAACAGAAAAACAAAAAAATAAAAGGATTTACTAGTTGTATTGTATTCAAAAATAAAATAAAACTATTATTTAAAATATAAAATTAATACCTAAATTTAAATTTAAGCCATCTCTTCCACCAATTCTATAACCAAGATTTGAAGATATATTAATATCTCTATTTAAAAGTTTTTTATCAAAACCAATATTAAATTCAAAATAATCTTTTAGCATAAAATCAATTAATTCAAAGGAATCAACCATAAAATTATTTGTATTATTTATATTAAATACACCGGCTAAATTTATATATGGAATGAATGTATTATTAAAAAGTGGAAGTGTAGCTTTAATTTCTGGCGATATTGTAAATATATTAATCATATTATTTGTTTTTATAAAAGCATCACCTTGTGTGGTATATTCGCTATTATGAATTAAAGAATAATATAAATTTAAAGATGGTTGTAATATTATATTATAATTATTAATAATATTATAATCAAAATTATAACCGCTTTTTACACCAAAGCTAACTAAATAACTATCAAAATTATTATCTAAACCATCATATTTTATAGTATTATCAAAGAAAATGGTATTTATGGCAAACTTTGTAAATAATTTTTTTTCAAATAGTGTATCTAATTTTATACCTAATAATATACCATCTTGATCGGCTTTAACATTTTTATATTTAGAATGAGAGCCAACATAACCAGTATAAAAGCCCAATGTACCCTTAAAATCATACAAACAATTTAAATCAAACATAGCACTATCAAAGCCAATAATTTCGCCATAAGTTTTTGTTTTTGTGTCTAATTTATATTTTAAATTAATATTTTCTTTTGCAAAAAAAGGTTTTATATAAAATCTTAATTGATTAGAATTATTAAAATCAAAATTTAAAATTTGATTATAAATATTTAATTGCGATAAATAACTTCCAGCAAAAGTAGACATTGGTATACCTAAAATTTCTTGATTATATATGTTTGCATTATCACCAATAACATTTTGAAGTAAAATAAAATTTAAGTCATGTGTTATTGTATTGTAGGTAATATCATAATTAAAAATACTACTTTCAATTATTAGATTATTAAATGTTATAAAATCATAAAGATTAGTAGCTAAATCCATATCTATTGTTAGATTATTTTGAATTTCATGTGTTAATTTAATTTTAGATATATTAATTCCACCAAAAACATATTTAAAATCACTAGCTTTTGAAATAACATCACTATTTGCTAAATTAGACATATCTATTTCTAGCCCTAAATCAACATTACCATATAATGCAGTTAAAATTAAATTATCAGTATGATTATTAAATAGTGTAATATTTCCACCATAAAGATTTAAAATATTACTGCTATCAAAATTTCCATATCTTCCATTATATTCACCAAGATTTATTGAACCTCCATTAATATTGATTGTCATATTAGATATTGTGTCATTTATATTAATTGTTCCTGTTGATGAATTATTATTTATATTTAATACTTGATATTGATTATTACCACTAGAACCAGTTATTGAATCATTAAATAATATACTATTTCCACTTGATGCATTTAAGTTAATAGTTGTAGCACCAGAAGAACTACCAACAACATAAATTGCATTATAACCAGTTGAATCTGTATTATCACTAAAATTTATATTTCCACCACTAGCTGTAAGATTTATAGTATTGCCCGTTTCTTCATTATTAATAGCTCCACCCAAAGTTCCAGCTGAATTGTTTAGAAAATTAATATTACCACCATTAGCTATTATATTGGCAATTGTATTGCTTGATGAAGTTGTGTTATTATATAAAAAGATTGCACCACCACCTTGACTAGCTTTGTTTGCAATAAAATTTATAGAACCAGAATTTGTTGTAAGATTAAAATTACCACCATTATTAAACAAAGCACCACCATTTAATTCAGCTGTATTATTCATAAAATTAATATTGCCTTTATTATTTGCTTCTACATTAAATGAAGTACCTAAAAGATTATAAATAGCACCACCTTGTCCGCTAATAGCATAATTATTTACAAAGTTAATATTTCCAGAGTCTGCGATAATATTTAAGGTAGAATTTTGATTAATAATTGCACCACCACCAGCATTAAAAGCACTACCAGATGATGAACTATCGTATGTTTTTGTGTTCCCTATAAAATTAATTTCTCCACCAGAACTTGCTTTTATTTCTAAATCAGCATATCTTTCTAATGAAATTGCACCACCAGCAAATGTAGAAGAATTATTTATAAAAGTTATATTACCATTATTATTGGCACTTAAATAAATTTTACCACCAAGCGAATATAAAGTACCATTAGATTCGCCAACATTATCTTTAAAAATTAACCTTTCTTGTCCGGAAGATATAAAATATAAATCATCATTAAGCCCTTCATAACCAACAACACCACCAAAATCTGTTAAATTAACAAAATTTTCAAAGGTAATATTTTTAAATAAAACAATACCGGAATTTTTAAAAACAAAACCATAATATTGATTATTACCACTAAAACCACTATTCTCATCTATACCTATAAATGTTAAATCTAAGCCATCAAATTTTTGATCAATATTACCTTCAAGATTAATTATACCATTCACAATAATAGTATCACCAGAAGATAAGCTTAAATTCATTAATTCATTATATGAAGAAATTGTATACTGATTAGCTAAAAGATTTTTACTATTTAATAATAAAAAGATAAAAGCAAATAAAAATTTACTATAAGTATTTTTCATTATTCTAATTAATGTTTGTAATTTCCTGTTATTTCTAATAATAATTGCATAAATTTTTATTTACAATAGTTATTTATTTAATTTTATAAAAAATATTACCATAAAAATTGCTTGAAAAATATTTTTTCACTGTTATAAATGTGGCATAATTAATAATTAATTTTTATAAAATGATTGAAAGAACATTGTCAATTTTAAAACCTGATGCAGTTAGAAGAGGTTTAACTGGAAAAATTAATTCTATATTTGAAGAAAATGGATTAAAAATTTTAGCTCAAAAAATGATTTTATTAACAGAAGAACAAGCTAAAAAGTTTTATATGGAACATAGCGAAAAAAGTTTCTATAATGATTTAGTTAAATTTATGACTTCTGGTCCTGTTATAGTTCAAGTTTTAGCTGGTGAAAATGCGATACTTAAAAACAGAGAATTAATGGGAAAAACAAATTATGCAGAAGCAGCAGAAGGAACAATTAGAAAAATGTATGCTACAAGCATTCAAGAAAATGTTGTTCATGGCTCTGACTCATTAAATAGTGTTGGAAGAGAAATTTCTTTCTTCTTTTCAGAGATAGAAATTCAAAAATATTAATACTTTTAATAGAAGATATTTAAAATATCTTCTATTTTAAAAATAAGAGAGGTATTTTATGGAAAGCAAAATTATTAGCGGAACAGAGTTAGCAAATAAAATCAAAACTAATCTCAAAGAAAAAATTGATGAAATTAAAAAAGAATGTAATAAAATACCTTGTCTTGCTGTTGTTATAGTTGGAGAAGATCCAGCTAGTAAAATTTATGTAAAAAATAAAGAAAAAGCTTGTGAAAAATGTGGCATTAAATCCCTAAAATATGAATTACCACAAGACACTCCCGAAGAAGAATTACTTAAAATTATTGAAAAATTAAATAATGATGATGAAGTAAATGGTATTTTAGTACAACTACCGCTTCCTAAACATATCAATGAAAATAAAATAATTGAAACAATAAGTCCATATAAAGATGTTGATTGTTTTCACCCAATAAATATTGGAAAATTATTTGTTGGTGATTTTGATATGGAAAAATCATTATTACCATGCACCCCAAAAGGTTGTGTAAAATTAATTAAATCTACAAATGAAGACTTAAATGGTAAAAATGTTTGTGTAATTGGTAGATCAAATATAGTTGGAAAACCTGTTGCTCAATTATTATTAGATGAAAATTGCACTATTAAAATAACTCATAGCAAAACACAAAATTTAAAAGAACAATGTTTATGGGCTGATATTCTTGTTGTAGCTATTGGAAAACCTAAAATGATTACTGCTGATATGATTAAAGATAATGCAATAATTATTGATGTTGGTATGAATAGAACAGAAGAAGGACTTTGTGGAGATGTTGATTTTGCTAATGTAATAAAGAAAGTAAAATATATTACACCTGTTCCTGGTGGTGTAGGCCCTATGACAGTTGCTTGTTTAATGGAAAATGTTTATAATGCTTTTCTAATGCAAAACAGTATTTTAAAATAAAATACCTATCTACAAGGATTAATATTACCAATATTATTTTTATTTTTATGTGTATTTTTTAGAAGATTTCTAAAATGGAACCCTGTTTTATTCTTTTTTAATTTTTTCTCTATCTTTTTTATTTTATTTTTAGTTAAAAGATCTAATTTTTCTCTATGTTTCTTTTCTATTTCTGCTCTTCTTTTTAAATCTCTAATAAATATATTATTTACAAGTCCAACTCCATATTTATCTTCTATTTTATTTTTAACATTAAACATTTGTGGTATTTTTTCGGAAACTTCTTTCTCAAAACTTGTAGGAATATTAAATAAATCACAAGCTTTTGTATCTGCAAATGTTTTTCTAACATCTAAGAAAGATTTTTTTTGTGATAATAATTGTGCAATACCAATAGAATAAAGTACACAAGAAGCTCCATGTTGAATATTTTTTGAATTAACTACTCTAATATCTTTTGCTAATTCTGGATTTAAATCTGTATATAAACCATTCTTCATTTTTATATTTTTTACAAAAGAACTATCTATTAAAATTGCTTTTTCTTTTGGATAAATATAAGGGTTAGGAAGTACTAAACACATTGCATGATTTCGCTCATTGTTTGTAATAATACCAACCTTAAAATCACTTTTATCATTTTTTGTAAAATACCTATCTTGAAATTCTTTTAAAGTTTGTAATTGATTATCTATATCAAAATTTAAAAATGACTTTTTTTCATCCAAATTAGCAAAAATGTATGCATTTGCTAATTCTTGTATCATTGTATCATTAGTAAAATCAACTTTATTTAAAAAATTATTAAAAATATTATTAATAATTTTTTTACTTTTTTCTTTATCATTGGGTTCAATTTCAAGTACTTTACTTTGATTATCTGATAAATATAATGTGGTTGTTTCTTGTGTTGTTAAATCTTTAAATCTAATTAAATTCTTTTGTACTTTGATTTCTGATTCTAATGGAGACTGTAAATAAATTTCTGTTGAAATGGTTTCATTTTGTGATAAGTCATCTAAATCTACTACATCTAATTTTGTTAAATATTTTAAGCTACCATCTTTTCTATATTCCTTTCTATATTCAATATTATCTTTAAAATTTGAAGAAATAAGTGTTTTGTTATCCCTAAATATTTGTAAATCTTGTATTACATATTCATCTTGCTCTTTTTTAAAATGTCTTTTGATTTCTGGCTTATTGTCGTCAAATTTACGATATTCAACAATATCATTTTTATTTTCATTTAAATAATAAATAAATGATTTTACTTTATCTTTTTTATAATTAATAACAATTAAATCTTCACTTTTATTGTTATGAGAAAATAAAGCTTTATCATCATCAAAACTTAAATTTAATGTAGTATTATTTTCTAACTCTAATTTAAAATAATCATTCTCTGCAATAATAGGTCTTTTTTTACCATCTTTACATAATAAAGTATAAGTATATTTTTCTTTATTATTTGAATCATTTTTAGTTTTTGTGATAAAATAATCTTTATAAATAACTTCACCATTTTTTTCATTACCAAAAGGAATTTTAATAGCATAAAATTTCTTGCCATTTTCTTTTTTATATAATAATCTTCCTTTTAAAAAACTTTCCATACATTAAATCAAATTTAGTAAGAAATATTATATCACACTTTTATTTAAAAATCAATTATTTTAATATATTAAGCCAATCTTCTTCTGTTAAAATTTTAATTCCTAACTCTTGTGCTTTTTTTAGTTTGCTTCCACTATCTTCACCTACAACAATTATATCAGTTTTAGAAGATACACTACCAACAACTTTTGCTCCTAATTCTTCTGCTCTTGCTTTCGCTTCTTGCCTTGTCATTGTTTGTAAAGTTCCAGTGAAAATAATTGATTTTCCTTGTAATTTATTTGATTTTATATTTTGTTTATAATCTTGAATATTTACAATCTTTTTCAATTCATTTATTCTTTTAAGATTTCTAGAATCACAAAAATAATCTAATATAGAATTTCCAATTTTCTCACCAATTCCATCTATTGAAATAAAAGTATTATATTCTTCACTATCTCTTAAACCAAATAAATTTTTTTCGCTAGCAATTTTAATTTTATTTAAAAAATTATCTATGTTTCCATAATAATTTGCTAATGTTCTAGCATTTACCTCTCCTAAATATCTAATTCCCAATGAAAATAAAAATTTATCAAGTGTAATATCTCTTGCTTTTTGAATTGACTTAAATAAATTGTTTGTAGATTTATCACCCCAACCATCACTATATCTAATTGGTAATTTAGGATAATTAGTCATATCTATTTCAGCAGAAGAATGTAAATCTTTATTGAAATTAAATAAATCTAAACTATTTGGGTTGTATTCTTTTTCAATTATCTCTTCTCTTTCTTGCAATCTAAAAATATCAATAAAATCTCTAATTCTTCCTTCTTCATAAAATTTCTCAATTTGCTTTTCACCTAAACCATCAATATCAAAAGCTTTTTTTGAAACAAAATGTTTTAAACCTTCAACAACTTGTGCAGAACAATTTATTCCACCACTACACCTTACAACAACATCTTCATAAATCAATGGACTATTACATATTGGACATTTTGTAGGAAATTGATAAGCTTGACTATTATTATCTCTTTTTTCTTTCAAAACTTCAACTACTTGTGGTATAACATCCCCAGCTCTTTGAATTTTTACAATATCATTTTCTCTAATATCTTTTCTTTCAATTTCTTCTCTGTTGTGTAATGTTGCATTAGATACTAAAACACCACCAACACCGACAGGTGTAAGTCTAGCAACCGGAGTTAAAGCTCCTGTTCTTCCAACTTGAATATCTATTTTTTCAATTTTTGTAATTGATTGTTGTGCAGGAAATTTATAAGCCAAAGCCCATCGTGGATGATGAGTAATATTTCCTAATCTTTTTTGCAATGCAAAATCATTTATTTTACAAACAACTCCATCTATATCATAATCTAAACTATATCTAATTTCTGTAAAGTATTTTATAAATTCATAAACTTCATTTAGATTTTTGCATAATTTTGTAGGACTAGCAGTTGAAAAGCCTAATTCACTAAACTTTTGCAATAAGTGTTCTTGTGAATCAATTTCAAAATCTTGTGAAACTTCACCAATAGTATAAGCGAAATATTTTAAATTTCTACTAGCTGTAATTGCTGTATCTAATTGTCTTAAAGAGCCAGCAGCAGCATTTCTAGGGTTGGCAAAAGGCTTGTCTACTTTTTGATTTAAAAGTTCAAAATCTTGTTTTGACATATAAACTTCACCTCTAACCTCTAATATTTTAGGTGGATTATTTGTTTTTAATTTTTGTGGCAATGATTTAATAGCTTTTAAGTTTTCTGTAATATCTTCACCAATAGTCCCATTGCCCCTTGTTGCTCCTAAAACAAAAATACCATCTTCATATCTAGCAGAAAAAGAAAGCCCGTCAATTTTAGGTTCGCAAAACATTTCTAATGAATTATCTTCATCAAGTCCTAAAAATCTATTACATCTTTCATTAAATTCTTTTAAATCTTCTTCACTAAAACCATTATTTAAAGAAATCATTGGCAATTTATGCTCTACTTTTTTAAATTCATCTAGTATTGTATAACCAACAGAATTTAATGTATCATCTTCAATTTCCTCATTGTTATAATCTTTATATAATAGCTTTTTTAATTCTTCTTTTAAAGCATCGTATTCTGCATCTGTAATCAATGGAGAATCGTTTTTATAATATGCTTCGTTGTGTTTTTCAATTTCTTTCTTTAAAAATTCAATTCTCTTTTCTTTTTCTGTATTCATTTTATTTCCTTAATAATAAGTTAAATAGCTAATTATATAATATAATCAATTTAAAAAAGTTCAATATTTTTTCTTGATAAAATAAAATAATAAATTAGCATTTTATTATATGCATAAAAATTTTTAATATATGAAATTCACTCTTAAATGGTTAAAAGAATATTTAGATACACAAGCAAGTGCTTGCGAAATATGTGATAAATTAGATCAAATTGGTCTTGAAATTGAAGAAATTATTGATAATAACAAAGATTTAAAAGATTTCTGTTGTGTATTAGTTGAAAATGTAGAAAATCACCCTAATTCTGATCATTTACATATTTGTAAAGTAAAAAAAGCAGATGGTGAAGTTTTGCAAATAGTTTGTGGTGCTCCTAATGTTAAGAGTGGAATGAAAGCTGTTTTGGCTCCTGTTGGTATTACAATGCCTAATAGTGATTTTAAAATCTCAAAAAGTAAGATTAGAGGTGTTGAAAGTTGTGGTATGCTTTGTTCTGAAAAAGAATTAGGTTTAGGTGAAGATCACACAGGTATTTTAGAATTACCACAAGATACAGAACTTGGCAAAAGTATTGCTGAAATTAAGGGACTTGATGATATTACAATAGATATTAATATCACACCAAACAGAGGTGATTGTCTTGGTGTTTATGGTATTGCCAGAGATTTAAGTGCAACTGGCATTGGTACTTTAAAAGAATTCAAAGATTATAAAATTGATGCAAAAATTCCTAACCCTATAAAGATTGAAATACAAGACAATAATTGTCCAGAATTTTTATGTAGATATATTAAAAATGTGAAAAATTGTGAATCACCAGATTGGATGAAAGAAAAATTAATTGCTATTGGTTTAAATCCTAAATCGGCATTGGTTGATATTACCAATTATGTAATGTTTGTTTTAAACAGGCCTATGCATTGTTATGATGCTGATAATATTAATGGAAATATTATTGTTAAAAAATCTCTTGGTGGTGAAAAGTTTAAAGCATTAGATCATAATGAATATATATTAAAACCAGGTACAACTTTAATTAATGATTCACATGATAATATTTTAGGGCTTGGTGGTGTTATTGGTGGTGAATTAAGTGGTTCATCAAATGAAACAAAAAATATTTTACTAGAATGTGCTATTTTTGAACCAATTTCAATAGCTACAACTGCTAGAAGTTTAAATATTAATACCGATGCAAAGTTTAGATTTGAAAGAGGTGTTGATGCTTTGAGTGGTGAATTAGCTATAAATTATGCAACACATTTGATTACAACAATATGTGGTGGTGAAGTTAGTGAAATTACGAAAGGCGTTCCTTGCTCTGATGAACATTTTTGTACCAGTGGTTCTGCTAATGTATTCAAAGAAAAAACAATTCAATTCAATATTGAAGATGTTGAATTAGTTTTAGGTGTAAAAATTGAGAGACAAGATATTATTGATATTTTAAATAAATTAGGTTATAAAGTAAAAGAAGAGACTAGCGATTTAGATATTTTGACTTTAACTATTCCATCATGGAGAAATGATGTTATAATTAAAGAAAATGTTATAGAAGATATTATTAGAATTTATGGTTATGATAATTTAAAAGAAGCAAAAATTGCTAGTGAAAAAATTGGTGAAGATAATGATAATATAGAAAATAAATTGTTTTATGACAAAATGCATGATGTGGTTTCTGTATTATCTAGCAATGGCATGATTGAAGTAATTAGTTGGAGTTTTATGAATGAAAAAATAGCCAGTGAATTTTCATCAATTAATGATGATTTAAAAGTTCAAAATCCTATAAATAGCGAATTATCATATATGAGACCAAGTATTATTCCTAACTTAATGACTATTGCAAAATACAATCAAGACAGAGCTATTGAAAATATTTGTATTTTTGAACAAGGAAAAATATTCATTAATCAAACTCCACAAGGACAAAAAGAAATGGTTGCCGGAGTTAGAATTGGAAAAACAGCTAAGAAAGATGTATTTAATTCAGCTAGAAATTATGATATATATGATGTAAAAAAAGATTTATATGATGTATTAAAATTGTTTAATATAAATGCTGATAATTTAATTATTACACATGATGTTCCTGATTATTACCACCCTTACAGAAGTGGAGCGGTTAAGATGGGAAATATTATTTTAGGTGTTTTTGGTGAAATACATCCATTAAAATCTAACAAAATTGGTTTAAAAGACAAAGTAAATGCTTTCGAAATTTATTTAGATAATTTACCAAAAATGAAAATTCAAAAAACAACTCAAAAGAAAAAATTTATTTTAAATGATTTACAACCAATTCACAGAGATTTTGCATTTATAGTTGATAAAGATTTAGAAATTGGTAAAATTGTAAATTCTGTAAAAAAAGTAAATAAAGAATTAATTAAAGAAGTACATATTTTTGATATTTACCAAGGTGATAATATTGAAAAAGATAAAAAGTCAGTTGCTTTCTCAATCATTATACAACCTTTAAATAAAACTTTAACAACAGAAGAAATTGATAAAATAAGTAATAAAATTATTTCTTCAATTACCAATGAATATAAAGGTATTTTAAGAGATAATTAATTTTAATCTTTATCTAATTAAATAAAATATAGCTAGAAAATTTATTAATTTTTTAGCTATTTTTATTATGTAATTATTTCATATTGTATATAAATTAATAGAAATATAAGTTTAGTGTAATTTTGTATGTTGTACAGAGTTTGCCATATCTTACCTTACAATGATTGTGGTTGGTTGGGTGTGGTGGTGTCATACCGAGATTGCCACGGCTTTTTCAAAGCCTCGCAATGACGATGCAAGGGTACTGTCATTGCGAGGAGTGAAACGACGAAGCAATCCACAAACCACAAAAGTTGATACAAAAACAGAAAAGAAAAAGAATTCACCACTTTTTACCCCCCTGTCATTGTGAACGAAGTGAAGCAACTCATAAACACACCTACACCCTTCGTCATTGCGAGCAAAAAAGCAATCCACAAACCACTAAAAGTTAATACAAAAACAGAAAAGAAAAAGAATTCACCACTTTTTGCCCCCCTGTCATTGCGAGCAAAGTGAAGCAATCCACAAACCACCGATAGTCTATTCATTCACAAAAAAACAAAAGAATTCACTATCAACAGCAAATACAAAAACAGAAAAGAAAAAGAAATTATTATTATTTATCAAGTTAAAAAATAATTTCAAATGAAATATTAATTTTCAATTTTCAATTTCTTATGGATTGCCACAAAATTTTGTTTGACTGTCATAATGCTCTATACCAAGATTGCCACGAACCTTCGGTTCTCGCAATGACGAGTTTTGTTTGACTGCCTTGGTGCCCCATAACGAGATTGCCACGACTTCTACGAACTCTCGCAATGATGAGCTGGGAATAACGAGATTGCCACAGGCCTTCGGCCTTCGCAATGACAAGCTTGGGTTGTGTGCAGTGGTTGCCATACTGAGATTGCCACGGCTTTTTCAAAGCCTCGCAATGACGGTTCTTTTTTTCGTCATTGCGAGCAAAGCGAAGCAATCCATAAACCATAGCAACTAACCTAAAAACAAAAATTAAATTAAAACAATAAAATATAACATCTATTATTATATTTTTATATTTGATATATATGGTAGTTGCTTTAAAATTTCAAATTAATTATATAAATGATAGCAAAATTAAATATTTTTATATTTATTTTATGAAATATAAATATTAACAGTAGCTTATTTTGTATGGTATTAAAAGAATAAGTTTAATAAAAATAATAATTGATATTAATTAATATAAATGTTGACAACTAAAAATAATTGATTTAAAAATTTTATTAAAGCAATTTTAATTTTTGTTATGTGTGCAACTCTTAAAAAAGATGATACAACAATCGACAAAAAAAGTGTTGAATATAAAGTATTAGCTAGAAAAAATTATTTTGATTCTGGCGAAATAAAAGTCCTTAAAAATTTTTCAATTGATAGTGGAATTTTAGTAATATATTATACACCTGAAACATATTGTTTTGGTGCTGTTTTATTTGATAAGAAGACAAATGAAATAATTTATAGGACAGCTAATCCATTTTTTAAAAATGAATTACCTTTAAATGATATTAAGGTAGATTTAAAAAAAGATATTATTAAAATTTCTTTTAAGAAAAATGATGAAAAAGAAGAATGGGAATTTTCTATTGATTATATTTTAGGAAAAGCAGATAAAAATATAGATCAAAAAACTGAAATAGTAAAATGTATTATTGAAAAATCAAGTGCAAACCCAATTATAGCACCTATTGCACAAAATGTTTGGGAATCTTGTGGTACATTTAATCCCACTGTTGTTAATATAGATGGTAATATTTATATTTTATATAGAGCTGTTGGTGGCGATGGCGGTTCTGTTATTGGTTATGCTTTAAGTAAAAATGGTATAACAATAGATGAGAGATTGCCGTATCCTATATATAAACCAACAGATGAGTTTGAACTTAGATCTAGCAAAATGTCTCAACCATTATTTCCATATAGTTCTGGTGGTGGGTATGATTGCTGGGGTGGTTGTGAAGACCCTAGAATTACAAAAATAGATGATACACTTTATATGACTTATACAGCATTTAATGGTATTCATCCACCTTGTGTTGCAATGACATCTATTAAAGTTCAAGATTTTTTAAATAAAGATTGGAGTAAATGGAAAAAACCAATTTTGCTTTCACCTAAAAATCAAATGCATAAAAATTGGGTTATTTTTCCTGAAAAAATAAATGGAAAATATGCACTTTTACACAGTATTACACCAGATATACAAATTGCATATTTAGATAGTTTAGATTTTCAAGAGAGTCCTAGTATTCAAAGTAGATATATACAAGTGAAGAATAAAGGTGTATGGGATACTATTATTAGAGGTGTTGGACCTGCACCACTAAAAATTGATGAAGGTTGGTTAATATTTTATCATGCAATCAATGAAAAAGAACCTGCTAAATATAAAATCGGGGCAATGATTCTTGATTATAAAAACCCTACAAAAATTTTATATAAATCAACATTTCCTATTATTGAACCTGATCAAAAATATGAAAATGAAGGTTGTAAAGGTGGAGTAGTTTATGCTTGTGGTGCTACTATAAAAGATGATAATTTGATTTTGTATTATGGTGGTGCCGATACAGTAGTTTGTGTTGCAAGTTGCAACTTGAAAAAATTTGTTCAACAAATAAAGGATAATAATGGTAAAATTTAGTAGATCCGAAAAAAACCCAATTTTAGGACCTAATAAAAAGAATAGTTGGGAAGAAGTAGCTGCTTTTAATCCTAGTATAGCTTTTGATGGTAAAAAATACTATTTATTATATAGGGCTATTTCAAATATTCAAGAAAGACAAGGTTTTCAATTGGAAATATCATCTATTGGCTGTGCTGATGGTGCAGAATATGATAATTTTAAGAATAGACACCAACTAATTAAGCCAGAATTTTATTGGGAGGCATTCGGTTGTGAAGATCCACGAGTTACAAAACTTGATGGAAAATATTATATTTTTTATACAGCACTTTCAACTTATCCATTTTCTGCAAATGGTATTAAAGTCGGTTTAGCTATTACAAAAAATTTTAAGAAAATTGAAGAAAAACATTTAGTTACACCATTCAATTCAAAGGCTATGGCATTATTTCCAGAAAAAATTAATGGAAAATATGCTGCAATTTTAACAGTTGACACTGATAACCCACCATCAAAAATTGCATTAGCTTTTTTTGATAAAGAAGAAGATATATGGGATCAAGGTTTATGGGAAGAATTTTATTGTAATCTAACTTCTCATATTATACCACTTCTTAGAAGTAAAAATGATCACATAGAAGTTGGTGCTCAACCTATTAAGACAGATAAAGGTTGGTTAGTTATTTACTCGTATATTAAAAATTATTTCTCTGGAAATAAAATTTTTAGTATAGAAGCTGTTTTATTGGATTTAGAAAATCCTTTCAAAATTATTGGAAGAACAAAAGAGCCTTTATTAGTTCCAGAAGAATCATATGAATTTACTGGAAATATTGCAAATATTGTTTTTCCTTCTAGTGCATTAGTTGAAGGTGATAAATTATTAATTTATTATGGTGCTACTGATACAACATCTTGTGTTGCAAGTTGTACTTTATCTAAATTATTAGAAGAAATGATAATACCAGCAGAGCAAAAAGATTTATTTATAAAAAGTAAAAATCTTGCTGTTGGTTTTGAAAGATATGTTGGCAATCCTATTATTAAGCCAATTATTGAATCTCCTTGGGAAGCTAGATCTACATTTAATCCAGCGGCTATTTATTTAGGCAATAAAGTACATATTTTATATAGAGCATTCTCGTATAAAAATAAATCTGTGATTGGTTATGCATCATCAAAAGATGGGGTACATATTGACGAAAGATTACCAGAACCAATTTATGTTGCTAGAAAAATTTTTGAAAAAAGAGCAGCACCTGATTTATGGTGTGGTTGTGAAGATGCTAGATTAACCAGAATAGAAGATACTATTTATATGACCTATACAGCATTTAATGGAAGAATTGCCAGAGTTGCAATGTCTACCATTTCTGTATTTGACTTTATAGATAAAAAATGGAATTGGAGTGAACCAATGGTTATTTCTTCACCAAGCTTTGATGATAAAAATGCTTGTTTCCTTCCAGAAAAAATTGATGGTAAATTTGTAATTTTCCATAGACCAGAAAATTATATTGGTTTAAATTTTGTAGAAGATTTAAATACATTACAAGAAAAATGGTTAGATAGATCTTTTGCATTAATTAGACCAAGGGGCGATAAATGGGATAATAAGAAAATTGGTATTTCTGCTCCACCTATGAAATTAAAAGAAGGTTGGTTATTATTATATCATGGTGTTTCTGATCCAGGACATATATATAAAGTTGGTGCTATTTTGTTAGATTTAAAAGATCCTACAAAAGTTCTCGCAAGAACAGATGCTCCATTAATTGAACCAGAAATGGATTATGAATTATTTGGAGATGTTCCTAATGTTGTATTCCCATGTGGTGCTGTTATAATAAAAGATGAAGTTTACTTATATTATGGTGGTGCCGATACAGTTGTTGGAGTTGCGAGAATGAGAGTTAAAGATATTTTAAGTCAACTTACAAAAACTAATGAATAATAAAATAAATTATTAAATAAAAAATCACTAGTGAAAACTGGTGATTTTTTATATTGTATTTTATTTTGTGGTAAAAATTCTATTTGTAATTTTAAAATTTTTAGTTTAATTAAATACAATTCTTTTAAAATTTATATTCTTGTTTTTAATTATTTTGCGAATAAATATTAATGGTTTGTGGTTTATTTTGCTTACAATAATAATTAAGTAGGTGTAGTTGTGATTTGTTTTATTATCTTACTTCTTGTAATGATAAGGTAATGAAGAGTAGAGAAAGATAATAAAATATGGTGAATTTTTTATTTTTCTGTAAATAATAAAATATTAGTGGTTTATGGATTGCTTCGTCGCCTTGCTCTTTGCAATGACGAAGTGGGTGAGTGGTGAATGTGAATTGTTTTTATTGGCAATGACAAATGGGGTGGGGTGATTCGTGATTTATAGATTGGCTCGTTTCACTCATAATAACAGCACACACAAACTCGTCATTGTGAGAGTTCGTAGAGCTTGTGGCAATCTCATTTATTCTAGACTCGTCATTGCGAAGGCTGAAGGCCTGTGGCAATCCATAGGAAATTGAAAATTAAAAATTGAAGCACAAAGTGGGAAAATGATATGCTTGCATAATCATTTTAGCTTGTCGTCCCACGAAGTGCGAAACGAATGAAGTGAGGATCAAAATTGAAAATTAATATTTCATTAAAAATTAATTCTTGGACTTGATAAATAATAATAATTTCTTTTTCTTTTTTGTTTTTGTATTTGCTATTAGTGATTTGTGGATTGCTTCGCTTCGCTCGCAATGACGAAAAAAAGAACTGTCATTGCGAGGCTTTGAAAAAGCCGTGGTAATCCATAAGAAATTGAAAATTGAAAATGAAGAATTGAAAATTAATATTTCATTAAAAATTAGTTCTTTAACTTGATAAATAATAGTGATTTCTTTTTTTTCTGTTTTTTTGTGGTGGTTTTGTGGTTTATGGATTGCCACAGGCCTTTGGCCTTCGCAATGACGAAGGGTGGTGAGTATTGGTTTGTGGAGCTTGCCTCCCTTTGTAAGGGGGGAAGTTGCGAAGCAACAGGGGGGTTGAGAGAGAAATTGAAAATTGAAAATTAGTTCTTTGGTTTATTAAATAATAGTGATTTCTTTTTCTTTTCTGTGAATGAATAAAATAATGGTGGTTTATGGATTGCCACAGGCCTTTGGCCTTCGCAATGACGAAGGTGGTGAATGGTAGTGAATTTTTTTGTTTTTTTGTGAATAAATAAATATCAGTGGTTTGTGGATTGCTTCGTCGTTTTACTCCTCGCAATGACAACACCCACAACATCGTCATTGCAAGGTTTTGAAAAAGCCGTGGCAATCTCGTTTATTCTTGACCTGTCGTTGTGAGAACCTACCCCACACATTGTCGTTGCAAAGACCGAAAGCCTGTGGCAATCTCAGTATGAGATACTGTGGGGCAAATAAAACTCGTCATTGTAATAGTTGTTTGCAGTATATGATAAATTATTAGAAACTAAAAATAAAAAAGTAACCCACCAGCTTAGCTGGTGGTTCTTCATTTTCTTTCAGCAAACTTCGCCCGTAAGTCGTCAAAT
>CALXVQ010000003.1 GCA_944392135.1 uncultured Rickettsiales bacterium
CATAAGTAAAGTAGTATCTATAAGATATAATAAAATAAGTAAAATAATAAATAATGTAATAAATAATATAATTAATACAATTAATAAGTATAATAATAAATCTTTTAAATATAAATCTAAAATTAAATCTAATAATAATATAAAAAACATATTTGCATTTTCACTTATTGAATTATCTATTGTACTTATAATAATAGGACTACTTGTAGCTGGTATAACTGGGGGGGCTAGTTTGATTGAGAGTGCTAAAGTAAGAAATTTTATTAATGAAACTAACTCTTGGAAACAAGCTTTATATACATTTAGAGTAAAATATGGTAGATTACCAGGTGATTTAAATAATGATGGTTTTTTAGGTGGTTGGTGTGGTGGAAATGCCTGTCCTAACGGAACAGGAAGAGCAGGAGAGAGTTATTCAATTAATAGTTTTCCGGAACCATATAATAATAAAGTACAATCAAGTGATGCTGGAGCATATATTGAATTATATTTAAATGATATTATAGATTTCAAGCCAGATCCAGAAAATTTTGTTAAGCCTCATATTATAGTATTTCCTGAATTATCATGGAGTTTTCATCAATTTGTAGACTATAAATATAGTTCAAATCCTAATGCTACAACGTTTGTAGACAATATAAAAAATTTGAGTGTATGGTTGCTTTCGGATGTTGCTTATATATCTAAAAGTAGTTATGATAGGATATGTAAAAAAATAGATAGGAAATTGGATGGTTATATTATGGATGAGGAGTGGGATTTTACAGGTAATTTTAGATATCAGCCACATACTCATAAATATGGTAATAGAGTAGGTGTAAATTTGATGGATTTATAATACATAATTTACATAAAAAAATAAATATATTATTTAAAATTATTATAATAAGTTATTAAAATTTTTATCATATTTTTTTCATAAATTGTGTAAATTTGCTAAAAAATGTAATTTAAGCTTGATTTTTAAAATATTGGTTATATAATATAAACTACATTTGCCAATAGATTGTTGTAAATGTAGGGACGAAGTCCATTATATGGACCTCTCGTTGTAGTTATATTTTATTAAAATTAAATTTTTTTGAAATGAAAAAGAAAGAAAGTATTAAAATAACTTTGAAGGCTTTTGATAGTCAAATATTAGATCAAGCTGTTCAGGATATTATTGGTACTGTTAAAAGAACAGGTGCTGTTGTAAAAGGCCCTATTCCTTTACCTACTAATATTAAAAAATTTACAGTTATTAGATCTCCTCATATTTATAAGAGAAGTATGGAACAGTTTGAAATTAGATCTATTAAAAGATTATTAATTATTATTCCTACACCACAAACAGTTAATGCTCTTATGAGTCTTAACTTATCAGCTGGTGTTGATATTAAAATTGCACTTAATGGGGTAAATGAATAATGTTAGGTATAGTTGGTAAAAAAATAGGAATGAGTAGAATATACGACAGCAATGGTGCTGTTACTCCTGTTACACTTATTCAACTCTATGAGTGTTGTGTAAGTGATGTTAAAGAACTTGAAGGTAAAGATTACTTAAATGTTACTTTATCTTATGATAAACCAAAGAATCCAGAAAAAAAATTAAATAAATCAATTCTTGGTATTTACAAAAAAAAGAACTTAGAACCATATGCAAAAATGACAACTGTTAAAATGTCAAAAGATAAACCAGTTAATATTGGCGACATTTTAAATGCTTCTTTTTTAGATGGTGTTGTTCTTGTTGATATTACTGGAATCAGTAAAGGTAAAGGTTTTGCTGGTGGTATGAAGAGATGGAATTTTAGAGGACTTGAAGCTTCTCATGGTGTTTCAGTTACACATAGATCCATTGGTTCTACTGGTAATAGAATGAGTCCAGCAAAAGTATTTAAAGGTAAAAAAATGCCTGGTCAATTAGGTGATGAACAAGTTACTGTAAAGAATTTGAAAGTTGTTGATATTGATACAGCTGACAATATTATTTGTGTAAAAGGTGCTATCCCTGGTTTTAAAGGTAGAGATGTTATTATCAAAACAGCTAAGAGAGGATAGGAAATGAAGATAAAATTTTTAAATTTAAGTAATTCTCAAATATCCGAACAAGATTTAGATTTAGTTGCTGAAAGTATTAATGAAAATGCAGATTTAATTGCTTCAATCATTAAATGGCAACTTGCTAATAGAAGAGGACTTTCATCTGCTAAAACAAAAACCGTTTCTGAAATTGCTTATACAGGAAAGAAACCTTTTGGTCAAAAAGGTAGAGGTTCTGCTAGACAAGGTAGTTTAAAAGGTGCTCAATTTGTTGGTGGTGCTAAGGCTCATGGTCCAAAACCTAGAGATTACTCATATACAATGCCTAAGAAAATGGTTAAAAAAGCTTTATCAATCGTATTGAAAGATAAATTAGCTAATGGAAAAGTTATTATTTTACAAGGTTTACAAGAACTTCCAATTAGTACAAAAGAAGTTAATGCTAAATTAGTTCAAAATGCTATTGTAAATCCTTTAATAGCTTATCAAGAAGTTGTAGAAAACTTTAACAAATCAGTTAGAAATATTAAAGGTGTTAAACTTTTAAATTCTAATGCATTGAATGTTTACGATTTAATGAATCACGACTTCTTATTACTTGATGAGCTTTCTTATGAAAAAGTTAAAAAAGAGGTATTATAATGAGTTTAGGTAAAAATTTTGATATTATAGTACGAACACTTACAACTGAAAAAACTGCAAGAGCAGCTGAAAATAATCAATATTATTTTGAGGTTGTTGCTTCTGCAAACAAAGATGATGTTAAAAAAGCTATTCAAGAAATTTTTGATGTTATAGTTGAAAGTGTTAATATAATTAATGCAGAAGGTAAAGTAAAAAGATTTAAAGGAACTAAGGGAAAGAGAAGTTCAGTTAAAAAAGCTGTCGTTACCGTTAAAAAAGGACAGGATATTAATTTAAGTATATTGGAGTAAAAAATGGCTATAAAAAATTATAATCCTATTACACCTGCACAAAGAAGTTTGATTACAATTGATAGATCAGAACTTTGGAAAGGTTCTCCAGTTAAAATGTTAGTTGAACCTTTAAACAGCAAGGCTGGAAGAAATAATAAAGGTCAAATTACTGTTAGAAGAAGAGGTGGTGGACACAAACAAGCTTATAGATTAATTGATTTCAAAAGAAATAAGTTTGATATTCCAGCAGTAGTTGAAAGAATTGAATATGATCCTAACAGAACCGCTTTTATAGCTTTAATTAAATATGAAGACGGTATTTTATCTTACATAATTGCCCCAAATAAATTAGCAGTTGGTGATAAAATTATGTCATCAAAAAAATTATTAGATATAAAACCAGGTAATACAATGCCTATGGCAATTATACCAGTTGGTACTTTAATACACAATATTGAGACAAAAGTTGGCGCTGGTGCTACATTAGCTAGAAGTGCTGGTTCATTTGCTCAATTGGCTGGTAAAGATAATGGCTATGCTATATTAAAATTACAATCTGGTGAAATTAAAAAATTCCCATTAGATTGTTTAGCTACAATAGGTACTGTTTCTAATGCTGATAACAAAAACATAGTAATTGGTAAAGCAGGTAGATCTAGATGGTTAGGAATTAGACCTCATGTTAGAGGTGAATCTATGAACCCTGTTGATCATCCACTTGGTGGTAGAACAAGAGGTGGTAGAATTCCAGTTTCTCCAACCGGTGTATGTGCTAGAGGTGGTAGAACTAGAAAGAAAAATAAAGTTTCTAACAAGTTAATTATTAAAAGTCGTCATAAAAAATAGAAGAGGTTAGAATATGTCAAGATCAGTTTGGAAGGTTCCATTTGTGGATGGTTATTTATTAAAGAAAGCTAAAGCCATGAATGAATCTACAAAAAAAGGTATTATAAAAACATGGTCAAGAAGATCAACTATTGTTCCACAATTTGTTGGTTTGACATTTAGTGTTTATAATGGAAAGAAGTTTGTTTCTGTGCTAGTAACTGAAGGTATGGTTGGACACAAGTTCGGCGAGTTTGCTCCTACTAGAACTTTCTTTGGACATGCAGGAAATAAGAAAGTTGCTGCTAAAAAATAATGGAGAGAAAAATGAAAAAAGAAAATGAAAATAAAATTCAAAAAACTGCAGAAGCTCATTTGAGATCCATTAGAATTAGTCCTATAAAGTTATCTGCTATAGCTAGAAGCATTATGGGTATGCCAGCTAATAAAGCTGTTGTTGCATTGAATTTTTCAAAGAAAGCTGCTGCAAAAGATGTTAGTAAACTTTTAAAATCAGCTATGGCTAATGCAGAAAATAACCACGGCTTAGACATTGATAATTTATATATTCATAGAATTGATGTTGGTAAGGCTATGGTTATGAAAAGATTTAAGGCTAGAGCAAAAGGTAGAGGTGTTAGAATACTTAAACCTTTTAGTAATTTAAGAATAGTTTTAATTGAAAAAGGAGAATAAATGGGACAAAAAGTTAATCCAGTGGGTTTTAGAATCCTTAATAATAATCAATGGTCTTCTGTATGGTATGACGATAAAAAGTATGCCGAAAATCTTATTAAAGATTTAAAGATCAGAAATTATATAATGAATAATTATAGCGATTCTGCTATTAGTAAAGTAGTTATAGAAAGAGCTGGAAATAAAGTAAATGTTATAATTAAAACAGCTAAACCTGGTGTTTTAATTGGTAAAAAAGGTGCTGATATTGAAAAGATTAAAGCACAAGTTAAAAAGATGGGTGAGGCCGATGTTAATATCAAGATTTCTGAGGTTGATAAACCTGATATGGATAGCCAAGTTGTAGCAACAAGCATTGCAAAACAAATTGAAAACCGTGCTTCTTATAGAAGAGTTATCAAAAAAGTTATGCAAACTGCTATGAGATATGGTATTAAAGGAATCAAGATTAAGATTGGTGGAAGATTGAATGGCGCTGAGATTGCAAGGGCTGAAACTTATAAAGAAGGTTCTATTCCTTTGCATACCTTAAAAGCTGATGTTGATTATGCAACAGCTAATGCACATACAATTTATGGAATAATTGGAATTAAAGTTTGGATTTGTAAGAAATAATAATTTTCTTGCTTAAATGTATTGACTTTAATTTAATAAGATATAATTTTATTATACTAGTAAAAATGAGGAAATAAGAAAATGTTGTTGCCTAATAAGACAAAATATAGAAAAGCGCAAAAAGGTGGAAAGAAAATTACAGGTGTTGCAAGCTCTGGATCTTCTTTGGCCTTCGGTATGTTTGGTCTTAAATCTTTAAGTTCGGGAAGATTAAAAGCTAACCAAATTGAAGCTGCTAGAAGATGTATTTCTAGATATTTAAAAAGAGAAGGTAAAATCTGGATTAGAGTATTTCCACAAATACCAGTATCTAGCAAACCTGCCGAAGTGAGAATGGGTAGTGGTAAAGGTTCTGTTAGTTATTGGATGTGCAGGGTAAAACCTGGTTTGGTATTATTTGAGGTTGATGGTGTATCCGAAGATGTAGCTATGACAGCTTTATCTAAAGCTTCCGCAAAGTTACCTTTTATAACTAAGATTGTTAAAAGAGTTTAATTATAGAGAGTAAAGATATGAAAGAAATTAAAGATAAAATATTAGAATTGAAAAAGAAACTTTTAAGTCTTAGAATTAAGAATGCTAATGGTGATTTAAAAAATGTCTCTGAAATTAAGAAGACAAAAAAGGAAATAGCTAGGTTATTCACTAAATTAAAAAAAGCAGGAGAATAAAATGTCAGGAAAAATTTTACAAGTTAAAGTAGTTAGCATAGCTGGAGATAAGACTGTTGTTGGTTTACATACTTTTTTGGTTAAACACCCAATATATGAAAAGTATGTTAAAAAACAAAAAAAGTATATGATTCACGACGAAAATAATACGGCTAAGATCGGTGATGAAATTTATATTCAAGAGACAAGACCTTTGTCAAAAAGAAAGTCTTGGGTTATTATTAACAAAGATGAAACTGGAGAAAAGTAAATGATTCAGATGGAAACTTTATTGAATGTTGCTGATAATTCTGGTGCCAAGACTGCTAAATGTATAAAAGTTCTTGGTGGCTCTAAAAGAATGTCTAGCAATGTTGGTGATATTATTGTATTAGCTGTACAAAGTATTATCCCTGGTGCTAAGGTTAAAAAAGGTGAAGTCGTTAGAGGTGTGATTGTTAGAACAAAAAAAGAAATCACAAGACCGGATGGCAGTACAATCAGATTTGATGATAATGCTGTTGTTTTAATTTCTAAAGACGGTATGCCTATTGGAACAAGGGTTTCTGGACCTATCGCTAGAGAGCTAAGAGCTGGAAACTTTTTAAAAATATTATCTTTGGCAGAGGAGGTGTTGTAATGGCTAGTAAATTAAAGAAAGGTGATACAGTTATAGTTATTACCGGAAAGGATAAAGGCAAGACAGGTGAAATCGTTAAAGTTCTTGCATCCGAAAATAAAGTATTAGTATCCGGAGTTAATTTAGCTACCGTTCATAAGAAACCTACAGCACAAACTCCTGGACAAAGAGTACAAGAAGAAAAACCAATACATATTTCAAATATATCTTATGTAGAAGATAACAAACCTGTAAAGGTTGGTTTTGAAATTGTTGATGGTAAGAAAGTTAGAGTGTCTAAAAAAAGTAAAAACAAAATAGGTTAGAATATGTCATTAATAAAAGATAAATATCATAATGAAGTTGCTAAAAAACTAAAAGAGAAGTTTGGCTATAAAAATGAACTTGAAATTCCAAGATTGGAAAAAGTTTCTTTAAATGTAGCTTTTAAAACTAGCGATGTAGACAGTAATTTTTTAACCTATGTTGTTAATCAATTAAGTTTAATTGCTGGACAAAAAGCTGTTTTAGTTAAAGCTAAAAAATCTATTTCTACCTTCAAATTAAGAGAAGGTATGTCAATAGCAGCAAAAGTAACTTTAAGAAAAGATAAAATGTATGAATTTTTGGATAGATTGTTATTCATTGCATTACCTAGGGTTAAAGATTTTAGAGGTCTTCCTGGAAATGCTTTCAATCAAAGCAATCATTATAGCTTTGGTATCAAAGAACATACAATATTTCCAGAAATTGAATTAGATAAAGCTTATAAGATATTCGGTATGGATATCAATGTTGTTACAACAGCTAAAAATAAAGAAGAGGCTAAGGCTTTATTGAGTGAATTATATTTTCCAATTAAATAAAAGAGAAAGGATATGGCAAAAGTAAGTGCAATAGAAAAAAATAATAAAAGAAAAAGAATGTCTGCTAATCAAGCAAATGCTAGAAAAGAGCTTAAAAAGATTGCAGAAGATATTAATAGACCTTTTGAAGAAAGAATTGAAGCTATGATTAAATTATCTCAAAAGCCTAGAAATTCTTCTAAGGTTAGAATTAAAAATAGATGTGCTTTGACAGGAAGACCAAGAGCTTATCATGGTTATTTTGGTATGTCAAGGATTATGTTAAGAGAATTAGCTTTGGCTGGATTAATTCCTGGGTTAAAAAAATCAAGTTGGTAGTTATATGACAATGAATCACGCAGTATCAGAGTTAGTTTGTTTATTAAAAAATGGACAGTTAGCTAAAAAGAATAAGGTTGTTTCAAGTTTCTCAAAGATGAAACAATCTATATTAGAAATTCTTAAAAAAGAAGGTTATATTAAAGATTTTGAAATAATTAATGATAAATCTTATGATATTTTAGAAATTGAACTTGCTTATTATAATGGTAAGCCTGTTATTAAAGAAATTGAAGTTATGTCAAAACCTGGACAAAGAAAATATTCTAATGTAAAGGATATTCCTGTTGTTTATAATGGGTTAGGCATGGTTATTTTATCAACACCTAAGGGTATTTTATGCGACTATGATGCAAGAAATGCTAATGTTGGTGGTGAACTTTTATTAAAAATATTCTAGGAGAGAAAATGTCAAGAGTAGGTAAATTGCCGATTACAGTTCCTAATGATATAAAAGTTAGCATTGAAGGTGAAACTATTAAAATAACCAAGGGTTCTGTTACAAAAGAATACAACTTTGGAGATAAAGTTTCTGTATCTTTTGCAGATAATGCTATACATGTTTCTATCAAAGAGGGCTTAGACAAGAAAGATGTTAATAATTTCTACGGTTTACATAGAAATAATATAGCAAATATTGTCAAAGGTTTAATTGAACATTTTAAAATTGTTTTGGAAATTAATGGTGTTGGTTTTAAGGCAGCTGTGGTTAAAAATATGTTAATTTTAACATTAGGTTATAGCCATGATATAGCTTTTGCTTTGCCAAAAGAAGTTAGTGCTAAGGTTGAAGGTAACCAAATAGCTTTAGAATCAGATGATAAACAACTTGTTGGACAAGTTGCTGCTGAAATTATAGCTTTAAGAAAACCAGAACCATATAAAGGTAAAGGTGTTAAGATTTTAGATAAACCTATTTTAAGAAAAGAAGGTAAGAAAAAATAATTAAAGGGAATAAATATGACTTGTTATAAAGGTGCTGAAAAAAGAAAAGTTAGAACTACTTTACAAGTAAAGAAAAACAATAAAAGCAAAAGAGATATTCTTGTTGTTTTTAGAAGCAATAAAAATATCAGTGCACAAATTATTGGGTTAGACGGTAATGTTTTAGTTTCCGCTACTTCTAGTTCTAAAACAATGAAAGATTCCTTAAAAGGAAAAAGTGGAATTGAAATTGGATCTTGTGTTGGAGCAGAAATTGCAAAAAAAGCAGCTGAAAAAGGAATTAAAGAAGTTGTTTTTAATAAAGGTCCTTATATGTATACTGGCAGAGTAAAAGCTTTGGCTGATGCTGCTAGAGAGAATGGTTTAATTTTTTAATAAATGAGTAGTTCAAATGTTAAATAAAGAAAAAGATAGTTCATTAGTTGAAAAACTTATTGCAGTTAATAAAACAACAAAGGTTGTACAAGGTGGTAAAAATTTATCATTTACAGTTTTAGTTGTTGTTGGAGATAAAAAAGGTAAAGTTAATTTTGGAATTGGTAAAGCTAGAGAAGTTGCTGATGCAAGAACAAAGGCTTTTACTAATGCTAAAAAAACATTAATTAAAGTACCTTTAAAAGAAGGAAGAACAGTTCATCACGATATTGAAAGCAATTATGGTGCTTGTAAAGTTATTATTAGAACTGCTCCATCTGGTACAGGTATTATTTCTGGTGGTATTATGAGAAGTATTTTTGAGGCTCTTGGTATTAAAGATGTTGTTGCTAAATCTGTTGGAAGCAATAACCCATACAATGTTGTTAGAGCTACATTTAATGCTTTACAAAGTATCAATTCTCCAAAGAGTGTTGCTGACAGAAGAGGAAAAAATATTAATGAAATCATTAAGAGAAGAAATTCACTTTTAAATTTTAATGCTAATAATGATGAAGAGGGTAAATAATATGTTATTAAAATTCGAAGAATTAGATGGCAAAACAATATTAGTTAGTCAAGTTAAGAGTGAACTTGGTTATGCCGAAGATCAAAAGCAGACTTTAAAAGCATTAGGTTTAAAAGGAGTTAATACAACTTCTGAATTAAAATGCACAAAATCTGTTTATGGTATGTTAAATAAAGTAAAACATTTAATAGATATTAAAATCAAATAGGAGAAAAAATGAAATTAAATGAAGTAGTATCTGTTGCTAATAAAGATAAAAAAATATTAGGTAGAGGTATTGGTTCTGGAAGAGGTAAGACATCCGGTAGAGGACATAAAGGACAAAAGGCTAGAACAAGTGGTGGTGTTAAAGGTTTTGAAGGTGGTCAAACACCTATTTACAGAAGATTACCTAAACATGGTTTTAAACACCATGTTGATAATAAAGTAATTGCTTTAACAACAGATTATATTGTTAGTCTTATTGAATCCAAAAAATTAGGAACAGAAATTTCCAAGAAAGATTTAATTGATAATGGTATCATTTCTGCTAATGATATTGTTAAGTTAATTGCTGGAAAGAAAGAAAATAATGCTAATTTTAAAATTGAAGTTGATAAAGCTTCTGAATCAGTTAAAAAATATGTAAAGTAATATGACAACAGAATTAAAAAATAAAATTTTTTATACAATATTTTTATTATTTCTGTATAGGGTAGGTACTTTTATATTCATACCTGGTATTAATGGTGATGTTATTACTGAATTCTTTAATAGCGATACCGGTTCTATATTTAATTTATTGAATATGTTTTCCGGTGGTGCATTTGCCAGGATGAGTATTTTTGCTTTAAATATAATGCCATATATTACAGCATCTATCATTATTCAATTACTGAGTTCTGCATATAAAGGACTTGAAGAATTGAAAAAAGAAGGTGAATATGGCAGAAGAAAATTGAATCAATATACTAAATATCTTACATTAATATTAGCAATTTTCCAAGCTTTGGGTATATATTATGCTTTTTCAAATCTTGAACAATCAGCATTTATTAGTAATTCATCAATGTTTTTATGGACTACTGTATTTACATTGGTTGCTGGTACAATGATATTAATGTGGGTAGGCGATAAAATCACAAAAAATGGTATTGGTAATGGTATTTCATTATTGATTTTTGTTGGTATTATTGCGGAACTTCCTTCAAGTTTTATTCAAATGTTTGATTTATCTAAAAGGGGAGCATTTTCATTCTTATTCTTACTTTTAGTTTTATCAATATTTATAGGACTTGTATTATTTATAATATTTATGGAAAAAGGAAGTAGACAAATTAAAATACAATATCCTAATAGAGGAATGATGAGATCAAATGGTATAAAAGATGATAATTCATATATTCCTATTAAATTGAATATGTCAGGGGTAATTCCTCCAATTTTTGCAAGTTCTGTTTTAATGTTCCCATTTGCTATTTCAAAAATGTTTGATGGTGAAATTGGACAAATGATTTCTGCAATGATTGCTAGGGGAAATTTACTTTATGTTATTTTATTTTCATTATTAATAATTTTCTTTTGTTATTTTTATTCATCAGTTGTATTTAATACAGAAGATGTAGCTAACAATTTAAAAAAGAGTAATTGCTTTATTTCTGGTATTAGACCTGGTAATGCTACAAAAGATTATTTGAATTATGTTATAAATAGAATAACATTTATTGGTGCTTTATATTTATGTATTGTATGTTTGTTGCCAGAGATACTTGTTACAAAGTACAGTCTTCCTATTAGTATAGGTGGTACAGGATTATTAATTATTATTAATGTTGTAATAGATTTAATTGGTCAAATTCAATCATATTTATACAGCAATAAATATAATACTATTAATAAACAAAGAAGAATTAGGGTAAGATGATGAAAAATATAATAATATTTTTAGGTTTGCCAGCATCGGGTAAAGGAACCCAAGCTTCTTTGCTAAAAGAAAAATTAAAATATGAGAATTTATCCACAGGCTATTTATTAAGAAAAGAAGTTGAGAAAAAAACTGAATTAGGCAATAAGATTGCAGAAGTAATTGATGCTGGTAATTTAGTTTCTGATGAACTTATTTTTGAAATTCTTATTAATAGTATGAAGGATATAAAAAGTAATGGCTTTATCTTGGATGGTTTTCCTAGAACTTTAAAGCAAGCTGAAATGTTGTCTAATTATTTAGATAATAATAAAGAATTAAGATTGCAGAAAGTTTTTTTAATAAATATAGATGATAAAGTTGTTATAGAAAGAATTTGTGATAGAATTAGTTGCAACAAATGTGGTGCTACTTATAATCATACTTCAAAAAAACCAAAGGTTGATGGAGTTTGTGATGTTTGCGGTTCTACTGAGTTGGTTGATAGAAGTGATGATCTTGATGCAGAGGCTGTTAAAAAGAGAATTAATATCTTTAAGGAAAACATAAAAGATATCACTTCTTTTTATGAAAAAAAAAGCTTGATTTTTTCGTTGGATGGTTTAAAAGATATAGATACTATAAACCTTACAATAATGGAAGCTTTAAATGATTAATAACATGAAAGAGGTAATAAATTGGCTAGAATAGCAGGTGTAAATATACCAACAAATAAAAGATTTGTTATTGCCTTGACTTATATTTATGGTATAGGAAGGTCAAGAGCTGAAAAGATATGTAAAGATTTAAATATAAATACTTTATTAAGAACTCCTGAAATTGATGAAAAAACTTTGAAAAAAGTTAGAGATTACATCACAGCACAAGGTGAAAAAGATGCTGAATCTGATGGCTCCGAAGTTTTATTAATTGAAGGTGATTTAAGAAGAAAAGTTCAAACCTCTATTAAAAGATTAATAGATTTAGGTTGTTATAGAGGTATTAGACATGTTAAAAAATTACCAGTTAGAGGACAAAGAACTCATACAAATGCTAGAACAAAAAGAGGAAAGGCTGTTGCTATAGCTGGTAAGAAAATTGCTACTGCTAAGAAATAATAGGTAAGAAAATGGTTATGAAAAAAAATGTAAGTAATAAAAAAGTTGCAACTAGTAAAAAGAAAAGAAATATATTGATGGGTATAATTTCAATACAAGCTACTTTTAATAATACCATTATTTCAGTGTCCGATTTACAAGGTAATGTTATTTCTTGGTCTTCGGCTGGAAAAATGGGCTTTAAGGGTTCAAAAAAATCAACTCCTTATGCTGCACAAGTAGCTACAACTGATGCTGTTGAAAAAGCAAAAGAATATGGTTTACAAACAGCTAAGGTTAATTTATTTGGTCCTGGTGTTGGAAGGGAAGCTTCATTAAGAGTATTACAAGGAAGTAATATCGTTGTTACAGGTATAGAAGATAAAACTTATCATCCACACAATGGTTGCAGACCACCAAAGAGAAGAAGACAGTAATTTTATTTGTTTATTATTAAAATATAGAAGTAGAAGAATATGGCTATTTTACAGGAAAATTGGAAAGATTTAATTAAGAGCTCCAATGTTGAAATATTGAAAAAAGATGATAAAGAAGCTACATTTATTGTAGAACCTCTTGAACAAGGTTATGGTATAACACTTGGAAATGCTTTAAGAAGAATTTTACTCACATCTATTAGAGGTTTTGCTGTTACATCTGTTAAAATTGATGGAGTATTCCACGAATATGATTCAATTAGTGGAATTAGAGAAGATGTTTATGATATAATAATGAATATCAAATCATTATTATTTACAAAGGAAAATTCTTCTCCATCTAAATTATTTGTAAAATCAAATAAAAAAGGACAGGTATTAGCAGGTGATATTAAAATTGAAAATGGTGGTGAAATATTAAATAAAGATTTAGTTATTTGTAATATTGAAAAAGATGGTGTAGAATTCAATATGGAAATGACTGTTGAATATGGTGTTGGTTATGCTCCTGCTGTTTTCCACGACGAAAAGAAAGCATTAGGTACAATTTATGTAGATGCCGTATTCAGTCCAGTTAAAAGGGTTATTTATAAGGTTAGCAATGCCAGAGTTGGACAAAAAGTTGACTATGATAAATTATCTTTAACAGTTGAAACAAATGGTACATTAGATCCTGCTGATGCTGTTGCTTTAGCTGCTAAAATTTTACAAACTCAACTTAATATCTTTATAAATTTTGATTTTGTTGAAGAAGAAACAACAGAACATACAGATGCTAAGAATGAAATAAATCCAGCATTCTTAAAGAAGATTGATGAAATGGAACTTTCTGTTAGATCATATAACTGCTTAAAAATGGAAAACATTAATTTAATTGGTGATTTAGTACAAAAAACTGAAACAGAAATGTTAAAGTTGCCAAACTTTGGTAGAAAATCACTTAATGAATTAAAAGATAATTTAAAAGCTATGGGGCTAAGTTTCGGTATGCAAATAGATAATTGGCCACCAGTTGATGCTAAGGAAAATTCAAAAAAGAAAAAAAAGTAATATAAATAAAGGGGATTTTGAAAATGAGACATGGAATGAGTGGAAGAAAATTGAATAGAACAAGTTCACATAGAAAAGCTTTACTTATGAACTTGGCTAATTCATTAATAAAACATGAACAAATTAAAACAACTTTGCCTAAGGCAAAAGAGCTTAGACCATATGTTGAAAAACTTATTACTCTTGGTAAAAAGGGTCAATTAAACAACAAAAGACAAGCTATTTCTATATTACATGATTTAGAGGTTGTTAATAAATTGTTTTCTGATATAGCAAAAAGATATGAAAACAGAAATGGTGGCTATATTAGAATTATGAAATATGGTTTTAGAACTGGTGATGCTGCTCCTATGGCAATTATTGAATTAGTTGACAGAGTAGATATTATTAGTGAAGAAAATAATAAATAATAGCAGGTATTAAGATGACAAATTTATTAGAAAAATTTAATAAAGCTAAAACCGATGAAACATCAAAAAATAAGAAAAAATATACAGAGTTTGATGTCGGTGATACAATTATAGTAGCTTACAGAATTACAGAAGGAAACAACACCAGGGTACAAAACTTTGAAGGTATTGTTATTGCTAAAAACAAAGACATTAACAACTACGATGCAAGCTTTGTTGTTAGAAAAATTAGCCATGAAGTTGGTGTTGAAAGAAAATTTATGTTTCATTCTCCTTTGGTTGAAGAAATTACATTTGTTAGAAAAGGTACTGTAAAAAGAGCTAAACTTTATTTCTTAAGAAATTTAAGAGGCAAGGCTGCTAGAATTAAGGAAGACATTAAATTTAGAAAAAAGAATTCAGAACAAACAGCTGAATAATTTTATTCTATTTATAGAAAATTGAAGTTCCATTATAAATGGAACTTTTTACTATTTAAAAATATCATGAAATTAATAAATAATTTATAAAATTATAAAATAATAAATTTATTATTATTTATAGTATTATTGTTTAAATAAACACACACATGTATAAAGTAAATTTGTGTTTATATTAATTAGTTATTATAACAAGATAATACAATATTTGTTTATATGAATATAGTGTTTATAAATTGTTTTGATAAAAATACAGAGAATAAGTTACTTTTCAATTTAATAAATAATTGATAAATACATAGCTATAAATGATTATAATGTATTAACTTATAGACAATTATTCAATACCATAATAAAAACGATTACATACATTATTTGAATATATATAATTACAACCAGATCTAAAATTGCCAGAGTTCCATATATTATCATCTAACTTTTGATCAAGTCTTTGAAAAATCTTATTTTTTATATTTGGATTTTCTTTTTTAAAGAATGTTAGCCAAGTTTTTTCTTTCATTAAATATTTTGGAGATGTTGGACTAGTTTCATATATTCCCTTTTCATAATAATAAACATAATCAGGAAAAGCTTTTGAATATGGACAACCACCATTAAGTTCTGATAACATTGCAGTGCTAGGTATCTTTTTTTTAGGTTCAAAATCAATAATTTTATTTAAATATAAATCAACAAATGGACCAGTAC
The DNA here is from genome assembly GCA_944392135.1 of uncultured Rickettsiales bacterium. Classification (GTDB taxonomy): domain Bacteria; phylum Pseudomonadota; class Alphaproteobacteria; order Rickettsiales; family UBA1997; genus CALXSC01. Next base: position 15,425 of record CALXVQ010000003.1, read on the forward strand.
GAGCAGTTGGTAGACCATAATCTTGATTACCAGAAACATATGGTGTACCAAAATTGTTATTATTATAACTTTGATTACTTAAATAGCCAATAAAACCAGAGCCAACAAAATCTCCTGGTAATCTATCTTTCATTGATTTAAAAGTATATAAAGCTTGTTTATAAGTTGTAAGTTCGTTAATTACAGACTGAATTTTTGCACTCTCAATCAAACTAGTCCCACCAGTAATACCAGCAATTAAAAGCCCAATAATAATTAATACTATTGATAACTCAATAAGTGAAAATGCAAAGATATTATTTTCCTTTTTGTATTTATAAAATATTGTTAATAATTTATTAATAAAATTTTTACTTTTATATTTATCCATAAAAAATTATGTATTATTCGTAGTATTTGCTACTAATTTATTAATTATCATTATTAAAATCAATAAATATTATATATTTTATAATTATTACTCTCACTAACTATGATTCAATAAATTTAATTTTTTAATATTTTATAATGATTTTAATTGCAATAGTAAAAATAAAAGGTGAAGCAAAACTTCACCTAAAAATACTATAATAAAAATAGTAGCCCAAAAGTTAGATAAAGGATGGGCGACCTTACGAATCTCTTCTTATTATAGCAAGCTGTTTTAATTTCCTATGTTAAAACAATAAGATTATAAAAATATAAATTTCTTAAAGTCAAGTCTTTTCAATAAACATATTGCAATTTTTAATAATCTTTTTTATATATAGTATATCAATAATATATATAAAACATATGTTAAAACGAATATTAGGATTAGACTTAGGTATTTCAAGTATCGGTTGGGCAATTACCGAGATTGATGATTTGGATTTTGTTAACAATAATGGTGAAGTTTTTCTTAGAAATGGAAAAATTGTTGATTGTGGTGTTAGAATTTTTGATGCTTGCGAACAGCCTGGTAATAAACATGAAGCTTCTGCATTACCAAGAAGAAATGCTAGATTAAATAGAAGAAGATTATTTAGAAAGTCAGCTAGATGTAAAAAAATTAGAGAATTATGTGAAAAACAATTTAATATTAAAATTGATGATAAATTTTTTAAAAAAACATTAGATAAAAATGATTTTAAAGATGTATGGATTTTAAGAAAAGAAGCATTAGAAAGAAAATTAAATGAAATAGAATTAAGTAGAGTTTTGTGTCATATAGTAAAGCATAGAGGTTGGGCTAGCAGAAGAAAAAGCGAAGAAAAAGAAGGTGATTCTGGTAAAATGAAAACTGCTATTGATAAATTAAAACAAGAATTAGGAGATGATAAAACACCTGGTTATTATTATGGAAAATTAAAAGCTGAAAGTTTAAATTATGATAATGAAAAAATAATAAACGAACATCAAAATTATGATCATTGTATTGGAAGAAGTCAAAATGAATTTGAAATAAAAAAAATTTTTGAAAAACAGAGAAAATTTGGTTTTGATAAATTAAATGATGATTTTGAAAATGAAGTTTTAAAATTATTTAATTATGAAAAAGAAACTAAATCAATCAAAGATATGATTGGTTTTTGTTTATTTGAAAAAGGTGAATTTAGAGCACCAAAAGAATCTTATTCTGCTGAATTATTTAATGTTTATACAAAAATTAATAATTTAAAAGTATTAGATACAAAAGATGTTGATTATGATAAAAAGTTTAATAGTTTAGTGGAATTATTCAAAACTAAAAAAGAAGTAAAATATAAAGATATTAGAAAAGAATTAAAACTTGATGATAATTATAAATTTAAAGGTTTAGATTATTATCAAGCTGAATATGTTGAATTTAAAAAAGCTAAAAATTCAACAGAATTAACATTATCTAATACAGATAAAAATAATATTGAAAAATATAAATTAGAAGGCTTTTTTATAGAAGAACCAGATAAAGCTAGAAAAGTATTTTTTAAAAATGATAAAGGTGAATATAAATATAAAAGCAAAAACGATATAGAAAATGTAAAAATATATTCAATGGTTGGTTATCATAAAGTTAAAGATGTATTAAATGATGAAGAATTTAAAAAATATATAGAAAAGGATAAAGATTCACCATTTATAATAGATACTATAATGGAAGCTTTGTCATATGAAAAAAATGATGAAAAAAGTAAAAAATATATGCAAGATCATAATATTCCAGAAGATATTATTGATAAATGTTTAAATATTCAAACTAGTAATTTTATTCATATATCTTGTAAAGCTATTAGAAATTTATTACCATATTTAGAAAAAGGTTTAACTTATGATAAAGCTTGTTTAGAGTGCAATTATGAATTTAAAGATGACTCAAAAAACAATCAACAAGATTTTTTGCCTACATTAGAAGAATATACAAAAGAAAATGATATTGCTAAATTAACAAATCCAGTAGTAAAAAGAACTCTATCACAAACAAGAAAAGTAATAAATGCAATTATTAGAAAATATGGAAATTTTGATCAAATAAATATAGAATTCACAAGAGATTTAGGAAAATCTGCTGATGAAAGAATTAAAATTGAAAGAGGGCAAAAAGAATTTAGAGATTTAAAAGAAGAATTAAAAAAAGAAGCTTCTTTAATATTACATGTAAATGAAGATGTAATAACTGATAAACAAATTTTAAAATTAAGGCTATACAAGCAACAAGAAGGAAAAAGTTTATATTGTAATCCATTAGAAAAATTACCAGATTTAAAAGAAATTTTAACTGATGATAAATGTTGCGAAATAGATCATATTTTGCCTTATTCAAAAAGTTTTGATGATTCTTTAAATAATAAAGTTTTAGTTTTACCAAAAGAAAATCAAAACAAACAAAACAGAATACCTTTTGAATATTTAAAAGATAGCAATTGGGAAGAATGGAAAAAAATTATATGGAGTATACAAAGTTTACCATATATAAAAAGAAAAAATTTAACAACTGAAAGTTATGATTTTGTAGATAAATGGAAAGCTAGAAATTTATGTGATACAAGTTATATATCAAAATATTTAGTAAAATATTTATCTAAAAGCTTAAAATTTAAAGAAAATGATAAAATAAAAAATAAAATTCAAGTTAGACCGGGACAATTAACATCTTATTTAAGACATATATGGGGCTTAGGTGAAAAAATTAGAAGTGATGGCGACACACATCATGTAGTTGATGCTATTATTATTGCTTGTGCTACTCAATCAATGTGTCAAATGATTTCTGCACTACATGCTACACAAAGAAGTGAAGATGTAAAACAACAACAAAAAGAAATTTTTGATAAAATAAATAAATTAAAATCTTTATCAAAAACAAAAGAAATTGAAGAAAAAATTAAAGAATTAGAAGAAGAAAGCAAATGGTATAATTTAATTGAATCTAGACATATATTAGAAGGGCATTGTAAATTAAATGGTATATGGGAAAATTTTGTAAGTGATGTTACTAAAAAAGTAAACAATTTAACAAAAACAAATGAAACAACTGGTTTACCAGAAAACAATCAAAATATTGTTTCACGAATGCCACGAAGAAAAATCACAGGAGAAGCTCATGATGCAACAATAAAAGGTTTAGATAAAGTAGAAAATATAACTTATACTAAAACTAAATTATCAAAATTAACATTAAAAAATATAGAAAATTTGCAAGACAAAGATGGTGCCTCTAAAAATTTATATAATATATTAAAAAATAGATTAGAAGAATTTAATGGAGATGCCGAGAAAGCATTTAAAGAACCTATTTATATGACTAATAAAAATGAAGAATATGATGAAAATAAAACTCCACAAATAAAAAGTGTAAAATTAGTTTCTAATTATACAGGTGGTGGAGTTGAAATAAATAATGGTATTGCTCAAAATGGTGGTATGCCAAGAGTTGATATATTTTACAAAGATAACAAATATTATGCAGTTCCAATTTACATTGCTGATTTTGTAAAAGATGAATTGCCAATCTTATCAAAACCACACAATATTGATTTTCCAATTGAAGAAAAAGAAGATGATAAATTTTACAATAAACATTTTGTTTTTAGTTTATATAAAGATGAGTTGATTTATTTTAGAACAAAGAAAAACGAACAATATTTTGGTTATTTTTGTTCTTTTGATGCAAGTCAAGCTAATACAATTAAAATAGAATCATTAGATAGAAGTAAAAAATATTTAGTTGGCAATAAATATGATAAAGAAATTAGGATATCCTTAGGTAGTATAATATCTTTAAAAAAATTTCAAGTAGATCCATTAGGTTATATAAACGAAGTAAAACAAGAAAAGCGACAAGGTATAATTGAGAAAAAATGTAAAAAACAAAAAAATTAATTTTTATTAGGCACTATTGAGTGCCTTTTTTATTAATAAATTTTTAATTAACATGTCTTGGAGAATAATTTTAATTACAAAACCTTGTAAAATATCTTACAAAAATAATCAATTAGTTTATCAACCACAAGATGAAGAGGAATTGCAAGTTCCATTAGAAGATATAGGGGCTATTGTAATAGATACACCACAAATAAATATTACTGGTTATTTATTATCGGAAATTGCAAATAATAAAATTGTTGTTTTAACTACTGATAATTCACATACACCAAATGGAATTTTTTTGCCATATATGCAATATTATAAAAATGCAGAAACTGCCTTCTTACAAAGAGATTGGAGTGAAGCTTTTAAAAAAAGATTGTGGCAAAAAATAGTTCAACAAAAAATACAAAATCAAGCATTATGTATAAAAAATATAAATAATAATTTATATAAATATTTAATTGGTTTATCAAAAGAGGTTTTATCGGGTGATACATCTAATATTGAAGGAAGAGCAGCAAAAGAATATTGGAAAGTATATTATAATAATTTTATAAGACATGATAACACAAAAGTAAATTCTGCTTTGAATTATGTTTATATGATTACTAGAAGTTTAATAGCAAAAAATTTATCCGCATTAGGTTTTATTACTTGTTTTGGTTTGCATCATTGTAATATGTATAATTCTTTTAATTTAGCCGACGATTTAATAGAACCATTTAGAGGAATTATAGATTTTAGAGTAAAAAAATTATATGACATTGATGATAAAGATGATACACTTACAATAGAAGACAAACAAAAACTTATAGAAATTATTTTTTATGAAGTTAATTATGGGGGACAAAATTATAATATGATGTATGCTACACAATTATTAACTGAAAATCTATTAAACATTACAAAAAATAATGAAGCAAAAAATTTTATTTTACCAACTTTTCCTAAGGATTTATTATTTTGAGGTATTTTATGGACTATACAAGGGATAAATTTATGAGAATGTTAGTATTTTTTGATTTACCTGTTAAAACAAAAGAAATGATGAAACAGGCAAATAAATTTAGAAAAGTTTTATTAAATGATGGCTTTCAAATGTTACAATTATCTGTTTATTCTAGAATAATTAGAAATGATTGTAATGTAGAAACTCACTTGCAAAATATAAAAAAACAAATACCACCACATGGTAGTATAAGAGTTTTAACAGTTACAGAAAAACAATATGCCAGCATGGAAATTTTAGTTGGAGAACAAACAAAACAAGAAAAAAAAGTTGGACCTCAACAGCTTTTATTATTTTAATAAATCTCAAAAAAATGAAAAAATTTTATAAATTTTTCTAAAAAATTCTCATTTTTTCTTTAAAAAAATACAAAACAAACCCTTTATTATCAAGGGCTAAAAAGCTTGCTATTCTAACATAGGAAATTAAAAACGCAAGCTATAACAGGCGTTGCCAACGCCTTTACTGGCGGTATATTCTAACATAGGAAATTAAAAACGCAAGCTATAACGTAAAATCATTCAGTAAGTTCATCATTTTCATTCTAACATAGGAAATTAAAAACGCAAGCTATAACGATGATATAATAATTTTTCAACAAGCAACAATTCTAACATAGGAAATTAAAAACGCAAGCTATAACTAGGTTTGTTGTGTTCTGAATACAATCAAGATTCTAACATAGGAAATTAAAAACGCAAGCTATAACTGTTAATTGTTCGTCAATATTGATTTTGCCATTCTAACATAGGAAATTAAAAACGCAAGCTATAACAAAAAGCTTTTGTTTTTCTTGTTTGTATAAATTCTAACATAGGAAATTAAAAACGCAAGCTATAACTTCGGCTTCTCAGTCCTCAAACTCTTCTGTATTCTAACATAGGAAATTAAAAACGCAAGCTATAACAAAAAATGTCTTATAATAAAAATACACGAAATTCTAACATAGGAAATTAAAAACGCAAGCTATAACTATACGCGCAAATGACACCACCTTATAAAAATTCTAACATAGGAAATTAAAAACGCAAGCTATAACGTTATTTCTGCAATCAAATTATTTGCAAAAATTCTAACATAGGAAATTAAAAACGCAAGCTATAACAAGAAAGGAAGAGAATAGTAATGAGGCTTAATTCTAACATAGGAAATTAAAAACGCAAGCTATAACAGCCGTATTTGACATTTTTTCTTGGAATGCCATTCTAACATAGGAAATTAAAAACGCAAGCTATAACAACGAAATTCCTTGAACTTTTGTTGGCAAAATTCTAACATAGGAAATTAAAAACGCAAGCTATAACTGAGGTATTGCTCGTCACCTAGACCGTTTTATTCTAACATAGGAAATTAAAAACGCAAGCTATAACTGTAAGTCTAACTCGCCCAACTATTGAAAAATTCTAACATAGGAAATTAAAAACGCAAGCTATAACCGCGGTTGTGTTGATTTTAAAGGTATCTCCATTCTAACATAGGAAATTAAAAACGCAAGCTATAACCGCGGTTGTGTTGATTTTAAAGGTATCTCCATTCTAACATAGGAAATTAAAAACGCAAGCTATAACTAGATTTATATTCAGCCCATTCTTTTACAGATTCTAACATAGGAAATTAAAAACGCAAGCTATAACTGAATCAAATAAACCCATAAGCAACTCCTTATTCTAACATAGGAAATTAAAAACGCAAGCTATAACTTGGCAGTATGGCATTGTCGATGTAGGTTAATTCTAACATAGGAAATTAAAAACGCAAGCTATAACCGGTTATAAAGGTAAGATATCTGCTCTCCAATTCTAACATAGGAAATTAAAAACGCAAGCTATAACCGGTTATAAAGGTAAGATATCTGCTCTCCAATTCTAACATAGGAAATTAAAAACGCAAGCTATAACAAATAAGAATCTTTATAACTTTTATTTTCTATTCTAACATAGGAAATTAAAAACGCAAGCTATAACAGATACGACAACCGACACTTCTATCCCATTATTCTAACATAGGAAATTAAAAACGCAAGCTATAACAGGACTACAAAACTATAAGACAGAGCAAAAATTCTAACATAGGAAATTAAAAACGCAAGCTATAACAATTAAAAAAATTAATAAAATTATTAAAATATTCTAACATAGGAAATTAAAAACGCAAGCTATAACATCTTGCCTTTTCTGCCCATATAGAACAAAACATTTATTAGTAAGTTTGTTGCAAATATTTTATTGAGTTTTTGTTCTATATGGGCAGAAAAGGCAATTTTAGCGAATCTATTTTTATAGTCAAGCTATAACTTCGCATCTAGATAATCAAAAGGGCCATCTATAATAGCATCTATAAACATCTCTTTTGCTCTCTCTTCAACTTCATCTTCATTTTTTATATATGAATTATCTGCTAATATTAAGCCTGTGTCTGGGTGTCTTACATAATCCTCAACTACTATACCTACTTCTTTAGCAGCATCTTCTTCAAAACTATCTCTATAATCCTCCCAAACTTCTTTAATATACTCATCTAAACTAGATGTCTTCTCTTTATTATTACTCATATTTTCTCCTTAAATCATTCTAACTATATTAATATTAAAAATTATTATTAAATAACCTAACATTCCTATTAATAAAAAAAAACTAACTATAAACTTAACTATTTTAAATCCTAAAGTTTTTTCTATATCTATATCTTCATATATAATTTCACTTTTAGGACAATAAAAACTAAAATCTGTTCTAGGTTTAAAATATTCTGTTATATCTAATGTTTCTATATCCACACCAGTTTCATTCCAAAACTTAAATACCTTAATATTATCACTCTTTATATCTTCTATATCTTTAAGAGTACTAATATTATTTTTCTTAAAATATTGGACTACTTGTTGTAATGTTTTACTCTGGTGTCCTTTAATTTCTAATCCGTTATATATCATTCTTCTACCATTTTTAATGCTTCTAGTATAGCTTCTTTTTGTATACTTAAAGCTAAATCTCTAAATTTTCTCTTAACTTCACTAGGAACTTCACTTTCTATTTTAGCGAATCTATTTTTATAGTCAAGCTATAACTGCTGAAAGCCAACACTTTCTGAACTTTATTAATAAGTTTCTTGTACATATTTGTTAAAGTATAGCAATGTTAAAGCTATATAGACTTAATATTTTAAATTTATTTACTTTTAAAAATATTATTATATAATGTAAATGTAAGGTTTGTAGAGGAACGAGCTTTGCCTCCTAGTGCCTGTCTACATAGTAATTATTAATTAGTAGTGTAACCTTTAATAGCCTTACATCTAATAATCATAATAAGCTGTAATTACTAATTGTATTTTTAAATTCTTAAAATTTGGTTCTACAACAGCAGTTTTACCTTTATACCTTAATTTTAAAGCATTGCCATTTTCTTCAATTTTATCTTTTTAATAGTGTCTGTTAAATCATCAAAAATTTTTCAATGGTTATTTTATTTCTTTCTTGTATCTATTAATTTTAGCGAATCTATTTTTATAGTGGACTATAACTTATCATTGTCTTCGTTATGATCTTCCATATTATTTAAAATATCTTCATAATCTTCTGGTGTGAATTTTGTATCAAATTCGTCAACTAGTTCAGGCAAACTATCATGAAATAGTTTATCATTTGATTATGTATCATTAATATCTTCTGGTAATGAATCTATTATATTATCATTGGTTAAAATATTATTATCTTTTTCTAAATCTTTTTTATTTTCCATATTTTTATGTGTTAATTTATATATTTATATTGTAAATATTTATTTATTATTTGTCTAGTTTTTTTTATTAAAATAAGAAATTTATGATATGTTTATCATTAATAAATGTAATTATAATTATTTAAATATTAATTATCCATTTTAATAATATCAAAATCAAAATATTCTTCATTGGTTTCAGCATATTTGGTGTAAGAACAACAATTCATTTCTTTTTGTAATTCTTCTGGAAATATAAATCTTGCAAAGCCATTTTCATAATGTTCTTTTGCCTTTTGTAGTGTTTTATAATGGCAATGTGTAAATATATTTTGTATAAATAATTCTTTGTCTTGTTTAATAATTAAGTCAACTTCGTGTTTTAAAAAAATAGTTGATGTAAGGCCTTCGAATATATTGCTTTTTTTATTGAAATAAAATTCTATTTGAAAGGCAAAATTATATTTATTGTAAATAAAAATAAATCTATATTTATTATATTGTTTTATATTCTGTTTTTCTATTTTTTTTAAAGAATTTATAATATCTTTTAAAAAGGAATAATACTTTTCTGTATTAGTACTTATTTTTGTAGTGAATCTTTGTAATGAATGACTAATATCATAAATTAAAAAACTATTATATTTTAAAATTAAATGTCTCATTATGTAAAAAATTATTTATAATAGTATATATTACAATATTGTTTTTTAAAAAAGCAGGCTTTTATATTTATGAGTAATTATTGAAATAAAAATAATACAATTAATATAAAACTTGATTATATTAAATAAGAAAATTTATAATTATTATTAATTTATTAGCTAATTTGTACCACCACCGCCTGTCATATTTAAAAATTCTAGAATTTTTATAGCATTTTCAGCTAGTAATGTGACAAATAGTGAAAATGTATTTATAAAAAAATTAGCAATTTCTTTTATTGTTTCTACCATAATATGTTATATTATAATTAAACATTAAATCTAAAATGAAAAATATCTCCATCTTGTGCTATATAATCTTTTCCTTCTATTCTTAATTTTCCGGCATTTTTGCAACCTTCTTCACCATTATATTTAATGTAATCATCATAAGCTATTGTTTCGGCTCTAATAAAACCTCTTTCAAAATCTGTATGTATTACACCAGCACATTGTGGAGCAAAACTTCCCTTTTTAACAGTCCAAGCTTTTGTCTCCATTTCACCTGCTGTAAAAAAAGTAAGTAAACCTAAATAATTGTAGGCTATTTTTATAATTTTGTCAAGTCCTGTTTCATTAAGTCCTAATGCTTCTAAAAATTCTTTTTTTTCTTCTGGACTTTCTAAAACAGCAATTTCAGATTCTACTTTTGCAGAAATGATTGTGGCAGTACTGCCTTTTTGTTTTGCATATTCTTCAACTTTTTTAGTCCAATCATTTCCAGTTAAAATGTCATTTTCATTAACATTACATACAAAAAATTCAGGCTTTGAAGTTAATAATTGCAACATTTTATAATGTTTTTCTTCATCTTTTGTAGGTTTATATTCTCTTGCAGGCTTTCCTTCTTGTAATAAAGGTAAAATCTTTTTAATTAATTCTACTTGTTCCTTTAAATCTTTATCGCCACCTTTTGCTTTTTTTTCTAAATTAGGTAATCTTTTTTCAAGGCTTTCTAAATCTGCTAAAACTAATTCTGTTTCAATTAATTCTAAGTCTCTAATTGGGTCAATAGTATTTTCAACATGTGTGATATTTGCATCTTCAAAACATCTAACAACATTCACAATACAATCAACTTCTCTAATGTGTGATAAAAATTGATTTCCTAAACCTTCACCTTTGCTAGCACCTCTAACAAGTCCTGCAATATCACAAAATTCAATTTGTGTTGGTACAATCTGTTTAGAATTAGCAATCTTTGCTAATTTTTCTAATCTTTCATCATTTACACAAACTCTACCTATATTAGGTTCAATAGTACAAAATGGGTAATTTTGAGCTTCTGCTTTTGCTGTTTGAGTCAAAGCATTAAATAAAGTTGATTTTCCAACATTAGGTAAACCTACAATTCCACAAGTTAAAGACATATTTCTACTTAATTTAATAATTAATAGAAATATATTTTTTAAAAAATAATTTTCAATGCAAAAATAAAATATTTATATTTCAGCCAAAATAATTTCTTTTACATTTCCACTATTAATAGAATTCATGGTAATTTCCATTATATCATTTTCAAACCTAACTGGTACATCAAACTCAAAACTAGCTTTAATAGTACTATCTATTTCTGGTGCGGTATTTAAAGTAATTAAACCAGTAGTTAAATCAATATTAAAATCTTTACTTTCTATATCATTAATAAAAACTCTTACTGTTGATATAACGGGTTTTGTGATTTTTCTATAATAAACAATATTATCACTAACTCTATAAGCTTTTATTAATTGAAATTCTTTTGTTTCTCCATTCCCTACACCTATATATTGATTTTCTGCTTGATAATCTGTAAAATCTTTAAATCTAAAACCATAACCAGCACCTTTGACATTTCTAAAAAATGTTATTAATTCGTCTAGTTCAGTTTTTGTTTTAATACCATTAATGATATTAAATTTCATTTTATTAGAATTCCAATTAATATTTCTTTGTTCATAACCATTTTTAGCTTTTATAATTGTTGTATTGAATTCTAAAATTGAAGAAGAATTAAAGGCAATAGATTCTGGAAATCTTATTTCTAAAAAAGACATAAAAAAATGATATTATTTAAATAATATCATTTTTTATTTTATTTATTTATAAGGAAGTATATTAATTTTTCTCACTCATAATTAAATTTAATTGTTTTTTATATAATTCTAAACTTTCATTACTAACAATAACCGGTTGTGCTTTATTGATTTTTTCTAGATCGCTAATAGCACTCTTATCGCCTAATGCAATTTTAGCCATTGCTCTCAAAAAGTAGCTTTTATATTTAATCAAAGCTAAACTTCCAACATTATTATTAGGCATTTTTTCAATTAAATCTAATGCTTTTGTAGAATTATCCAATATTGTTCTAGCTTTTTCTTTCATTGGTTTGCTAGAATCTTTATAAAGTGCAGAAGATAAACCATAATAAGCATCATAATTTGCAGGGTCTTGTTTAATTAATTCACTATAACAAGCTATTGATTTATCATAAAAGTTTGTTTCTTTAAATACTAAACATAAACTTAATTTTAAATCAATATTATTAGGATATTGTTTTAAAAGCATTTCAATATTTCCTTTTGCTTTGTCGTATTTTCTATTTAAAATATCGCTTTTTAAGAAAGGTAAATATTCACTAAAAAAGATATTTGTTTCTATTTGTTTTGTAATATTTCCTTTTTCATAACCTACTATAACTAAAACTGGATCATTTCCTTGATATTGGCCTAAATTCCAGTAATAAATTTTAATAGATTCACCATTTTTAATATCTTTTTCCATTAAATCACCTAGTGCTCTTTGAGTAATTATATAAAATGTTTTGCCTTTTGAAGAGAATAAATAAGATCTATATAATGCTTCAAAATTTCCATCAGCTAAAATACCTTGTGCTGTATTTTCACTTAAATCATCAGTTTGTGTATTTGCTAATTTAAACCAAGTTAATAAAAATATTTTATTAAATGTATCTACACCCTTTTTACTGTTTCTAAATTGAACAAAAGATACATATTTCTCAGGTGGATTTAAATAAACTGCAGTTGTATTTCCAGTAATATCAACAATTTTATCATTATATGTGCCAGATACTAAATTTGTAACATCTGCATTATATGAACTAATAAAATCATTAAAATCAACATATGTATATTCAGGACTTTTTGAATCTCTGGTTGAAAATGTCATTTTAGCATAAGCTACATTAATACATAATAAACATATTGAAAAATAAGAAATAAATTTAGTTTTCATAATATAAATATTTTTATTTTACTCTACTATTAATAAACATTTTTTTATTAAATTCAAGCTAAAATTTATAAATAATATTATTAAAAAATATCTATTGACTTATTTTTTCTTACAATATAAAATGCAAATAAATTTAATAACCAATAAAAAAATATGGATAGTTTAACAATTGTAGCATCAATTTCAATTTTTTCAGCTGCATTTTCAATGGGTATGGGTTCTCTTGGTTCTTCATTTGGTGAAGCAAGTATTGCTAGAGAAGCCGTACATTCTATTACTCAACAACCAGATGAAGCTGGCAATATTACAAAACTTTTATTTATGAGTATGGCTATGGTTGAATCAACAGCTATTTATTGTCTTGTTATTTCTATGATTCTTTTATTTGCTAATCCATTCTGGAATACTTTATTAGAAAGATTATAATTTTTTAGGTAAAATTATGGAATTATATACAATAATTGTCCAATTCGTAAATTTTGGTATTTTAATATTTCTCTTAAATAAATTTTTATACAAACCTGTATTACAAACTATGGAAAAAAGAAGAGAAGATATTAAAAATAAAATTGAAGAAACCGAAAGTAAACTTGAAGAAAGTGAAAAACTCAAAGAAGAATATTTTAAGAAACTACAAGAAGTTGAAAAAGAAAATATTGTTCTTAGAAAAAAAGCTATTGCTGATATTAAAAAATTTAAAGAAGAAGAATTGCAAAAAGCAAAAGATGATATTTCAGCAAAAAAAGATAAATTTAATGACTATTTAGATTTAGAACAAAAAAATCTTATAGAAAATTTTAATACAGATTTATCAGACTTATTTGTTGAATATTCTAATAATATTCTTCAAGTTCTCGCTAATTCAACTCTTCAAGATGAAATAGTAAATAATTTTGTTGAAAAAGTAAATGAATTGACTACTGATAAAGTTGATTCTGTAAATAAATTAAATCTTGATAATATACACATATATTCTAATGATGAATTAACCACAAAACAAAGAAATTTTATTAAAGATTCTCTCATTGAAAAAGGTTTTAAATTTAAAGATATTCAATGTGATATTGATAAAGATTTAATTTTAGGAATTGAATTAAAAGCAAAAAGTTATATTTTGTCTTGGAATGTAAAAGAATTAACAACAAACTTTATATCTAATATAGATAATAAAATCAATGATAAAAAGTAGGTTATTATATGGAAAAGAAAAATTTATCTATCAACTTTAAAGAAAAAATTCTTAGTAATTTAGGTGAAATTAATTCACAACTAGTTGAGAAAGAAGCTGGTATAGTTCACAGTGTTGAAGATTCTATTATTAAAGTAGAAGGACTCACAAAAGTAGGTTTTGACGAAGCTGTAATAATAAATGATAAGTACATTGGCTTTGTAGCTGGTATGGAAGATAATATTATTAAGGTTGTTTTGTTAGACAAAACAACTGATATTAAAGTTGGAGATGAAGTTAAAAGAACCAATAATTACTTACAAATACCAGTTGGTAGAGAATTAATAGGAAGAGTTGTTGATGGACTTGGTAGACCATTAGATAATAAAGGGCAAATAAAAACAAAAGATTTTTTACCAGCTGAAAGACCATCAAAAAGTGTGTTAGATAGAAAAACGGTTGACACACCACTTGAAACAGGCATTAAAATTGTTGATTGTTTAATTCCTATTGGAAGGGGGCAAAGAGAATTAATACTCGGTGATAGACAAACGGGTAAAACATCAATAGCCATTGACACAATTTTGCATCAAAAAGGAAAAGATGTTATTTGTATTTATTGTGCTATTGGACAAAGAGATTCTGCTGTTATGAATGTTATTCATACATTGCAAGTTAATGAAGTAATGGATTATACAATAGTTGTTAATGCTAATGCAACAAGTATGCCTGGTATGCAATATATTGCTCCATATTCTGCAACTTCGATGGCTGAATATTTTTGTGAAAAAGGTGAATCCGTTTTAATAGTTTATGATGATTTATCCAAACATGCAAAAGCTTATAGAGAAATTTCACTTTTATTAGAAAAATCACCTGGTAGAGAAGCTTACCCTGGTGATGTATTCTATTTACATTCTAGATTATTAGAAAGAAGTGCAAACTTAAAAGATGAATTGGGTGGTGGCAATATTACAAGCTTGCCTATTATTGAAACAGAAGGTGAAAACATTTCTGCATATATACCAACCAATGTTATTTCTATTACAGATGGACAATTATATTTATCACCTGTAAATTTTCAAAAAGGTTTATTACCTGCAATTGATGCTGGAAAATCAGTATCAAGGGTTGGTGGCAAAGCTCAATTAAAAGCATTCAAACAAGTTGCTGGAAAAATTGGTATTGAATACTCGCAATTTGAAGAATTAGAAATGTTTTCAAGATTTGCTACTAAATTAGATGAAGAAACACAAAGAACAATAGACAAAGGAAAATTAATTAGAGAAATCTTAAAACAACCTAAATCTCAAACAGTATCCACAGAAGGACAAGTTGCTTTATTTATATGTATTAATAATGGTATATTTGATGGTATAGAATTGAATAAAATTCAAGAAGTAGAAGATGAAGTTGTAGCTTTAATGGAAGAAGATTGTATTGATATGGTAAAAACTATAAGATCTAATGAAAAATTATCAGAAGATCAAATAAATAATTTTATAACAAAAGCTACTGAAACAGTTAAAAAATATAAGAATGTTGAATAATAGCTATGGAAACATTAGATAATTTAAAAAAGACATTAGACACATCAAAAAGTATTAAACAAGTTGTTAGTACTATGAAGGCTTTGTCTGGTGCAAATATTAAAAAATATGAAAAAATAGTTAAAATACTTTACACATATAAAAGTAATGTAGAATTAGCTTTGCAGGCTGTCATGATGCATAATGATAAAATTAATATAAATGAATTAGAATTTATAGGACAATCTAAAAATAAAAAAGCAAATAATTTAGTTGTAATTTTTGGTTCTAATCAAGGTTTATGTGGAAGATTTAATGATAAAATTGCTAATTTTCTTATAGATGACATTGAAAATATTGATAATAATAAAGTTATTGTAGTTGGTGAAAGATTAAGTATGTTATTAAGTAATACAAAATTAAAAATTTTTAAAACAATACCAGTACCAAACTCTATTGAAAATATTTCCAATACAATTTATGAACTATTATCTATTATAGAAGAAGAAATTGAGAACAAAACAATAAATAAAGTATTTTTATATTATACAGCTAATGATGATACCATGAATGGTACTCTTACAAAAAATAGACTTATACCAATAGATAAAAAAATATTAGAAAATGCACAAAAAAAAGTATGGCCTACAAATAATATTCCTTATTGGCAAGTTGATACAAAAACATTGATTGTTGACTTATTAAAACAATATATATTTGTTGGCTTAAATGATGCATTAGTAAATTCAATAGCAAGTGAACAAAAAAATAGATTGTTAACTTTACAAAATGCTGAAAACAATATTAATGATTTAATTAGAACCAAAAATTTAGAATATAACCAAAAACGACAGAGTACAATTACCAATGAATTGTTAGATGTTGTTACAGGTTATTCTGTGTCTAAAAAAAAGAAGAAATAATTTTATAGCATTTAATAATAGTAAATTATTAATGTTAATTAATATTTTCTATTCTAATCGTTTGTCTTTGTAAAATAATATTCTTTTCATTAAATTTATAGAAAGTAGATAATAATATTTCATTTACAATATCTTGTTGATTATTGATATCACTAATATAAAATCTTAATGTAAAGTCTAGATTATTATTAGCAAAACTATTAAATGCTACATATGGTGATGGTTTTTGCATAATTTTCTTATTACCATTCACTATTTCTAATAATAAGTCCATTATTTGTTTTGGATCGTTCATATAATCTAATAAAAAATTTAAATCAACTCTCACTTGTTTATTATTTAATGTTTTATTTAATACAATACCAGATATTATATTTGAATTAGGAATAATAATATTTGATTTTGTTGATGTTTCTAACTGTGTTGATCTAATGTTAATTTGTCTTACAGTTCCTTCTTGTCCATTTATATTTACAATATCACCTATTTTTATTGGTCGTTCAAATAAAATTAAAATGCCAGAGACAAGATTGTTAACAATATTTTGCAAACCTAAACCTATACCAAATGATAAAGCACCAGCAATTATTGCTAAATTGCTAAAATTACCACCGGCTACTGCTATTGCAAAAAATATAGATATTAAAAAACCAAAAAAACCAAAACCAGCAATTAAAGAATCTTTAACTCCTGCATCAATATCGGTATTTGATAATGCATTTACTAATAATTTTGTTTTAATTATTTTAAATAAGGATAATGATACAATAAAACTAATAATTGCCAAACAAATTGACATAATAGATATTTTTACATCCCCAATATAAAAACCCATTAAAAATCTTTTTATATTTTGTATTAAAACATCAGTAGAAAAGCCCCATAAATCAAGCAAAACAAGAACTAAAACTAAAATTATTATTGAATTAATTAATAATGTTAAAAATACATCAAATTTTAATAATTGTTTTTTATTGATTTTTAGTTTTTTTGTCCAAAATTTTAATAATAATATTCTATGTAAAAATACATTTATTAGGTTATTAATAATATATGTAATACCAATAAGAATAATAGATATTATGGATTTATTTAATATATAATATGCAAGATTAATATAACCACTAAAACAGATAAAAAATGCAATTATTGAAAATAAATATAAAATAAATTTTATTTTTGTTTTATTATCCATTTGTATATCTTCATTATCTTCTAAAATAGAGTTTTTATCTATATTGTCTGTAAAAAATATTTTAGCAATCATCATTATACAAAATACCTTAATTAAACATGATAACATTTTAATATATGCAACGAGATTAACCGGATATTCAAATTCAATAGCTAAATATTCAAAAAATCTAATAATAAAAATTAAAATTATTGATGGAATAGTAATTATTGTAATATATTTTGCTTGTTTGTCATTAATATTAATTAATCGCCATTTTTCATGATGCGGCACAAAAATTGCTTTTACAGCAAAGCTTAGCAAAACCATATATAGTGAATATATTAATAATTTATTAAATATAACACTAAATTGACTTTGTCTAATTAAATAATTTTGATTAATAAAAATAAGTACAATTAAAATCAAAGAACAAGGAATAATAATGTTTGAAATAAAAACTGTAATTGCAGTTTTTGTTTTGTGAATATAATCAATTTTTGTACATAACTTACAATAACCAAAATATTTTTTAATCAAAATACTAATAATTGATGTGATAAAAATTGATATAATAGAAATTAATATAATATTTATTATATCTTCATTAATTTGTATTTTTTCTGTATTATTTAATTCATCATACCATATTATAGGAGTTTGAAAAATTTTATATGTAAAAGTTATAAATTCCTTAGTATTTTGCGAAATAAATTTTATACCAATTATATTATTTTGTCTTATTAATATATTATCTAATAAAGTTTTATTTCTAAAATTCAAAATTAATTTTTCCAATTCATTAATTTTTGCTAAAATTAAATCATTCTTTGCTATTTTTGTTTTTAATATTTTTTCTTCAATATTAAATTCTGTTCTTTTATTATTAATAGAAATGTCTTCAATCATATTATCATTTTGTTCACCTAATGATTCTATTCTTTTTTTGACAAATTCTAAATTATCTTTATCTTCTTGTTGTGCTTCTTCTATTTGATTTTCTATTTGATTTAATATTTTAATATAGCTATTAGTTTCCTCAATATTAGTATTTTTTCCAACTATATGATTTTCTATATTTATAAGTTGTTGATTAATATTTTCATAATTAATATCAATTGTTGATATAGCTTTTACTCTTTCAGCAATAACATTATCAATTTTTGATGTAGCAAAAGCATTACTAAAAATTAAAATATAAACAAATAAGCTTAATATAATTTTGTTTAGCATAAAAAAATATATATAATATTATACACAATCTATAATAGAAATTATAAATAACAAGTTTTTTATATTAAAGAAAATTTTTTCTTGAAATAAAGAAAATATACATTATATTTTTTATAAATAATTTAATATAAGATTTTATGAAAAATAATATGTTTTTCAAAAAGGAAAAAATTTCCAAGGTTAAACTTTTGTTATCTGTTATTTTAATAGTTGTAGTATTAATTATATGTCTTAAAGAAGATAATAGTATCAATAAAATAATAGTTGAACAAATTAGAACCCATATTGAAAATAATAATAATAAAAAAATAGCGGAGAAAAAGAAAATGGTTGATGAAAAGTTAAAAGACTTACCTAGATGGAATTTAGCAGATTTATATGATTCAATAGAAGATGAAAGAATTGAGTTAAATTTAGATGAACTCAAAGATATGATTAATGATTTTCAGGATTATAAAGGTAAAATAGGCTTACTAAATGGTAAGGGATTATATGAAGCTATAATTGCTTATGAAAATATACAAGAATTAATGGCTAAATTAGCTAGTTATTCTTATTTAAAATATTCAGAAGATACATCATTGGATGACAATGTAAAATTTTATCAAAGAATTAAAGAAGAATTAAATAATTTATATACTGACACTTTATTTTTCCCATTAGAATTAAATAAAATTTCAGATGCTAGATTGCAACAATTATTTAAACAATCAAGATCATTATCAGTATATAGACAAGTTATAGAAGATATTAGAGTTGAAAAACCACATCAATTAAATGAAGATTTAGAAAAACTATTTTTAGATAAATCTTTAACAAGTAATGAATCTTGGATTAGATTATATGATGAATTAATGAATAATATTCAATTTGAATATAATGGTAAAAAGTATAATCAAGCACAATTCTTAACATTAATGAATGGAAAAGATGAAAAAGTTAGAGCAGAAACATCTAAAATATTTGGTGAGACACTTGCTAAACACGGAAAAATTATTACTTTAATTACAAATACATTAGCAAAAGATAAAGAAATTAGTGATAGATGGAGAAAATTTAAAACACCAATATCATCTAGAAATTTAAGTAATTTAATAGAAGATGATGTTGTAGATTCATTAAGAGAAACAGTAAAAAAGAACTATGCAAACACAGCACATAGATATTATAAATGGAAAGCAAAAGAATTAGGCAAAGCAAAATTAGATTATTATGATAGAAATGCTCCATTACCATATGATGATGATAAAATTTATACTTGGCCGGAAGCAAAAGAATTAGTTTTATTAGCATATAGTGATTTTTCACCACAAATGGCAGAAATAGCACAAGAGTTCTTTGATAATAATTGGATTGATGCACCAACAAAACCTGGTAAAATGAGTGGTGGTTATATGATGCCTACTACACCTAAGGCACATCCTTATATCTTATTAAATTATCAAGGAAAAGCAGAAGATGTATCAACATTAGCTCACGAGTTAGGACATGGTATACATCAAACACTTGCTGACAAAAATGGTTATTTAATGTCTAGAACTCCTTTGACATTAGCAGAAACAGCATCTGTTTTTGGAGAACAACTTACTTTTAGAAAAATATTAAATCAAGAAACTGATATACAAAAGAAAAAAGCTATTTTAGCTAGCAAAATTGAAGATATGCTAAATACTGTTGTTAGACAAATAGCATTTCTTGAATTTGAATTAAAAGTTCACAATGAAAGAAAGAATGGTGAATTGACAATAGACAGAATTAATGAAATATGGTTAGAAACACAAAAAGAAAGTTTAGGTGAAGATGTATTTAAATTTAATGATGAATATAAATATTATTGGATGTATATTCCACATTTTATTCACTCCCCATTCTATGTTTATTCATATGCTTTTGGTGATTGTTTAGTAAATTCTTTATATGGTATTTATTTACAAGAACCAGATGGTTTTGAAGAAAAATATATTACATTATTACAAGCTGGAAGTACACAAAGATATGATGAATTACTAAAACCATTCAATTTAGATCCTAATAATCCAGAATTCTGGCAGAATGGTTTAAATGTTATTAGTAGTTTTATAGATGAGTTAGAATCTATGGATGATACTTCTAATCAATAATTTTAAAAATAGATAAAAATAAATAAGGGAAGTATATTCCCTTATTTTTGTATTTGATATAGTAAGAGATGAGATTATCATTTATTAAATTAATTCTTTGATTTAGTAAGAAGTGATGAATGCTTTTTATTTTTATTTTTATATTAGCTATTGGTAGTTGCGGATTGTTTCGCTTCTTTTATAATGATGAAGGGGATAAATGGTGGTAAATTCTTTTATTTTTCTGCGAATGAATAAAATAATAGTGATTATGGATTGCCACAGGCCTTCGGCCTTCGCAATGACGAAGGGTGGTGAGTAGTGGTTTGTGGGGGCTTGCCTCCCTTTGTAAGGGGGGAAGTTGCGAAGCAACAGGGGGGTTGAGAAAAAAATTGAAAATTGAAGATTGAAAATTAATATTTCATTTAAAATTAATTCTTTAACTTGATGAATAATAGTGATTTCTTTTTATTTTCTGTTTTTGTATTAACTTTTTGTGATTTATGGATTGCTTCGTCGTTTCACTCCTCGCAATGACAGTACCCCCACACCGTCATTGCGAGGGCTTGAAAAGCCCGTGGCAATCTATAAGAAATTGAAAATTAAAAATTGAAAATTGAAAATTAATTCTTTAATTTGATAAATAATAGTGAATTCTTTTCTTTTCTGTTTTTGTATTAACTTTTTGTGGTTTATGGATTGCTTCGTCGTTTCACTCCTCGCAATGACAGTACCCCCACACTGTCATTGCGAGAATTGCTTTTGCAATTCGTGGCAATCTCAGTATGGCGACAACTCTCGTGGTGTTGGGTATCTTACCCGACACCAAATGCTATCAAAAATTGAATTCACAAATTAATGTTGTAAAACTTCACTATTTGAAAGCCTTCGGTATGGGGTCAGGAGACCCCACACCACAGTAGAGTGAATTCTTTTTCTTTTCTGTTTTTGTATTAACTTTTTGTGATTTATGGATTGCTTTGTTATCTTGCTCCCTGCAATGACGAAAAAAAGAGCTGTCATTGTGAGAACCAAAGGTACATGATAATTTATTATTTATAAAATATATAACAATTACTATATAAAAACTTGTATTATTATATAACTGGTAAAATAAATTAAATAACTATTATAATTTTTAAAAGAAAAATTTTAAACCTATATCCACATTATGTATTTGTGGAAAACTGAACTTTTCTGTTGATTTTACAAAAGTAGGATTATAGTAAGTTTCTCCTGTAAAACTACTTGAAGATATAATTCTTGTAAAAGTTTGTTCCATATCTTGTACGAATAAAGCTCTATAACCTAAATACAACACAATTTGATTATTCACAAAACCATAAGCCAACCCAACCATTGCTTGGGCACCTAAAACATTAGATTTACCTTCATTTACAAGACTGGTAAAATCACCACTCACCATACCAGCACCTATACCAACATATGGTCTAAGTTTCGAATTTGCACTTGTCTTTTCAAAAATAAAATTTAGCATATAAGTTTTTACAGAAAATTCTGCAACTGGCAACATATTGTTTGTTAAAATAGAATTAGCACCATCAGTGGTTATAGTACCAGATGTTTGTAAATATTGATTAAATATTATACCATTACCAGTGCCAGCACCAGTATATTTTTTAAAATTTGAACCATAATTATCAGTTTCTAATGTCATTTCAGAATATTCTAACTCAATTCTAAAACCATTTCTCCAATATAAACCACCAGATGCAAAAAAATTAAAATTATCTTGTATCTGCCATTTATTAATTTTATTGAAATATGTACCACTTGCACTGTAATTTAAGTTGGATTCTAATTCCATGTCTCCAACTTTTGAATATCTACCACCGGCACCCATATAAAATCGTACATCAGTAATTTTAATTTCTTCTTCACCTTTTGTATATTTTAACTTACCTTTATATTGATTAGGTATAGTAAGAGATTCTTGATATTGTATATTTTGAAATTTATCTCTTTGATCTGTATTTAAGTCTTCTGTTTCTAAATCGTATGGAATAATAATTCTCGTAGCACCAAAAACATTGCTACTAATAATAAAAAATAAAATAAATAATTTTTTGTTTATCATAAAAAATTTAATAATATATTAAGAATAAGTATATAATTGATAATATATTTTTCAAGATATTTTAAATAATAATAGTATATTATTCAATTATAAATTTTAATAAATCTTTTGATGTATTCGCTATTAAATCAGCACCAGCATCTATAAGTTTATTAATATATTCTTGTTTATATGGTTCATATTTCATACCGGCTGTATAACCAATTATTTTAACATTGATTTTACTATCAAGAGTATTTTTAAAATTATTGCTTGCTATGCAACCAGTTTTTGAATCTTCTACAATAAATAAAGTATCATTTTCTGTTAGTTGTAAATTGTTTCTTTTTATAATATCATTAAATGCATAAAAATATATATCAGGACTAGGCTTAAATTTACAATCGCTTATAGCTCCACATAAATAAATATTGTAATCTAATTTAAAAATAGAATCTAAAATAGGACTATTCACTTTACTATTTTTGATTTCAAAACCTTTTGGGTAAGAAGAAGTTGTAATACACATAAAAATATCTTTTTGTTTTGCAATTTCTCCAATAATATTGTCAACACTATCTATAACTTTAATATCACCTTTTTTTAAACTAGCAAAATATTTATCATAATATATTCTAATATCATCAGAACTAATATCATTTGCATTAGCTATATAACCTTGTTTTTCCATTTTATTTAAAAAACCTTCTGGATGATTTCCAGAAATAAACTTATAAAAAAAATTATCATCAAGATTTTTTAAACCCAATTTTTTCTCATTTAGAAAATAAATTAATGAATTTTTGTAAGCAGTTTCTGTATCTACAAGGGTTCCATCATAATCCCAAAAAACTATTTTAGTCATAATATTGTATTTCTTGCATAATACAATATTTTATTTTACAATACTTAGTTTGTCAATAATAATATTTTATCTTGACTATTAGCTAATAATGTTTTAAAATGTCGGTAGATTTTTATTTATAATATTTTTTTAATGTATAGTATTTTTTTAATTTTTATTGGTTTAATGATTGGAATATTAAATTCTTTAGCATTAAAGTGGACTATTAAAAAAATATTGGAGAAAAAAAGTGTAGCAGTTGCTATATCAAGTTTACTCATTAGATTATTCATTATTGCAACAATAGTATATGTATTTTTAGATAAAAAGTGGCAAAATGCTATTTTAATGCTGATTGGTTTTACTGTTGCGAAAGTATTTTTTATAATTTTAGCAAAAATTCAAAGGACAAAAAAATGAATATTACACCAGATCAAATAATTGTATGGCAAAATGGTTTTTTCAAGATAAATAATACAATTCTATTCACTTGGATATTGATGGCTTTTGTTATTACAGTGGCAATAATTTTAAGATTAGCTTTAACACATGAAAAAAATATTGGCAAATTACAAAATTTTTTTGAAGTGTTAATTTATGGTATAAAAGATCAGGTTGAAAAGATGGGAAAAGTTGATATAAATTTTGTATTTCCTTTTATTGCAACAATGTTTTTATTTATATTAGGTGCTAATTTATTACAGATTATTCCTTATTTTTATTCACCAACAGCTTCATTATCAACCAATGTTGCTCTTGTAATTGTTACAGTTTCATTAGGACTTATATATGGTATTAGACAAGTTGGTGTCTTAGGTTATTTAAAAAAATATTTAAAACCAACCCCAATTATGTTAGTTATGAATATAATTAGTGATATTTCTAGTAATTGTGCCTTAGCTATTAGGTTATATGGAAATATGATGAGTGGTATGATTATTACAGCAGTTGTTTCTCAAATAGTATTTTTAGCTTTTGGTTTTCCAATATTTTTAAGTATACTAACTTTTATAAGTAGTGTAATACAAGCTTATATATTTTCCGTATTATCATTAGTATTTATTATTTCTGCTGAAAACTAATTAAACTAATCATAAGGTACTAATTTTTCTATTACTGAATTAAGTAATAGAAAACCTTTTTTTGTTAATTTAATATTATTTTCATTGGCATGAATTAAATTTAATTTAGTGAGAAATTCTATATTCTCTTTATCTAAAATATCATAAAAACTATTACAATCTATATTTTTTTGTAGATTTTCTATTTTAATACCATCTTTGATTCTTAGTCCCATTATTAAATATTCCTCTATGATTTCCTGTTTTAATAATAAATTTTTAATACTAATACCATTTTTATTTTTTAATGTTTTATCAAGCCAATTTAGTGGTTTTTTTAAATTTTGAATACTATATCTTTTTTGATTAATATTTATTCGTCCATGTGCTCCCGCTCCTATACCAACCCATTCACCATTATTCCAGTAAACTAAATTATGTTTACATTCATAACCGCTTTTAGTATAATTAGAAATTTCATATTGAAATATATTGTTTTTTTCAAGTATATTATTTGTTTCTTCATAAAGTTTTGTAGCTATATCTTCATTAGGTGTTTGAACTTTATTTCTATAAAAAGGAGTTCCTTTTTCTATTATAAGTTGATATAAAGAAATATGAAATGGTGATAATTGTATAGCTTCATTTAATTCTTCTTTCCATTCATTTAAATTTTGATTAGGCCTCCCATAAATTAAGTCTATTGAATATTTATCGTTAAAAATTTTTTGTGCTGTATTTATTGCTTCTATTGCTTCATTCCGGTTATGTATTCTTCCTAAAAATTTTAAATCTCTATCAATTAATGACTGCACCCCTATTGATAGTCTATTTATGCCAATATCTTTAAAACTTTTTAATTTTTCATAATTGATGCTGTTTGGGTTGCTTTCTAAACTTATTTCACAATTTTGATTAATTTTGTATAATGAATTAATTTTATTCATTATATTACTCAAAAGTTTTTCACTCATAAGTGATGGTGTGCCACCACCAAAATATATTGTGTCAATTATTTTATCTTTAATAATATCTTTATAGTATTCAATTTCATTAAGATAAGCTTTAATTAATTCTTCTTCTTCAATATTTAAATTACAATAAGAATTAAAATCACAATAAGGACATTTAGACTTGCAAAATGGGTAATGAATATAAATTGAAATTGACATAAATAAACTAAATATTTTTATGAGTATAAAATATTTTTTTTATAAGTCTATAATAAATGTTAATTTTTCTTGAAAAAATAAATTTAAGATATATAATTTTCTTATATTTTTAATATTATTAATATAAGGAAAAAAATGGCTACAAAAAATAACCCTAAAAATAAAGGTGCATCTGGTGGCAAGAAAATGTATGATGGAAAGGAAGTTGAACCAATTAAATATGTTGGTTTATATGCTGGCGATGGTATTTATATGTCAGCTAAATATGCTAAAACTAACAACATTATAATGGATGCCAATGGAAAACCTATTACATGGAAAAGTATTCCAGTTGTAGAAGAATAAAATTCTTTTTAATTATTTTGAGGTATAAATGACAAAAAATAAAGTTTTTATTTTATTTCGTATGAAGTTGTTAATAATAACTTTATTTTTTCTCTTTATACCTTTTTTATTTTCAGCAAATGCAACTTCCTTAGATAATAATAGATATGTAATAGATTTTAGTGAAAACCCACAGAGTGGTTCTTATAATTTTTTAACAATTAGTAAATATAATAAACATACAAATTATTTGCCAAAGTGTTCTGATGGCTTTACGGGCTCTGATTGGATAACATATCCATCTACCACAAATGTACCACAAAATGTTACTTGTTTAAAAAAAAATTATTGTTCTGATTTAGATGAAAATGGCGAATTAATAGTGCAATCTCCTGGTGTTGATGAAAATGGCAATCCAAATTGTTATAGAAAAAGTTGTTTAGATCTTACAACAGAAGAATTGAAAGCAATTTTTAAAAGACAGTATGGTGTAGATGCTGATGCTTATTACGAATCTGGTTATACTGCAACAACTGGACAAAATTTTTATAAATTTTGTGAACCTTATAGATACTTAAATATGAGTATTGGTGGAAAATCTATTCCAGTTAAAGTTGATGTAGAACCGGTATATTGTCATATGTTTGGAAAAGATGAAATTAAATATTTAATACCAAATGTTAAAGGTATTAAAGATACAGAAACTAACTCAATTGATGTTTATCAATGTATGATACATGAATGTCCTTTATCATCAATTCAAAGTGCTACTTGTCCGACTAATTTTTGGTTATTTTCTTATAAAAATGACAATATAAGATATAGGAGCGATGATTACATAGCAGAATATGAAGATAAAATGTTAGGTGGTTCTACTACTAATATTGGTACACAATTACTAAATTATTGTAGTGATGTTAATTGTTCTAAATATAGGGTTACAGATTGGTTAGATTGTAATATTAGTATTGATCCACAATGTCAAACATGTATACAAAAAATAAATAGTTATAATTGTGGTGATTGTTTTGAAGAAATTATGAATGAAAGTTCTTGTAATGGTTGTTATTCTTTTCTTAAGAATACAGAATGTGATGATTACGAAGGATTAGACAATATTTTTAAAGATAAAACATATTACACTAATTTATTAAAAGCTTTTATGGATTATAATCTTGCTACACAAACATGTAATACAGATGGTACTTGCCGAAAATCAATTGATTGTTCTTTAATAGAAAATAAAGATCATATATTATGTAATTCCGAAACATCTTCGGATCAAACAATGGATTCTGAATTATCTTATTTTTATAGACCATTTCCTCCACAAGAATCAACTGAAATATTACCAGTAAAACGATCTTGGATTGCTGATGGTAGTATTGCAGAACATATTTATAGTGATGATTATGATCCAAATGCTGTTAGAGCTTTATCTGCAATAGAACCAATTGCTGAAGTAACTGTAATTAAGAGATCGTTAAGGGGTTCGATGATAAAACCTATACCACCAACTAAAACTTTTACAAGAGATACAAAAAGTTTAACTAGCACTTTTTCAAATATAAATGAAAATTCTAATAGAAGTGATTTTTTTAATTATATAGATAAGAAAAATTATTATAATGATTACACAAATAATATTTGTATTCCAAATAATGAAGAATTTATGAAATATGTATCTAGAAAAACTTATTTGACATCAAATTCTCAAAATAAATGGGATGAGGGTGAATATTATTATAAAAGTTTTGTTGATGATATAAATAATGGAAAATTTATAACAAGTGAAAAAATTATAAATACACCTTTATGTGATTTAAATAACGAAAGAACAAATCGTTTGGTTAAAAGTGGTCGACGAGCTTTTTGTACTCAGAATTATGATGATAATGATGTTTGTGATACACCTAGATCTGATAGTTATTATATTAAGGGCAAACCAAATTTTACTTGGCAAGCTGGTACGAATAAAATTGCTACTGCTTCGGTTACTGTTTGTTTAAGAAGAAGGAGCGAATATAAAGGAGAGGATAAACATTTGGAATATATTGTTAATAATTATGGTGGTACTACATTGGTACCTGTAAGTACATCTTATGGTGTTTGTGGAGCACGAGAATGTTTTATATCATGTGCTAATGCAGATTGTACAGAATTTACACAAACTTGTGGTGATGATATGTGTGTTACATTAACTTGGCATGATGGTGATGATTGTACAATTAAAAATTTAGATAAATATGATATATAT
The DNA here is from genome assembly GCA_944392135.1 of uncultured Rickettsiales bacterium. GTDB lineage: Bacteria > Pseudomonadota > Alphaproteobacteria > Rickettsiales > UBA1997 > CALXSC01. Next base: position 44,260 of record CALXVQ010000003.1, read on the forward strand.
AATCATCCTTCTTGTGCAAGGGCAATACTTTATACAGGTACTACCTCAAAAGGAAAACCAGATGCGATAAGATTTAGATTGAATAGACATCCAAATAATGGAAATTTTTATGTTTATGTTGATGCTGGGAATGATAACTGTAAATGGGCAGGTGCAGACGAAAATGATTATAGAAAAAGTTATGATAAATTTTATACAAGATCTGTAAATGATAAAACTGTTTTTGGAACTACAACAATTAAAGAATATATAGGAAAAATAGATGATAGAAGTTTAATAGATGATAATTCATTAACTAATTATGATGGAAATGCTACATATATTACAGATGCAGATGTTTATGGTGAGGAATTATATAAACAATTAAATTGTGATAATATAAATAGCGAACTTAGTCCTTGTAATAGTATGGCTAGCAATGTAGGAGAGGGTACTGGTAATTGGGTTGGTTGGGATATTGTACAATATATTGGTAATAATCAGCCAACAGAAAATAATCCAAATTGTAAAGTTGGTCAATTAATGAATTGTAGAGGATATTATGATGCCGAAGGTGTTTTCCATAGAGAACAACAAGGTTTTTCTGCTCCATTAGCTATTTCACCAGATGTCTTTTATAGGTATGCAACAAAAGAAAATTCTAGTGATATGTTTACTCCACTATTAAAAATCAAATTTGTAATTACACATGATGATAATGTATATGTATTAAAAAACACAGAAGAAGATAAAGAAGTGGAATTAAGTTTTTTTGAACCAAATATGACTATAAATTATGAATTAAGAGAATTATCTAATGTAAAATTGTCATTTCAGGAGTCGGAACAAGAATATCTTATTCATGATAGTAAAGGAAAAAATCCACAATATTTTATTATTAAAAAAACTCATGCAACAGATGATATATCACAACCTCAAGTATGTATATCTAAGGTATTTGAATCAAAAGATGATAAAGGTTTTGATGGTTATGATTATGAAGATGTGGTTCAATGTTTAAAGAGAAAAAAACCTACAGCGCAATCATTAGCCATAAGACCAATATATCCTTATGAGGGAGAAAAACCACATCTTATTGCTTTTTTTATCAATTATAATAATGTAAATAAAAACGAGGATGTTATTAATGAAAATAACAAAGATAATGTATTAGCATTTTTAAATAGGGAACAACTACTAAATGGTATTGAAAAAAGAGAATTATTTGATAATTCTAGTGGTATTTTACAAGGTTATGTAATAAATATAAAAAAAAGTTATTGTGCTCAACTACATCATGAATGTTTGGATATTGCTATAAATCTTGAAGAGCAAGAAAGGGCATATACAAGGCTTGTTAATGAAAATGCACTTTTAACTTCTGTTAATACTGCTAAATCTGATGTATCAAAACTAAAAAGTAAGCTTGATACTTGTAATAATATAATTAAACCATATTGTGAAAATATAACTGATGGTGTAATAATGGTTAAAGAATTATATTCTGGCAATAATTTAACTATTTCAAACGATTATAATGCATATTTTAATAATTATAATGCAAATATTAGAGAATGTGTTTTAGCAAATAATTGTTCTGATACATTACAAAATCTTATTAATAAAATTCATCAATATAGGAAAAATAAGGAACTTACTTTTCAACATAAAGTTTATCCAAAAAATTATAGGTTAAATCCGGCTACAAATGATATATGTGTTGTAAGTGGTTTTGAAGACTATTACCCAAATGTAATAGCATTGCCTTCTGCTGATCTACAAAGACCAGGTAAATGTATTTTAAATAATAGTAGTAAATTAAAAAGTGAATGTAGAAGAGAATATTATGTTGAGTATTGTACTGATAATGCAGATTCACAATGTTTCTGTATTGATGGTACTGCTGAATGCGATTGTACATTTGGTGATACATGTATTAAAAAAAATTATTGTACTTGTTCTGATACAGGGGAAGGTATTGCTTGTGATGAATTGCCAGAAGAGTGTTATCTTCCAGGTTATAATGGATATGGAATAGTACTTAATAGTAGTGATAAGTTAGACAAAATTTGTGAATGTGAATATAATACAGATGGAATAGCGCAAACTGGTAGAGAAATTAGAAAGGCTACTGCCAGAGAACTAGGTTTTTGTGGCGATTTGAGAAATATAAATTTTTGTGAACCTGTGAAATATTATAATAGTGAAAAAATTTATGTGGATGGTGGTGCGGGAGAAAAATTAGATGTAATACAAAATAAATATTATAGTAATATTTGGCGAACTAATCAAAAACAATATGGAAAACTAAGTAATGACAATTTAGAACATGCTGAATTTGATCTATCTACATATTCAAATGCCTATGATTATTTTCGTTTAGAAAAATTATATTGTGTTGATGAAAATAATAATGGTTATTATTATGCTTTGCCGATAGATGCTTGCTATAACGAATATACAAAATGTTTATCACAAGAAGAATGCGAGGTAAATCCAGAAAAATGTTTTACACCAGATGAGTGTAAAAATAGATATGAAAAATGTTTACAAAATTCAACTTGTCAAGATGGATATAGAAAAATATATGCCACAGAAGGTGAATGTAAAGGATTTTGGAAAAATAAAACTGTAAGAGATAGTTTAAATAAAAAATATGATTTAAATCCACTTGCGGTTTGTCAGCAAACAGGTTTATTTGAACTTATTGATAATTCTGGTTGTGAAAGATATTCATGTCCGGCAAAGTCAGAATTACAGCCTGATTATGGTACATACGATGAAAAGAGTAGTACAATTATAAATGAAAAAACACAAATTACAGCTAATCTTGTTGGTAAATCAAATGGTTTTGCAAACTGGAATTCTTATAAAAAAGGTACTTATAATATAATTACAGGCGAAATATTGACAGATGGCAATGAAAATGGACATGGTGATGATATAGAACAACAAAGGGCAACAAGCTGTATTACTGGTTATGCTCCTGCTGGTTTTAAAAATATATTACAACAATATTATCCAGTACCTTTAATAGATGGAAATTCTAGTGATGGTCAACAAGATTTAGTTATAGATAGTAATTTTAATATGGATATATTTATAGATAATATGTTATTAAATACAGAAGATATAGTATCTACAGAAAATATGTTATCTATACTATCATATGATGCAAGAGAACATTTACCAGTTAGATATTGCAATCAAATTGGGGAGTGGATGCCAGTGTTAGATATTTATAATAGATTTAATGTGCCTTTATATTATATTGGTAGCCCAGTTTATAGTAATAATTATGTTGATTTAGATAAATATTCTACAACAACAAAATCTAAAATAGAAACAAATACATATGGTATTACTGTTGATTATTCACAAAAATATTGTGAAAGGTTATTTTGTAAAGCCTTAAATGGAGATGATATAAATTCAATAAATAAAGAAAATGCTGATATTAATATAAATAATGTAGAAAAGTATAAAATAATTTCTAACAAAACAAATACTAATATTGCTTATTTTAAAGATAATAGTGAAGTTAATAAATTTACAGTTTGGAGACATACTGGTGGCGCAACTTGGCCAGAAACACCAACTTCGCTAAAAGGTGATTCTGTTGATGTTGTTGGCACTTGCTATAATGAGGATAGCTATTATCCTAATAATGCTGAATTTATACTTGATTCATATAATTATCAAGGTAATAATATTAAATTTTCTTCTTTTGAAAAACAATATGACTCAATTTTTGAACAAAATAATATTGGTACTACTGTAAATCCTAGAGACTTTAATTTAATATCAAATTCATCAAATTTAATTCAACCAACAAGAGAATGTAATAAATATGGTATGTGGGGAGAAATTTCTGATAAATGCCAAGTAGCATGTGAACCTATAGATCCTTTTAGAACTAAATATAATGATTTAAATAATGATGGTAAAATTCAAAATACAGAAATACTAGAATTATATAAAATTCCACATGTTATTGGGCAATATTATATTCAAAATGGAAATTTAAAATATGGCGACAAATATACAGGTGGTGCAAGATGGGGTAGAACATTGGCAGGACAATATGCAATTGGTGAATGCGATTCTACGGTATCATATGGTACTCAAATATATAAGAATAATGCTTTAATAACATCAACAGAAAATATTATTTTTATCAATAGTGGAAGTTCTGAAAATATATCACCGTTTCCTTATGATATAGGTGGTAGGCCATATAGGGAATGTTTACCAGATGGCACTTGGGGACCTGTACATAATCCTTGTGTTTTATATAATGAGACTTGTGGAAATAAAAAAATATTTAATCGTGATCTCATAAATAATCCTAATTCAATTGAAAGAACTGAACTTGTTGCTACTTTAAATAGTTCATCGTTGGTTATGGATGATATTACAAATAATGGCAATCAAGTTGCAGAAATTACATTAGAAACATCTTGCGATCCTAGATATTATACTGGCAAAATTAGTCAACAATGCAATATAAATACACAGAATTGGTCTGGACCATTAAATTCTAATTGTAATCTAAAAACTTGTAATGCATATAATGAAACAGTTAATAATATAGAATTTATATCAATACCAGGTGAAACATATTATATGAAAGATACAGGATTTACAGGACTTATAACTTTAAATAATCGTACATATCAAGGTTATCAAGTTAATCAAGCATGTCCAAATTATTATAAATGTGTGGATTGCAAGGATAATAAATTGCAATATACTTGCGAATATGATACAGATATTAATCAACAAAAATGGAATAGTACAGGAGAATGTCAACCAATATCTTGTAGTTTTGGTGATTTAGTTAATTATTGTAATGATGGTAGAACATGCATTGTGGATGAAACGACTAGTGAAAATAACCTTATTCCAATGCCAGATAATTCACCTTTACAAGCAATAAAGAATGAAATTGAAAATGTAGTATTTTTATCGACTTCAACAAAATATGATAGAGAAAAAAATTTATTTGCTGTTGGTTCTCATATAAAATTACTACCACCACCAGGTTTTGTGGATTCTCCAAGTACTCCATCATATGCTTATTGTAATACTGATGGCTATTGGTATACTATAAGTAATTTTCAAACTATTAAATGTGAAGATTTTTCTTCAACAGACGAAGAAAATAAAAAAGTATGGGATGATTTAACAGAAGGAAAATGTGCTGATGGAACAAAAGGTTATAATTGTCCAGGAGCTGTAAAAAGAGCAAAATGCCTTACTTCTCAAAGCGAAGGTAGTCAAATAGCTATATGTACAGAAAATAAAGATGGTACAGCTAGTTGGGTATATGAAGGTAATTTAATGTGTTATGAAGGTTGTTCTTTAAATAATGTAAGTGTTTCTATTAATAATGTATCTTGTCTATGTCCTACAAATATTCCAGAGTTAGGATATGAATGTAGTACTTCACAACCTGCATGTGTTGATTTGATGAATCTTAATTATAGTTATAGTGATGTTCTTGAACATAATGAAATAACCGCAAAAACTATTTCTAATGTTAATGGTATAGCTGGAATTACTGCTAAAATTGTATTAGAATGTAATAATGGTAAAGTTACACAAAAAAGTTTAGATGCTAGTGCAGTTAGATGTAATTGTTATAATGGCTGTACCGGTTTAATTAGTGAATTACCATGTAATAATTAAATCAAATTTATCAAACTGATTATTGAACCAAGTGTATTGTCGTTTTGCATATCGTTTTGTATTTTGAATTGATTTATTTATAAATTCTTCCATTGTTATTTTGCTATTTAAAAAATCTAAACCTTCTTTAAAACCAATAGTACTTGATATTGTATACTTTGATAAATTATCTACAATTTTTATATTATTTTTTGCGAAAGTTTCAATTTCTTTAATAGCATCATCTTCTTCAATAAATTTTTTAAATCTTATTTCACATTTATTATAAAGTTTTTCTCTATCAGGTTTGATATTTATATGAAAAAACATATTGTCATCATATAATTTAATATTACCTTTATCTAAAAAATATTGAATACTTTTTTCTGTTGTTTTGTAAACCTCTAGAATTCTCATTAATCTTTGTTTGTCATTTAAATTTAGTTTACTAGTATAATTTTTATCTATTTGAGAAGCTAATTTATAAAATTCTTCATAGCCAATTTCATTATATAAATTTATAACTTCATTTCTAATATTTTCTGGAATTTCTGGTATTTGTGAAATACCATTTATAAGTTTCGATATATACATACCTGTGCCACCAACAATAATTGGTGTTTTGCCAATATTTAAGCAATAATCTATTTTTTCCTTAGCTAATTTTAGCCATCTACCAACATTGCAATTATCTTCGGGTTCTAAATAAGAAAATAATAAATGTTCTATACCATTTTGCTCTTCTTCTGTTGGTTGACTTGATAAAATTGGTAAGCCTTTATATATTTGTATAGAATCGGCATTTATAACAATACCATTATTTTCTTTTGCTAGATCAATAGAATAAGCGGTTTTTCCACTAGCTGTTGGTCCCGAAATAACTATAATTTTATTTTTATCAATTTTCATAATAAAAAATAGCTTAAATATTATTATATATTTAAGCTATAAAAAAAATAAATCAATAAAATTGTTATATTATAATCTAATTGGCATTAAAACAAATAATAAAGAATCACCACTTTCTTGTTTAATTAAAAGAGGAGAAACACCATCTTCCAATTTAAATACAACATTCTTTTCTGTGATTTGACTTAATATATCAATTAGATATTTTGCATTTAATATTATTTCTAAATTATCTCCTGAATAATCAATAGCTATATTACCATTAGCCATACTTCCATCGGAACTAATAATTTCTAAATCAACATTATTTGCAGAAATAGACATTTTTACATTTTTTGTTTTATCATTAGAAACAACAGAAACTTTACCAAGTAAATCTTTTAAAGAATCATTATTAATAATAACTTCTTTGCTATTATTATATGGAATAACTTTATTATAATCAGGGAAATCGCCTTCAATTAATTTAAGTAAAATTTCTAAATTTTTTGTTTTCAAATCCATTTTACTCTTATTAAATGAAACAATAACTTCTTTTTCTTCTGTTTTTTCAAGAATTTTAATGATTTCAGGAATTACTTTTTTAGGCATTATAGCTTTTTGTAATAACTCATCATTTTCATTTTTAATACCAGAAGTAGCAAGAATATGTCCATTTGTAGCAACCATAAAAGGATAGCAAACACCATCTTTATTTTTATAAATTTCAATATTAATACCATTTAAATAGTATCTAACTTCATCATCACCCATAGCAATTCTAACTTTTTTAATGCCTTCAAGCATTTCTTCTTTACTAACTTTATATTCTTCACCTTTATCAGTATCTATTTGATTTCTGCCTTCTTGTTCGCAAGTTTTAATTTTGAATTTAATACCATCAACTTCAACACTAACGGTTTTTTCATTATCTTCTTTGAAAGTAATTTTTGTATTATCAGAAAAGCTTTTAACAATATCTTGTAATCTTTTTAATGGCAATATCATTTCAATATCTTCACTAGCTTTTACTTCTTCAATACCAGTTAATAAATATCTAAATGATAAAATTTCAAACTTTAAAGTTCCATTTGCAACTTTAATAAAAATACTGCTTTCAGCATTTGATAAATCATCATGTCCAACTTCTGGATTGAATAGTACTATATTTTTCAAATGTTTAGCTTCTATTGTAAATTTCTTATCCATGCTTTAATATTATAACTTTAAACTAAGGAAATAATACTATTCACTCAAAAAAAGTCAAGTACTTTTTATTGATATGTAATAATAAAAAGCTATAAAAATATCAATTATTTTATATCAATTGTTTTTATTCTTTTTAATATAATTTTCTATAAAATTTATATTTTGTTGTGGTACATAATTTTTCCATAAATTATCATTATTTTTAATCATATTTCTAATTTCCGTACCTGATATTTTTAAATTGCCAACTTGTGTATTTCTATCAAGTATTTCAATCTTTAATTCTCCTTTATCAAACCATTTGCCTTCATCTATACCACCACAATAAAAAGCTTCCACCTTTCCAAATTTTTTGCTTTTTTCTGCAAGATTTTGCATAACATAGCCATACCATTCATCATCACTAGGAATGTCATTAAGGGGAAAAATATTCATATTCTCTTTTTCACCATAAACATTTTTAAGCATATAAATTCTTTCTTCTGCATTAAAAATATTTTTACTACTCCCACTATCTTGTGCTGAACCAACTATAATTGTAGCATATTTTGATTCATTTAACATTTTATCAATTAATGATTTATGTCCGTTATGAAATGGTTGAAATCTTGCCACTAAAAAACTATGTATATATTTTTTCATAATTTTACTTTTTATGTATAAAAAAATAGAAGGAAAAATTATTCCTTCTATTTGTCAATATTATAAATTATTATCAGCTAACAATTTATATTTTTTCCATCGTCTTGTAATGTGATCTTTTAACATTTCAACGATTTCTTTTGCATGTTCTGGATTAGCTTTTTTAATATTGCTATATCTAGTTTCGCCATATAAATATGTTTCTAATAAGTCTAATTTAGGTTCTTTACTATCTATTTGTAAAGGATTTTTACCTTCTGCAATTAAACTTGGGTTATATCTATAAAGCATCCACATACCAGAATCCACACAATTCTTTTGTTGTGTAAAACTCTTTTCGAGGGCAACACCATGAGCGATACAAGAGCTATAACCAATGATTAAAGAAGGACCATCATAAGCTTCTGCTTCTTTGAAGGCTTTTAAAGCTTGATTTGGGTTAGCTCTAATTGCAACTTGTGCGACATAAACATTGCCATAACTCATCATAATTGCACCTAAGTCTTTCTTAAATGTATTTTTACCATTTACAGCAAACTTAGCACTTGCACCTAAGTTAGTAGCTTTTGAAGCTTGGCCACCAGTGTTAGAATAAACTTCTGTATCCATTACTAATACTCTAATTTTCTTTCCACTAGCAAGTACATGATCTAAACCACCAAAGCCAATATCATAAGCCCAACCATCACCACCTACTATCCATACACTTCTTTCAAGCATTACATCAATAATAGATGCTAAATGTTTAGCTTCGAATGAATTGTTTTTAGCTAAAATTTCTTTTGCTTTCTTTAAGTTAGCTATTTGAGTTTTAACACCAGCATCAGTGTTATTTCCATAATTATCCATTATAGCTTTAACTAAATCAGCACCAAGTACATCTTTTAATTTTTCCATTAAATCACTAGCTTCAACTAATTGAGTCTCTTGACTTAATTTGAAACCAAGTCCAAATTCTGCTGCATCTTCAAATAAAGAGTTAGACCAAGCTGGACCTCTGCCTTCTTTGTTCTTTCCATAAGGTGTTGTAGGTAAATTTCCACCATAAATAGAAGAACAACCTGTTGCATTAGCAATAACAGCTCTATCACCAACTAATTTTGTCAATAGTGATAAATGTGGAGTTTCACCACAACCAGCACAAGCACCTGAATATTTGAATAAAGAATCTTTAAATTGTAAATCTTTAATTGTCTTAGGATCTTCAACTTCTTTTCCTTCAAGAGTGTTAAAGAATTCTAAACATTCTTTTTCTTCTTTAATTACTTCTTGTTTTGGTTTCATTGATAAAGCACCAACAGGGCAAGCTAAAACACAAACTGAACAACCAGTACAATCTTCTGGTGAAATTTGAATTTTGAATTTTTGTTCCCCTGTTTTATCTCCAACAACTGGAATTGCTTTAAAGCAAGAAGGAGCATTTTTTAATTGATCTGCTGTAAATACTTTTGACTCTAAGCAAGAGTGTGGACAAGCAAATACACATTGACCGCATTGAATACATTTGCTTTCATCCCATACTGAAACTTTATCAGCAACATCTCTTTTTTCATATTTTGTAGTATCTGTTGGGAAAGTTCCATCAAATGGCATTTGTGAAGTTGTAATTTCTTCACCTTTTCCTGCTATTAATTTAGCTGTAAATTCTTGAACGAATTTAGGAGCATCTGTTCCAACTTTTTCTTCCATTTCAATTTTACTTGAAACAGTTTTTGGATAATTAACTTCAAATAAGTTTGCAATAGAACCATCAACAGCTTTAATATTATTATCAACAATTTCTTGTCCTTTTTTGCTATATGTTTTAATAATTGCATTTTTAATATCAGCAACTGCTTCTTCAAAAGGAATAACATTAGCAAGTTTAAAATAACAAGTTTGCATAATTGTGTTAATTCTGGTACCCATATGAGCTTCATCAGCAACTTTATAAGCATCTATTATATAGAATTTAACATGTTTATCAATTATGATTTGTTGAACTACTTGTGGTAATTGATCCCATACTTCATCTTTTGAGTAGTGAGTATTTAAAAGCAATGTACCACCATCTTTAATTCTTCCTAAAATATCAAGTTTAAATAAGAATGGGAATTGATGGCAACCAATAAAGTCAGCTTTTTGAACTAAATATGTTGAATTAATTGGTTTAGGACCAAATCTTAAATGTGATTCTGTAACAGAACCTGATTTTTTAGAATCATAAACGAAATAAGCTTGTCCGTAGTATTCTTCTCTATCAGTAATGATTTTAATTGTGTTTTTGTTAGCACCAACTGTACCATCACTACCTAAACCGAAGAAAATTGATTCTTTAACATCTGGTAATGAAATATTAAAATCACTAGAATAGTCTAAACTTAAATTTGTTAAATCATCTTTAATACCAACTGTAAATTCTTTTTTAGGTGTTGATGATTTTAAATTATCATAAACAGCTTTTGCCATTGCAGGTGTAAATTCTTTTGAAGAAAGTCCATATCTACCTTTAATTACTTCAATATTTTCTTTTCCTTCTTCTTTTAATCCTGCAACAACATCTAAGAATAATGGTTCGCCTTCACTTCCTGGTTCTTTTGTTCTGTCAAGAACTGCAATTTTTTTAACTGTTTTTGGTAATGCATTAACTAAATGTTTAGCTGAGAAAGGTCTAAATAATCTAACTTGTAATACACCAACCTTTTCACCATTTTTATTTAATACTTCCATAGTTTCCTTTACAGCTTGAACTCCGGAACCCATCATAACTATAACGTTTTTAGCATCAGCTGGACCATAGTAGTCAAATAAGTGATATTGTCTTCCTGTTAATTTTGCAAATTCATCAAACTTAGCTTGAACTATTGAAGGTACATTATTATAATATTTATTTGTTGATTCTCTACCTTGGAAATATACATCAGGGTTTTGAGCTGTACCTCTCATAACTGGGTCATCAGGTTTTAAAGCTCTATTTCTGCATTCTAAAATTGCATCTTCATTAATCATTGATTTAATGGTTTCATCATCAATTAATTCAATTTTATTGATTTCGTGTGATGTTCTAAAACCATCAAAAAAATTAATAAATGGAACTTTTGAATCAAGAGTTGATAAATGAGAAATTAAAGCACTATCATGAGCTTCTTGAACTGAACCACTAGATAACATAGCAAAACCAGTTTGTCTAACAGCCATAACATCTTGATGATCACCAAAAATTGATAAACCTTGTGCAGCTAATGCTCTAGCAGCAACATGAATAACACAAGGTGTCATTTCACCAGCTATTTTATACATATTAGGAATCATCAATAAAAGTCCTTGTGAACATGTAAATGTAGAAGCTAAACTACCTGTTTGTAAAGCACCATGTAAAGCACCAGCAGCACCAGCTTCGCTTTGCATTTCTGTAACACTAGGTTTTAACCCAAAAATATTTAATTCTCCACTTGCAGATAATTGGTCTGCTAATTCGCCCATTGGTGATGATGGTGTGATAGGATATATTGCAAACATATCACTCATCTTATAAGCAATTCTAGCAACTGCTTCATTTCCATCAATAGGCTTTTTCTTAAAATTTGCCATTTTATAAGATAATTGTTAAAACACTAAAATTGTAAAATTTAATAATAAATAATCAAGTTTTTTTCTAAAAATGATAATTAGATTATATGATTTTGAGTATCATTTTCATATAGTTAAAAATTTTATAAGAATAATATTAAAGATATTTAGTATTAATAGAATATTCTTTATCATTAAAAATAATAAAGTCTTCAATATCAATATTTTTAAATTTTTGTCTAATTTTATTTATAGTATTTTCAAAAACTTTTGTTTCTAATTCTTCGCAATAACCCCATACATAATTTAAAATATCTTCCTTATTTGCAGAAATATTTTTGTAAAGATATTTAATAATTTCAAATTCTTTATTTCCTAATGTTTCTTCTCTATCTTGACAATAAATTATACCATCAACAATTTTAAAGTCTTTGAATTTTAATATTTTATCATCATTTAATAATATTTTTTTAATATTATTTAATAAATCTTTTAAGTAAAAAGGTTGTTTTATATTAATAATATCATTATTATCAATATTTTTATTAGAAATGTTAATAATTGATTGTGGTATAATTATATTTTCTATTTCCTTATATTTTTTGAAATCATCAATAATAACTAAATTATATTTTATCTTTTTATCAAAATTTTCATCATATACATTAACAATACAATCACTGAATATTTTTTTTACATATTCAATGATTGTATTATCTTCTGTTATTAATAATATATTTTTATTATTATTTTGCATCATAAACAGTTTTAATATTAGCACCACAATTATTTAATTTATCAGCTAAAAATTCATAACCTCTTTCTAAATGATAAATTCTGCTAACTTCTGTTTCTCCACTAGCACATAAACCAGCTAAAACCAATGATACAGAAGCTCTTAAATCGCTAGCCATAACTTGTGCACATTTAAAAGTATTTTCTTTTCCAGAAATTAAAGCTTTATTCCCAGATATAACAATATTTGCATTCATCCTGTTTAATTCAGGAACATGCATAAATCTATTTTCAAATACAGTTTCATCTATACTTGATTCTCCATCAATCATAGCTAATAAAGTCATCATTTGAGCTTGCATATCAGTAGGGAAACCAGGGTAAACATCTGTAATAACATCTATTGGTTTTAATTTCTCTTTACCTCTTTTTATTCTAATAGTTTTATCATCTATTTTTTGAATATCAGCACCTATTGTTTCTAATTTTCCAATTAGATTTTCAACAGTATTATAAAAATCTAAACCAGTAATTGTTAAATCACCATCTGTCATAACTGCACCAATCATATAAGAAGCTGCTTCAATTCTATCTCCCATAATCTTGAAATCTGCCGAATGTAATTCTTCCACACCTTCAATTTCAATAGTAGATGTACCGGCACCTTTAATTTTAGCACCCATAGCTATTAGACATTTAGCTAAATCTACATTTTCAGGTTCTCTTGCTGCATTATGAATTATTGTGGTACCTTCTGCTAAACAAGCTGCCATCATAATATTTTGAGTGGCACCAACAGATGCTTTCCTTAATGTAATTTCAGCACCTTGTAATTTTCCATTTTTTGTAGTTGCTTTTACATAACCATTTTCAATTTTAATATCAACTCCCATTTCTTCAAAAGCTGATAAATGAATATCCACAGGTCTAGAACCAATAGCACAGCCACCAGGTAATGAAACTTCTGCTTTACCGAATCTTGCTAATAATGGACCTAAAACTATAAATGATGCTCTCATTTTAGAAACTATTTCATATGGGGCTATATAGCTATTTAATTTACTAGCATCAAATTCAATAACTTTACCTTCATCTTTATTGGATTGATCGCCATCTAATGCGACTTTTACACCAAGATGATTTAACAAATGAATTAATGTAGTAATATCTACAAGATTTGGAATATTTCTAAGTTTAAGTGTATCTTTACACAATAGACTAGAAATTATTATAGGCAGGGCCGCATTTTTAGCGCCGGACACCTTGATATTGCCGACTAATTTAGTCTTTCCTTGAACTAAAATTTTTTTCATCATTAGGACTTTCTCCCCTATTAACACTAACGACATAATAAAATAAACAATTAATATTTTCAAGAAAAAATACTTGACTAATTAATATTTTTTTTGTATAATGTAGTTTGGTGTTTTTATTTTTATTAACAACCATTAATGTATATATGACTACTCAAAATCTTACTCCTGTTATTACTGGTAACAATTTATTTCAATATATTAGTGAAGTAAATAAAATTCCTGTATTGACAGACGAGGAGGAAATATATTATGCGAAAGAAAAAGATGCTGGAAACATTAATGCTGCCAAAATGCTTATTTCTAGTCATCTTAGATTAGTTGTAAAAATAGCCAGCCAATACAAAAATTATGGTCTTCCTATGATGGACTTAATTTCCGAAGGAAATATTGGTTTAATGAGAGCTGTAAAAACATTTGATTATACAAAAGGCTATAAATTAGCTACATATTCAATGTGGTGGATTAAAGCTTTCATACAAGAGTATATTTTAAAAACTTGGTCTATTGTAAAGATTGGCACCAATGCTATTCAAAAGAAATTATTTTTTAATCTTAAAAAAATAAAAAATGAATTATTAACATCGAAAAGTAGAAAATTTTTAACAAATGACGATATAGCACATATATCCAATATGCTAAATGTATCAGAAAAAGATATTATTGAAATGGATTCTAGAACCGCAAAAGGTGATATTTATTTAAATACAAAAACAAATGAAGATGATGATACAGAAATTATTGACTTATTACCTTCTAATCAGGCATTGCAAGATAGTGTTGTTGATAGAAGAAGGGAAAATAAGAAAAAAACAGCATTATTATCTTCTGCTTTAAATATTTTAAATGAAAGAGAAAAAGAAATTATTAAACTTAGAAGATTAACCGACAAGCCATTAACATTAGCTGAAATCAGTAAAAAATATAATATTTCTGGTGAAAGAGCTAGACAAATTGAAGCAAAAGCCATTGAAAAAATGCAGAATTATGTTTTAGAGAATAAATAATTTAAAGTGTAGCATCAAGCTACACTTTTACTTAATGTAATATTAATATAAGATAAATCTTTGGTTCTCGCAATAATAATGTGGATTATTACCTTCCTTTGTAAGGTTGCGCCAAAACTATTTCTTTACCTCCCTTTGTAAGGGGGGAAGCGACGAAGTCGCAGGGGGGTTGAGTATTGTGGTGAGTATGATTATTATATGATTATGAATAATATAATATGTGTGTATTTGTTGCTATAATGAGATTACCACAGGCCTTTGGTTCGTGTAATGATGATGTGTGAGTACTGTCATTGCGAACGAAGTGAAGCAATCCATAAACCACTGCTCTTTTATTCTTTTACAGAAAAATAAAAGAATTTGTTATTAATAAAAAACACAAAAATCAAAAAGAAAAAGAATTCACAAGTCTTTGCCCTCTTCGTCATTGCGAGGAGTGAAACGACGAAGCAATCCACAAACCACTATTTTTTTATTCATTCACAGAAAAGAAAAAAGAAATCACTATTATTTATCAAATTAAAGAATTAATTTTCAATTTTCAATTTTCAATTTCTTATGGATTGCCACGAGTTCTACGAACTCTCGCAATGACGATGCTTTATCGTATCCTAGTATTCCATCCCGGTGTCTCATGCAAAGATTGCTATGGGTTTTTCAAGCTCTCGCAATGACGAGCCAAGAATAAACGAGATTATCACATACTTTTCCAAGTCATCGCAATGTCGGTTTCTATAATTACAATAACAGTTTCTATGATTTTAATGATAATTTAAAGAAAAATAAAATTTTCATACATTATAAATTTATATAATAATATAAAATAGTATTTACTAAGAAATAGAATAAATATTAACAAAATACATTTATAACTATTTGTTAGATATTTAGTATAAATAATACTTAAATAAATTTTGTACTGAATATGATTTATTATATTTTGTAATAAATAATTTTTCTAAAACAATATTAATTATAAAAAAAAGTAGGATTTTTATCCTACTTTATGTGAATCATTAAAATATACTAATCTTAATTATTTATTTGATAATTAGCTGTTTTGAGAAATATAGTCAACAGCTTTTCCAACTGTTGTAATTTTTTCTGCTGCTTCATCAGGAATTTCAATTCCAAATTCTTCTTCAAAAGCCATAACTAATTCAACTTGGTCTAAACTGTCAGCACCAAGATCATCAATAAAGCTAGCTTCTGTAACAACCTTATCTTCTTCAACACCTAAGTGATCAACGATAATTTTTTTAACTTTTTCAAAAACTTCTGTCATAATTTTTTTATTTAATTAGTAATTTATAAAAACATTTTATAAATATATTTTTTAAATATCAAGCTTTTTCTTAACTGCTATTTAATCATTATTTTTCAATAAATAACAAAATATAATATAAAATATTTTTAAAAAAACATTTTTTTAATTAATAAAAAAACTTATTTGTTTATTGATTATAAAAAAAAATAATCTATATTTTCTAATGTATAATTTTAAAATAGGAAAATTAATGAAAAAATTAAAAAATTTAATTATTTCTGGTGTGGAGTGTTTACCTATTGTGGAGGGTGGTAAAGGCATTGGAATGTCTAATTACAATACATCTGGAAATTTTGCAAAATGTGGATGTGTTGGTACTATATCTGGCGTTAATCCTGATATTGTTGATGAAAATGGTGATATCATAGAAATGGATATTAAATCTAAAAATAGAATTGATAGACATATGGAAATGATACAACATTCTATTAAAGCTATAATTTCTCAAGCTAAAAGAGCAAAAGATATTGCTGGCGAAAATGGAAGAATTCATTTGAATGTTCTATGGGAAATGGGCGGTACAGAACAAATATTAAATGAAAGCTTAGATAAAGTAAAAGGCCTTATTAATGGTGTTGTTTGTGGTGCTGGTATGCCTTATAAATTAGCTGAAATATGCGCTAAATATAAAGTATATTATTACCCAATAGTATCTTCAATGAGAGCATTTAGAGCTTTATGGCTTAGAAGTTTTAAAAAAACAAAAGAGTGGCTTGGTGGTGTTGTTTATGAGTGCCCTTGGAGAGCAGGGGGACACAATGGCTTAACTAATGCTGAGGATCCATTTGTTCCACAAGATCCTTACAACAGAGTTAGAGATTTAAGAATTTTTATGAATGGAGTTGGTTTACAAGATGTTCCAATTATAGTTGCAGGTGGTGTTTGGAATCTAGAA
The DNA here is from genome assembly GCA_944392135.1 of uncultured Rickettsiales bacterium. GTDB lineage: Bacteria > Pseudomonadota > Alphaproteobacteria > Rickettsiales > UBA1997 > CALXSC01. The sequence goes on from CALXVQ010000003.1 coordinate 61,474, forward strand.
GAATATGAAGATTGGATAGATAACCCAGAACTCGGTCCTATTGCATTTCAGTTTGGAACAAGACCTATGCTTACAAAAGAAACTCCTATTTCCGATTATTGGAAAAATGCTTTATTAAATTTAAAAGAAGGGGATGTAAAGACTAATCATTTTAGTCCAACAGGTTTTTATTCATCCGCTATAAATAACGAATTCTTACAAAGTTTATATGATAGATTAACCAGAGAAATACCATATAAAATTGTTGCCGATGAGACTTTTAATACAGAAATTGTATGTGGCAAAACGAATAAACATTATTTTATTGAAGAAAAAGAAAAAGCTAATGTTGAAAAATGGCTTAAAGCTGGCTATACAGAAGCTCTTAGAACTCCTGATGAAACAATTGTTTTTGTTACACAAGAGACAGAAAGAGAAATTCATACCGATATGAAAAATTGTATAGGTTGTTTAAGTTGTTGTCATTTTAGTTCATGGAGTCAATACTTTCCAGAGCAGGGTTATACTTGTGGTGCAACTCCTGATCCTAGAACTTTCTGTATTCAAAAAGCTTTACAATATGCTAAAAAAGGCATATATAATGATAAGGCTTTATTATTTGCAGGAAGTAATGCTTATAGATTTGCTACTGACCCATTTTATAAAGATGGTTTTATTCCTACAATTAAACAATTAGTTGATAGAATATTAACTGGAAAATAATTATAAAAGTAAAATATTGGGCTTTGGAGGCCATTGTAATTTATTTCTCGAAAGAGTTTTTTATTCAATTACTAGCCCAATATTTTGCTAACTACTAAAAGTTGATAGCAATAATTATACTAAATTTAAAATTGTAAAAGTCAATAGCTTTTTTACAATATTTGCCTTATTTTTATATAAAAAAGTTATTGCAATCAAAATATTTTACTTGTAAACTCACAGTGTTGAAACAACCACTATAAACTATGGACAAAAATCTAGTATTGGAAAAATTAGAAAAAGCTGGCCTTTTTGGAAAAGGTGGAGCTGCTTATCCTACATTTAAAAAATGGCAAGGTGTTAGTGAGGCCGAAGGAGACTTAAAATATATTATTGTAAATTCTTCCGAAGGTGAAATGGGACTTTTTAAAGATTTATACATATGGAGAAATCATATGGATAAAGTATTTAAAGGTATAGATTATGGAATTAAATTTTTAAATTGTAATGTTGAAGTATACATTCATATTAATCAAGACTATTTAAATGAATTACAACCACAACTTTTTAAATATATAAACGATTATAAATGGAGTGGAATTAAATTTCATATTAGTATTGAAAATCCATGTTATATTGGTGGTGAAGCAAGTGCTTTAATGAATATTATTGAAACAGGTGTAGCACAACCTAGACCTAGAACAAAAAGAACGGTTGTTGCTGGTTTATTTGAAAAGCCTACAATGATGAATAATGTTGAAACATTTTATGACATTGCTAGAATTTTAGATGATGAATATGATAATTGTAGATTTTCTGGTATATTTGGTGATGGTATTGAAAAGAAATTTGTTGCAAGACATAAAATTGATGCAAGTATTGCTGATATTTTAAAAGAAAATAATATTGAGCCTAATTTTGATTATTATGTGCAAATAGGTGGCAGTGCTAGTGGTCCTGTATATGATAAAGAACAATTAAATGATATTATTATGACAGGTGCTGGTAGTATTGAAATTTTTGATAAGTCAAAAAGAAACTTTTTAGTTTTCTTAAAAAGATTAGGTGCATTTTATCAAAAAGAAGCTTGTGGAAAATGCATGGGAAAAACCTTTGCTACAAAATTAAATGAAATTATACAAAATTATAATAATGTTGAAGATATTAATGTTGAAGAATTATTACCACATATTAATGATATGAATAAAAAAACATTTTGTAAATTATGTAAAAGTTTTAAAGCTCCATTTATTACATATTGCAATAATATATTAAAAATGAATATTGAATAAAATTATAAAAAATTCATTTTTATTCATTTTTTTGTTGTTTATTTTAAATCTTGTTATATTTTATTAACAGGTTAGTTTTTAATTTATATTGTGTAGAGATATGGAAGGGAGAAAAAAAATATTTATAATCGCTGGTGAAGCATCGGGAGATTTACTTGGTAGTAAAATAATGAAATCATTAATAAATAATGATAAAAATGTAGAAATTACTTTTTGTGGTATTGGTGGTGAAAAAATGGAAAAAGAGGGTTTAAAATCTCTTTTTCCAATGAGTGATTTATCTTTAATGGGATTTTTTGAAGTTTTACCAAAAGTTTTTAAATTACTTAAAAGAATTAAACAAACTGTTAATACTATTATTAAAGAAAAACCAGATGCTATACTTACAATAGATTCGCCAGGTTTTTGTTTTAGAGTAATGGAAAAATTAAAATGCAAAGATAAAAAATTTTTTGATTCTGTAAAAAAAATTCATCTAATTGCACCTAGTGTTTGGGCTTATAAAGAAAAAAGAGCGAAAAGAATTTCCAAAATTTATGATTTATTACTTTGTATACTTCCATTTGAACCACCATATTTTGAAAAATATGGATTAAAAACAGAATATATAGGACACCCAATTTTTGATGATGATACAAAATATTCTACTAAATATTCAAAAAGTGATTTGTCAAAAAATTATAGTGTATCATATGATGATATTATTATAATTTTGACACCTGGTAGTAGAGAAAGTGAAGTTGAAAGAATTTATCCTATAATGATAAAAGCAATTAATATTTTAAAAGAAAGATATTGTTATACTTATAAAGATTATCATATTTTTACTTTTGCAAATAATCATACAAGAGATTTAGTAGATTTTACAGCACACGAATATGAATTTAAAACTAAAATCATTACTAATGAAACAGAAAAAGCAAAAATATTATCTTGTGCTAATGTTGCATTAGCTAAATCAGGAACCAATACTTTTGAATTTAATATTTATGGTGTTCCTTTGGTTATTACATATACATTTAATTGGTTTACAAATAAAATAGTGAAAAGAGTTGTAAAAATTAAATATGCTAATTTAGTTAATATTTTAGCTAATCAAGAAATTATACCAGAATTTGTTTTAGATAATGTTGATCCATCACAAATTGCAGAACAACTAAATAAATTTTTAAAAGATAGACAATTATGCAAAAAACAAATAGAAGACACAAGAAATGTTATTAAACAATTAGGTTATAATTGTCCCGAAAAAGCTTCTTATTGTGGTGCGACTAAGATTCTTAATTTAATTCTTGATATTAAAGATGACAATAAAGAAAATGGCGAAAAGCAAGAAGATAATACTAATAAATTAGAAAGTAATGAAAAAAATACTAACTAACATATTTTTTGTAGTTGTCTTTTTTAGCGTGGTGAATTTTACCTATGCCTCTTCCATTACATCTACTAAAATAAATAAAAATCAACCATTAAATATTACATCTAATAAGGTGGAAATTATTAGGAATAAAGGAGAAATCATTTTTATAGGTGATGTTATAGCCACACAAGATGAATTTACTTTATATGCAGATAAAATGACTGTTAAATATAATGAGTCAAAAGATCAAAAAGTAAATATTGATAATATAAAAGCAACTAAAAATGTAAAATTTGTAAATCAAGCAATAGTTGCAACTGGTGATGAAGGTATTTATGATGTTAAAAAAAATATTATAACAATGAAAAAAAATATTAAAGCGACAGAAAAAGGCATTACAGTTTATGCTGATGAATTTTCTTATGATGTAAATACTGGTAAGAGTAATATAGTTGGCAATAAACAACAAAATGAGAGAGTTGTTATAATTTTAGACAATCTTAATGATTTAAATAAGAAATAATATATAAATCATATTTTTTTATTGACTTTATAAAAAATAAATATAAAATTCTTGATATGCCACAATAGCTCAGCTGGTAGAGCAACTGATTTGTAATCAGTAGGTCCTTGGTTCGAGTCCGAGTTGTGGCACCATTTCTTTATAATAATCATACAGACTATTTAAAAAAACAAAGTTGTAAAACTTTGCTGATAGTTTGTTTTGTATGTAAAATATAAAAAACCCCACTTAATTAAAGTGGGTATTTTTTTATATATATTTTTATATTTATTTTTTTTCTTCTTCGCAAACATTGCAAGTGGAGCAAGCACAAGAAATACAAGTAGGAATAATTGTACTTCTACCATTTCTAGAATTGATAGCTAAACCACCTTGTGATGTTTCTTTATATTTACAAGGCATTTCTTTACCAACTTGTTTCATTGTTAATATAACTTGATCAAGAGTACAGAATAAACTTTTTTCTTCTCTTAAAGCTAATCTCATAGCATTAATAGCTTTTACTGCATTCATAGGGTTTCTTTCAATACAAGGAACTTGTACTAAACCACCAACTGGATCACAAGTTAAACCTAAATTATGCATTAAGCCAATAACACCAGCATTTTCTATTTGATAATTAGTTCCACCTAATGCTGCTGTTAAACCGGCAGCAGCCATACAACAAGCACTTCCTATTTCTGCTTGACAACCACCTTCTGCACCTGAAATTGTAGCATTCTTTTTACAGAATACACCAACTATTCCAGAAACTAATATAAATTTTTTAATGTTTTCAAATGTATATTGTTTTGGGTAATATACTTGAAAGAATTTAATGATTGCAGGAATTACAGCAGCAGCACCATTTGTAGGGGCTGTGACAATTTTTCCTAAACTAGCATTTTCTTCTGCACCAGCTAAACCCCATAAATCAACCCAATCAAAAACATTTAATGGATCATTACTTTTATCTTCTTTTAATTTTTTATACAATGCAGGAGCTCTTCTTGAAAGATTTAGACTTCCAGGTAATTTTCCTTTTCTATTTAAACCATTTTCTATTGTTTCATGCATTACATCGACAATTTCTTGAATTTCTTTGTCAATTTCTTCTTCACTTCTCCAACATTTTTCATTTTCTAAAACAACTTCATCTATTCTAAGATGTTTTTTATCACATATAGCTAACAACTCTTTAAAATTGGTAAAACTATATTTAATAGGCCTATCTTCTTTTGGACTGGGCAAATCTAACTGATCTTGTGTAACAATAAAACCACCACCTGTTGAATAATATGTTTGAAAATAAAGAATATTATTATCTTTGTCAAAAGCACCAATTGACATACCATTGCTATGAAATTCTAATTCTTCTGTTTTATGTAGGTGTAAATTTTTTTCTTCTGTGTATTGAATAGTTTTCTTTTTAGCTAAATTTAATGTTTTTTCTGTTTTGATTCTAGAAACCTCTGCTTCTATTTCACTAGGAACAACTGTTTTAGGTGTAAAGCCTTCTAAACCTAATTCAATAGCTAAAAATGTAGCATGTCCCTTTCCTGTTAAAGCTAATGAACCATATAAATCAATATTTACAGCTTCAACTTTATCTAATAATTTTTTTTCAATTAAAGTTTCTATAAACATATTTCCGGCAACCATCGGCCCAAAAGTATGGGAACTAGATGGTCCAATACCTATTTTAAAGATATCAAATATACTAATATTCATTTATTTTTCTTTATTAAAATACTAGTTTGCATTGTATAAAGTGATTTTTTTATTTTCAAGAAATAAGTTTATTTAATTAATAAAATTGATTTTTAATAAAAATTTTATAAAATATTTTTGTCTAATAATATATTATATTATGAATATTAAACAAAGGCCTGAAATAATAGCATTTGATTGGGATAATACACTCGCTCTTAATAGAGAAGTAGTTGTTAATGCTATGAATAAAGTTTTATCAAAATATGGTAAAGCAGAATGGGACATTATTAAAAAAGAAAAAAGAGATAAAAATAAATCTTTGAAAGAAAATTTTATTAATTTCTTTGGTGAAGACTTAGAAAAACAAGCATATAATGATTATTTAAATTTTTATAATGAATTTAATTATCTTTTACAAGCACCGGAAAATGCAAAAGAATTATTAAAAATATTAAATGATAAAAATATTAAAATTATTATAGTCAGCAATAAAGAAAGAAAATTATTATTAGATGAAATTAAAATATTATATAATGATATAAATTTTTATAAAATTATGGCAAATGGTGATAGTGAAAAGAATAAACCAGACCCAGCTCCAATATTTAAAGCATTAGAAGATTTAAATATAGAAATTAATTATAATAATGTATGGCTTATAGGTGATTCAAACCAAGATATAGATTGTGCTTATAATGCAAATATTCAGCCAATATTATATGGCAAAGGAAAAATAGCAAATGCAGAATATTTTGAAGAAAAAAAGAAGGCTACACCACCTATGTGGCAAATATTTGATTTTAAAGAGGTTATTAATTATATAATATAATAAAAATATATGGAGTCTTAAACTCCATATATTTTTTTAATTTAATGTGTAATAATTGATTACATAAAGTCATCCATACCACCCATGCCACCAGGCATTCCGCCCATACCAGCACCATGGTTGCCACAGCCACAAGAACATTTATCATCAGCTTTTTCTGTAATTACACATTCACTTGTAATTAATAAGCCAGAAATTGAACTTGCACCTTCAAGAGCAATTCTTGTAACTTTTGCAGGATCAACAATACCAAAATTAATCATATCACCATATTGTTCTTTTTGAGCATCAAAACCATAGTTAGGGTTGTCATTTTCCATAATTTTATTAGCAATTACAGAACCATCTAAACCAGCATTTTCTGCTATTTGTTTTGCAGGAGCTTGTAAAGCTTTGTAAACTATTTGAATACCAGCTTTTTGAGCTTCATTATCAGCTTCTAAATTTAACAAAGCTTTTGATGCATGAACTAATGTAGCACCACCACCAGCAACAATACCTTCTTCAATAGCAGCTCTTGTAGCTGATAAAGCATCTTCAACTCTGTCTTTCTTTTCTTTAACTTCCATTTCAGTAGCACCACCAACTTTTAATATAGCAACACCACCTGAAAGTTTAGCTAATCTTTCTTGTAATTTTTCTTTATCGTATTCTGATGAAGTGTTTTCAATTTCATTTTTAATTTGAGAACATCTTGCTTTTACATTATCGCCTTCACCAGCACCATCTATAATTGTTGTATCATCTTTTGTAATAACAACTTTTTTAGCTTTACCTAATTGTTCCAATTCAACATTTTCAAGTTTTTGTCCTAAATCTTCGGAAATAACTTGTCCAGCAGTTAAAATAGCAATATCTTCTAACATAGCTTTTCTTCTATCACCGAAACCAGGAGCTTTTACAGCACAAACTTTTAAACCACCTCTTAATTTATTAACAACTAATGCAGCAAGAGCTTCACCTTCAACATCTTCTGCAATTATTAATAATGGTCTACCTGATTGAGCAACAGCTTCTAAAATTTTTAAAATTGATTGTAATGTTGAAATTTTCTTTTCAACTAATAAAATGTATGGATTTTCAAGTTCACAATTCATTTTATCTGCATTTGTTGCAAAGTATGGTGATAAATAACCTCTGTCAAAATTCATACCTTCAACAACTTCAATTTCAAAATCAAGTCCTTTTGCTTCTTCAACTGTAATAGGGCTATTAGGACCAATCTTTTCCATAGCTTCTGCAATTTTTTCACCAATTTCTTTATCACCATTAGCAGAAATTGTACCAACTTGTGCTATTTCATCTTTTCCATTAACTTTTTTAGCAACTTTTTTAACTTCTGCAATTGCAGTATCAACAGCTTTTGTAATTCCTCTTTTTAAGTCCATAGGATTTAAACCTGCTGCAACTGATTTCACACCTTCTCTAAAAATAGCTTGTGCTAAAACTGTTGAAGTAGTAGTTCCATCACCAGCTATATCATTGGTTTTGCTAGCAACTTCTTTAATTGCTTGAGCCCCAATATTTTGTATTTTATCTTTTAATTCTATTTCTTTTGCAACTGTAACACCATCTTTTGTAATTCTAGGACCACCAAAAGATTTTTCAATAACTACATTTCTACCTTTTGGACCCAATGTTGTCTTAACAGCATTAGCAAGAATATCAACACCCATTAACATTTGTTGTCTTGCATTTGCACCAAATTTTACATCTTTAATACTCATAAAAACTCCGTTTTTAAGAAATTGAAAATTGAAAATTGAAAATTGAAAATTAATTTTTCATTAAAACATAATCAAAATATTTTAATCAATATTCACAATCTTACAATTAAACAACTTCATTAATAAAATAATAAAATAAACTATAAATTTGAAAATTTAATAATTAAAAATAAAAATTATTTAGCTTTTGATGTTTTTATAATTTTGATTAAAATATTTATGATTTCATTTACTTTTAAAATATATTCATTAAAATTGTATTCCACAATTTTTGATTCTTTTAATAATTTTAACCAATATCTAGTTTCAACACCTTCTTTTAAAGATATTGAAAGTTTAGAAATAAAATCAGCTTTACTTTGAGCTTGTAATGCTTCTTCAATATTAGCTCCAATGCTTGTACCAGATCTTAATAATTGTTTAGATAATATAAATTCATTATTTTTATTAAGTATTTTATATAATTCAATAATTAGTAAAGCAAAATCAAAGCTCTTTTTTTGTATAATATTATCTGATTCAAACATAATAATTTTCAATTTTCAATTTTCAATTTTCAATTTTGGAATTATTCTTGAATAATTCCAAGTACATCACTCTCTTTTAAGATAATTAAAGTATCATCTCCTGGAACTTCTGTTCCACCCCATTTTGAGAATAAAACTTTATCACCTTCTTTTAAAATCATAGGTATTGGTTTACCATTTGGTTCTCTGGCACCGTCGCCAACTGATATAACGGTTCCAATTGATGGTTTTTCTTTTGATGTGTCAGGAATAATAATTCCACCAGCAGTTTTTTGCACTGCCTCTTCTCTTTTTACTAAAACTTTATCATATAATGGTTTTATTTTCATTTCTTTTCCACTCATTATTAATAACAAATTAATTCATAATTGTTATATAGTGTTTATAAAATTTTTTACAAGTATATAATTAAAAAATATTAATAATATTATTGTTTTAGTATTTATTCTTACAATATTGAAAAATAAATTGATTTTTTTATTATAAATATTACACTTGGTCTAAGTCTAATTATATTAAAAATTTTATGTCAGATAAAAAACTTATAATCAAAAATATTTTTTGGGATGTTGATGGTGTTTTAGCAAACTTGAACCATGCTTATTATTGCTTTATTAAGAATCATCCTAAATTTAAAGATCATTTTAAACAATATGAATATAAAGATTTAGCAGAAGCTTTACCAATAGATACAGAAAAATATGGAGCTATGGAATTAAAAACACACCCAACCCTTGGTATAGAATTAGACAAAGAATTTTGTGTAAGTAATGATTATTATTTTGATAGACCATTATACCCAGGTACTGCAAAAATATTAAGAGAATTAAACGATATGGGTTATTTACAAATGACTATGTCAGCAGGATTTAATATGGATAAAAAGAAGGAATTATTAAAAAGAGTACTTGGTGATTTAACTGACTTTGTAAAAATTGAAGTTGTTGAACACGATAAAGCAGGTATGCATGCTGGAAGTACAAAAGAAGCTAAAATGTTAGAAGTTTTAGAAAAACTTGGTGCAAAACCAGAAGAAACTGTTTTGGTTGATGACAGAATTTATAATATATATTCAGCTTTAAAAGCAGGAGTTCATCCAGTTAGATTTAGAAGTGAATTTACAACAGATTCACCAGCTGATTTAAAAGATGTTCCAGAAGTTGAAAATATCTATCAATTCAAGGATTGGCTATTGACAAATACAACCATGAAATAATTAATTTTATACTCTCAATATTTTTTATTGAGAGTTTTTTAAAAATAAATATATATAAAAAAATATGCAAAACAATGAAGAAGCAATGGCATGTATTTTGATGCCATATTATAGAACTAGACAGGAATTTTTTGAAAAGTCTATTAATAGTTTTATACAATAAGATTATAAAAATAAAAAATTAATTATATATATTGATGATAAAATAGATCAAAAAGAAAGTATTTTAAATTTTTTAAATGATAATGAAAAACAAAATATTATTATTGGTGGTATAGAACATAAAGGTGTTGCAACAGCTAGAAATGAATTACTAAAATATATAAAAGAAAATATAAATGATAATTCATTTATATTTCAATTAGATTCTGATGATCAATATATGAAAAATAATGCTGTTTCTAATGCAATTAACTTAATGCAAAATGGTAATGCTGATCTTGGCATTTTAGAGTTTTCTTATGGTTTTTATGATGGAAGAACTCAAAATGCTGATTCATTAAAAACAGAATTAGAAACAAAAGAATTAGTTCAAAAATATGAAAAAGCAAAATATTTTGATATTAATAACATTACAAAAATGACTAGTTTTGGTTGTGTCAAGGTGTATAGCGGTAATATTTTTAAAAAATTCATTATTGTTAAAGAAAATCAAAAATATTTTGACTTTGTTTATATAGGAATATTTTTTAGTGATAAACTAAAAATAATTGGTATTGTAGGAAATAATATAATTTTTAATAAATATAATTCTTCAACTACATCAAATAGAACGGAAAAAGATTGTAAAGATGTTATAAATAGGTTAAAAGAATTTGCAGATTTTGCAAAAACTCTTAATCAAAACGAAGATAATGAAAAATATATACAATATTTTGTTGATTCTAAAATAGAACAATATAAAAAAATTTTTAAGAATTATGATAAAGAAAATAATACTGATTTATTAAATTATTTTGAAAAATTAATTAATAACTAAAAGGGGAAAATATGTCAAATGTAGTTACATTAATACCAGTTAGAATGAAAGCAACTAGATTGCCTAATAAGCCATTATTAGATATAAATGGAAAGACAGTTTTACAAATAGTTTGTGAAAATGTAAAAAAATATATAAAAGGTGATGTTTATGTTGCAGCAGGCGATCAAGTTATAGTTGATGCTTGTAAAGAATATGGAGTACCTGCTATTTTAACTGATCCATCTTTACCTTCTGGTACTGATAGAATTGCTGCCGCATTAAAAGAAATTGATCCATCTGGCAAAAAATATGATATAGTTGTAAACTTTCAAGGTGATGGTTTAAATGTTGATCCAAGAGTAAATCTTCCATTAATAGAAATGGTTGAAAAAGGTGGTTGTGATATTGCAACTTGTGGTATGGTTTTTAAAACAAAAGAAGCTTCCGATAATCCAACAAATGTAAAAATTGTTATGGGTTTAAGAGAAGGTGAAAAAGAAGGAAGAGCTTTATATTTTACAAGAGCTGCTAATTGCCCTTTTACAAGAGATCCTGAAAAAGTAAAAAATCAAGATTTATATCATCATATTGGTATTTATGTTTATACTGCTGATGCATTAAGAAAAATGGTGTCTTTGCCGGTTGGTGTACTTGAAGCCAGAGAATCATTAGAACAATTAAGAGCATTAGAAGATGGCATGGTTATTAAAGCTAGAATCATTACACAAGAAGAAATGAAATTAATTCAAGAAGCACCTGCTGATGTAAATACACCAGAAGAATTGGAAGAAGCCAGAAAATATATTAAATAATATTTTATTAGTATTTATAATTTAAACAGTGTTGAGTAATATTTATTCAACACTATTTTATTATGTTTTAATATTATATTTATAATTTTTTTATAAATAGTTATAAATTCTTTTGAATAATAGTGAAATTTTAAATGATGATAAATTTTTTATTGTTTAAATGGATTGCTTCGTCGTTTCACTCCTCGCAATGACGATGGTAGCTATGGATTATTTTTTAATCACAATAATGAGAGAGAGATATAGCGGTTATGGATTGTTTTATTATTACTTTTTGCTATTATAGGGAGTAGTAATTTTTTCTTACAATGATAAAAATTATTATTATGAGACCGAATAAAGAAAATCATAATTAAAAAATATTTATAAATAATTTTTATATTATTTACTTAGCAAGGTGTATTTTGTGAATAAAATTTTTAGTAATAATACTTTTTTGCTTATTTAAGAAGGTGGCATTTGATTTTATATTTAAATTTTTTAATATAATTTCTACATAATCTGTATGATTAATATTTTTATTAATTATTGTTTTTGGATGATTTGAATTTAACAATATTAAGTATGGTTGTTTTTCGTTAGACGAAATTATATCATCTAATATATTCATTTCATATTGTATGTGATCTGGCATAATAACAATTAAGGTATCTTTATAATTAGGTTGATTTTTTAGAAAATTAATAAAATCTTTCAATAAATCATTGGTACACTCTACGGCATTCAGCAAAGTATTATCTGTGCTATTTTTGCATCTTGAATCATAAAGTCCATCTATATTATGTGTTGCTGTTGTTAAAATAGTCATATTGAAAGGTTTATTTGTATTGGATAATTGTATATATTTATCTTGTGCAATTTCAAAAATTTCTTTATCAGCTACTCCCCAATCGGTTAGGTACTGTTCAGCATTAGGATATTGTAAAACTAAACTATCTTTATCTTCAACAATATCATAATTATGTGATAATAAATAATTTCCTTTGTTAAATAATTTTTTATTAGCTCCACCTATGAATATTTGATTATAGCCAACTTTATTTAAAATATCTGGTAAACAAACCAATCTCTGATTTTTATTTATTTTATTGTATGGATTATAAAACATAAAATAAGATGAAAATTCAGCTCCACATTGACTGGAAATAATTGCAGCAGTAGTACTTGTTGCTCCATCTAATTGTTCCACATTATTATAAAATTCTCCTTCTCTTGATAATTCTTGAATATATTTTGTATATGGTTTCATCTTTTCATTAGTTAGATAACTTTTATCATAAGATTCAAGATATATTAAAACAAGATTTTTATGTTTTTCATTTTGATTTAGTATTTTTAAATTATCAATATCTATATAATTAGTATTTTTTGCAATATAATATATTTCTTGATAACTTTTATTGTAATATAATAAATAATTTTTAGCATAATCAATTAAAAAAATATGCAATATTTTGTAAAAAAAACCACAAGACGGAAATAATAATACACATAACAAAATAGAGAAAAAAATTTTTTTATATTTTTTAATTTGAAATTTTTTAAGTATAAAGTATGTTGTAAAAAATACTATTACACAATAATATATTCCTACATAAACTAATAATATTTTTAATTCAGTTAATAAGTAAAAAATTCTAATATTAAAAATAAAGAATAAAAAATCATCATCAACAGGTGTTCTTTTATATAAATAAGCAAAACTTTCAACTACTATTAAAAAAGTTAGAAGTAATGCTATAATAATATTTTTATATTTTTTATCTTTTCCAATAAAAAATGATAATGCAAATAAAGATAAAAAATTTATGATAAATAAAAATGTTGTCATATAGTTATTTGTTTGATTTATTGATATTTTTAAATTCCAAAAAATAACTATCTCTACCTTCTTTGATAGCTTTTTGTTGATATCTAGTTTTAATCCACCATTCAGGTTCTTTTTTGCAATCTTCTATATTATTAAATAATGGTTGTAATTTATTTTTTGTAAAATCTATTGTCCATTCAACATAGTTTAAAATATCACTAGCAAAAAATAAAATCCCATCATTTTTTAATTTTAGTTTTACTAAATCTATAAAATTACTATTTATAATTCGTCTTTTGTTTTGTTTCTTTTTAGGCCAAGGATCTGGAAAAAGAATAAAAATTTTATCTATTGAGTGATCCGGCATATTTTCAAGTAATAATCTAGCATCTCCGTTGTATAATTTAATATTTTCAAGTTTTTCTTCTTTTATTTTTGATATAAGTGATAAAACACCATTTATATATGTTTCGCAAGCTATAATTTTTGTTTTTGTATTTAATTTTGCTTGATGGGCTGTATGTTCTCCATAACCAAAACCAATTTCAAAAAATATATTATCTTCTATACTTATCAATTGTGAAAGATATTCTTTATTATTTTCTACTTGATATATTGGTAATATATTATCCAATGTATTGATTTTATTATTGCTTAATTTTCTGCCTTTTATTCTGCCAAAACTCCTAATTTGTGTATTTTCCATTTTTATATACCCCATATATTTTGAATTTGAAGCCAACCCTTTTCATCATTCACTTCCACTTTACACCAATTTTTATTACATTTATTAAGTTTAGCTACCACATTTTCTTCTAATCTAAAAATTGGGTTAGATTCTATATTATCTCTTCTATACAATATTTGAGTACCATTTTTTACAATTACATATCTAGTTTTCATGGTTAAATTTTTACTAACCCAACCTTCATCATTATCTTTGTCAACTACTTTATACCAACCCTCATATTCTCCTAAAACTTTAAGTGGCATACCTTTTATTTTATAAACATATTTAATGGGATATTCATTACCAGGACCTACTCTTAAATTTACTTCATTTGATCTTAAAGAAACAAAGAGATTAGCATTATTTGATGTTGCAAATAATGTGCCTATATTAAAAACAAATAAAAATATAAAAATATTAAATTTTTTCATATATTATAAATTATTATTTTCAAGATGAATAGTCAAACCACTACATTTATATTTTTTTGGTTCAGTTTGATTATAACCAACATAATTATCTGAGTCTGTCCCTGTTTTATAGCAATATCCACGAACAATACCTTTATTAAAAATACCATCATCTAATTTTTTATCAACATTTCTCATAGAATCCAATGGTACATAATTTTTTGGTGAAATTGTTTTATAATTACAGGTTATTGCAGAGCCAATATAACCAATATTTGGTAGTGGGATACCATCTCCTGTTGCTGTGGGATTATATTGATAATAACATTGGAAATGTTCAATAACTTTACTAGTTGGAGCTCCACCATTATTCCAATCTAAATTTTCATTAGAAGGAGTAAATTTTCTAGGTTCAAAATCAAGATAACCAGTTTGAAATAACTCAATAAATGGCCCAACACTATCTGTTGGAATACCATAATTATAATTTGATGAAATATATGGATTACCAAAACTATCATTGTTGTAAGTTTGTCCGGAATTTAAACCTATTTTTCCCATTCTTCTTAAATCGCCAGGCCATCTTTTTTTATTTTGTCTAAAATTTTTTGTAGCTTGTACATATGTCCTAATTTCATCAATTAAAATTAATGTTCTAGCATGCTGAACAAGAACAGCTCCGCCAGTAATAGCAGATACTAAAAGAGCTATTACCACAAGGGAAATAACCAATTCAACTATAGTGAAAGCACTATTACTATATGTATAATTGTATTTTTTCATTATATTACCAATAGATTTACTAAATAAAATATATTTCAATATGAATAAATGTCAATAAATAAAATAAGTTATTCTTGACTATTAAAATATCATTTTTAAAATAATTATTAAGATGGAGTAGTTTAATCGTATTAAGTCAACAACTCGATATAAAATCTATATCTGGCTATACAGCTGGTATCATACTAGCAACGAGAATCTTTTTATGGACTTTATTATGTTATAAGGTTTAAAGGTTTGTGTTGTTAACAAATAAGGAAAGAAATGGAAAATTCAAAATTTTATATGATGGAAGCAAATGATATTGCTAAAAAATTAAATAGTGATTTAGAAATAGGACTTACTGATGAAATGGTTGAATTAAATAAAGAAAAATATGGTTCTAATAATTTAACTGTTGCAAAAGGAAAAAGCTTTTTAGAAAAAATTTTAGAGGCCTTATGCGATCCTATGACAATTATTCTTATTGTTGCAGCTTTAATTACAATAGGAATTAATCTTTATAGATTATTTACAGGGGCAGAAACTGATTTTGTTGAATGTACTGGTATTTTAATAGCAATATTTTTATCTGCTGCTATTACAATTATTATGGAAGGGCATTCTGAAAAAGCTTTTCAAGCATTACAAAAAATTCAAAATAATATTGCAGTAAAAGTTAGAAGAAATGGTATTGCAAAAATTGTATCTCAAAGTGATTTAGTGGTTGGTGATATTATTGAATTAGAAACAGGTGATAAAATACCAGCTGATTGTTATATTATTTCTGCCAATCAATTAACTTCTGACGAAGCATCTTTAACTGGTGAAAGTTTACCAATTCATAAAATTGGAAATGTAATTTTAGATAATGAAGATACACCACTTGCTGAAAGGGTAAATATGTTGTATGCTGGTTGTTATATTACAACTGGTTCTTGTGAAGCAATAGTTGTTGCTGTTGGTGATCATACTGAATTAGGAAAAATAGCACACGAATTAAAACATACCGGTAAACAAACAACACCATTACAAGAAAAACTTGATAAATTAGGACAACATATAAGTATTTTTGCAATAGGAGCTGCAATTTTAATTTTTATAGCTCAAATTATTCAAAAATTTTATGGTATTGGTGATAGTGAATCTATTGGTGAAATTTTTATTACAAGTATAGCTTTAATTGTTGCAGCTGTCCCAGAAGGGCTATCTACAATAGTTGCTATATCATTAGCTTTAAATGTTATAAAAATGGCAAAAGAAAATGCATTAGTAAAAAAGATGGTGGCTTGCGAAACAATAGGGGCTGTAAATATTATTTGTTCCGACAAAACTGGTACTTTAACACAAAATAAAATGAAAGTTATGGGCTACTACGATGATAAAGGTTGGCATCAAGAAATGGAAGAAGATATTTCACATTATTTAACTACAAATATTTGTGTAAATTCTTCTGCTGATATAGATATTGATGGAGATGATGTAAAATTTTTAGGTAATCCTACTGAATCTGCTATGCTGGCTTTTTATCAATGTTCTTGTCCAATTAGAACATCTAAAAAATCTTATAAAGATAAAAAGAAAGAAGTTGAATATATAAAAGTATTTCCATTTTCTTCCGAAGAAAAACATATGACAACTGTTGTAAGAAATGATAAAGAAACAGTTGCTTATGTAAAAGGAAGTCCTGAAAAAATTATTTCAATGTGTAAACTTGATAATGATGACAAATATAATATTGAATTAGAAATATTCAAATCACAAGAAAAAGCTATGAGAGTTATTGGCTTTGCACATAAAATTTTGAAGGATGATATTGAAGATTTGGAAAAACCAGAAAATCATGCAAAAATGGAAAGTGATATGGTTTTTGATGGTTTTGTAATTATTTATGATCCATTAAGGCCAGAAGTTTTAGATGCTGTAAGAAATTGTAGAATGGCTGGTATTAATTTAAAGATTTTAACAGGCGATCATGTTGTTACAGCAAGAGCTATTGCTAATGAATTAAATATTTTAACTTCTGAATCATTAGTTTTGACAGCAAAAGAAATTGAAGAAATGGACGATGAAAAATTAGCAAGTTGTATTGATAATATTGTTGTAATTGCAAGAAGTACACCAACTACAAAATTAAGAGTTGTAAAAATGCTAAGAGAAAGGGGAAATACTATTGCTGTTACAGGTGATGGTGTAAATGATGCACCAGCAATTAAAAATGCTGATGTCGGTATCGCTATGGGTATTGCTGGTACAGAAGTTTCAAGAGAAGCTGCTGACATAGTTTTACTTGATGATTCATTTGCTACAATAGCAAAAGCAATTAAATGGGGAAGAAATATTTATCAAAACTTTCAAAGATTTATTACATTTCAATTAACAGTAAATGTTTCTGCTGTTTTAATTGTATTTGTTTCTGTTTTATTAGGTTATCCAGCACCATTTACAGCATTGCAATTATTATGGATTAATATTATAATGGATGGCCCACCAGCATTAACATTAGGTTTAGAACCTGTTAGAAGTAATTTAATGCATCAAAAACCAATTAATAGAAAAGTAAGTATAATTACAAAATCTTTATGGTTAAAAATTTCATCAATGGGTGTTTTAATATCATTAATGTTATTTTCGCAAATGATATTTAATGTTTTAGGTGGCACACCAGAACAACAAAAAACAATATTATTTAATTTATTTGTGATTATGCAATTATTAAATGCATTCAACTGTCGTGAAATTGATAATCAAAGTATATTTAAAAACTTACTTTTAAATAAAAGTATGATTATTGTATTTGCAATTACACTTGCTATACAATTAATAGTTAGTCAATTCTTTGGCATAATATTTAGGACGGTTCCACTTCCTTTAATTATGTGGCTAAAAATATTTGCTTATGCTTTATTAGTAATTTTAATAAGTGAAGTAGCTAAATATTTTTTAAGAAAAAAGAATAATTAAAGTATTAAGTATTTTCTTAATACTTTAATAAATACTTGACTAAAAACTTATTTGTATTATTTTTAAAAAAAATAATACAGAAAAATATGTCTTATATTAAAAATACATTAGGTACTGATGAAAAAATAGAAGTTGTTGCAAAAATGCACTGGGTTGCATATTTACAACTCGGCATAATTGGCTTTTTTGCTTTTATACTTTTAATTCTTGGATTAATAATTAATATGTCATTATTAATCATTGGTTTTATTTTAGCACTTATTTCACTATATTATTTTATTGTACTAAAAATGGTTGAAATGGTAGCAACAAACAAAAGAATTATTCACAAGACTGGCATTATTAGTATAAAGACAGAAGAATTAAGAAATAAAAAAGTTGAAGCTATTGAAATTAAACAATCATTATTAGGAAGAATCTTTGGTTATGCTAATATTTGTTTTTCTGGCACTGGTACATCAAAAGTAAAATTTCACTGCATTGAGAATCCGCATCAAATAAAAAATCAAATAGATGAAATTATTGATAAAGATTAATAATATTCAAGTTTGCTACTTTTTTAAAAATTAATGTTTTAATATTTATTAATTATTAATAAACGGAGTATAATATGATTGATATTAAGGAAGATTTGTTTGATTGTCCTCTTAATAAAATTAATTGCAATATCTATAAAAATACACAGAAATATGATAATTATGTTGAGAATATTGAAATGGAACCAAAAGAATATAATATAAATTATAGACTTATGCTAAAAATTGAAATCAATTTAGATAAATTTAAAGAAACAAATAATAAAAAACAATATTATACAAAAGAAAATGATACTATTGTATTTATTTTAATGAATACTAGTTATGCGAGTAAAACAGAATCTGATAAAACAATTAATAATTGTATAGAAATTGCTGGTTATAATAATTATTCAAATATTGAAATATATAATTTATCACCTTTTAGAACACCTAAGCCTGCATGTTTAAATAAAAAATTGAAATTAAAATGTCCAGGAATAGCTAATAAAACAGAAAAAGAAAAACAAGAAATTAAAAAAATAATTGATAATTTAGATAAACAAAATAAAAAGAAACTTGAAGAAGTTGCTAATTCTAATAATAAAACTATTGTAGTCGCTTGGGGTGTAATTGAAGACAAAGATGAAGTATTAAAAACAAATGCAAATTATTTTCTTGAAATGTGTAAGAAAAATGGCAAATATAAAGATATAAAATGTATTGCTAAAAATACAACAGATAATTCTCCAATGCATCCTGCCATGTATAATAAAAATAATTACAAAGCAGAAGAACATCAAAATATACAATGGGAAGAGTTAATTAATTTTAATGACAATCAAACTAATTAAATTTAGTAAAGGCAAGAAAATTTTTAGAAATATAAAATGACATTTAACAAACAATAAACCACAAAAATAATATTATTTATATTAATAATTAGTTTTGAATATAATTTAATTTTTATTTATAATAATAAATTTAGTATAGAGTATTGGTGTAATGTGTTAATTCTTTTTCTTTTTGGTTTAGTATTTTTATTGGTAGTGATTTCTTTTATTTTTCTACGAATGAATAAAATAATAGTGGTTTGTGGGGGTTTGCCTCCCTTTGTAAGGGGGGATGTTGCGAAGCAACAGGGGGGTTGAGAGAGAAATTGAAAATTGAAAATTGAAAATTAATACATAAGAAATTAAAAATTGAAGCACAAAGTGGGAAAATGATATGCTTGCATAATCATTTTAGCTTGTCGTCCCACGAAGTGCGAAACGAACGAAACATAAGAAATTGAAAATTAAAAATTGAAAATTAAAAATTAATATTTTATTAAAAATTAGTTTTTTGACTTGATAAATAGTGGTGATTTCTTTTTTCTTTTCTGTTTTTTGGTGGTGGTTTTGTGGTTTATGGATTGCCACAGGCCTTCGGCCTTCGCAATGACGAAGGGGGCAAAGGGTAGTGAATTTTTTTATTTTCTGTTTTGTATTGATGGTGATTTCTTTTTCTTTTTTGTTTTTGTATTGACTATTAGTGGTTTGTGGGGGCTTGCCTCCCTTTGTAAGGGGGGATGTTGCGAAGCAACAGGGGGGTTGAGAAAAAATTGAAAATTAAAAATTAAAAATTAATACATAAGAAATTAAAAATTGAAGCACAAAGTGGGAAAATGATATGCTTGCATAATCATTTTAGCTTGTTGTCCTACGAAGTGCGAAATGAACGAAGCATAAGAAATTGAAAATTAAAAATTAATATTTTATTAAAAATTAGTTCTTTAATTTAATAAATAATAGTGATTTTCTTTTATTTTCTGTTTTTTTTGATGAGGGTTTTATGGTTTGTGGATTGCCACGACTTCTGCGAAGTCTCGCAATGACGAAGGGGATAAAGGGTAGTGAATTGTTTTATTTTTTTGTGAATAAATAAAATATCAGTGGTTTATGGATTGCTTCACTTCGTTCGCAATGACGAAAAAAAGAGCTCTTATCGCGAAGCTTTGAAAAAGCCATGGCAATCTCAGTATAGCAACTGATGCATTAAATCAAGTCTTATCATTATAAGACTTTATAAAATAGATAATAATCTTGGTATAGTAGCCACTACACCTAACATAAATCGTCATTATAAGATTTCATAAAAAAATGATAATTTAATATGGCAATAATTATATTATAATAAACTATCATGATTGTTTATTTAAACTAAAAAGAAAATAACTTACACAAATAAAATACAAAAATGAAAGATTGTTTTAAAGAAATGGTGGAGACTAAGAGATTCGAACTCTCGACCCTCTGCGTGCAAAGCAGATGCTCTAGCCAACTGAGCTAAGTCCCCATACAAAATATTATACACTCAACTTTTTTATTTGTCAAGTTTTATTAATAAAAAATAAATACTAAATAAATAAATTTTTATAATATGATAAATATTAAACTACGAATAAGAAAAAAAGGACTAAAAATAGTCCTTAATTTTTATAATGGTAAATTGTCATGCTTTTTTCTAGGCATACCAACTTTTTTATTTCTTAAAAATCTTAATACATCACAGATTTTTTTTCTTGTATTTTGTGGTGTAATAATTTCATCAATATAACCTCTTGATGCAGCATAGAAAGGAGTGGAAATTTCTTCTTTATATTCTCTAACTTTTTCTTCTTTTTCCTTACCTTTTAAATCTTTAAATATAACATTTATTGCACCTTCGGCACCCATAACAGCAATTTCTGCATTGCTCCAAGAATAGTTGGCATCACTTCTTAAATGTTTAGAATTCATAACAATATAAGCACCACCATAAGCTTTTCTGGTAATAACACTAACCTTAGGTACTGATGATTCAGCATATGCATAAAGCATTTTTGCACCATGAGAAATGACACCATTATGTTCTTGATATGCACCAGGTAAGAAACCAGGAACATCCACTAATGTAATTAATGGAATATTGAAAGCATCACAGAATCTAATAAATCTAGCACCTTTTCTAGATGCATTAATATCAAGACTTCCAGCGGAATCTAATGGTTGGTTAGCTATAATACCAACTGTTCTTCCTTCCATTCTCGCAAAACCTACAACAAGATTTTTTGCATATTCTTGTTTAATTTCAAAGAAAT
Source organism: uncultured Rickettsiales bacterium (assembly GCA_944392135.1). GTDB lineage: Bacteria > Pseudomonadota > Alphaproteobacteria > Rickettsiales > UBA1997 > CALXSC01. The sequence goes on from CALXVQ010000003.1 coordinate 83,406, forward strand.
CTCCTTCATCAACAATTTTATAAATTAATTCTTTGATATTATAAGCTTGTGTAGGATTTTCTGGAACTAATGTATTTAAAGATGTGTCAACTCTGTCAGCATCGTCATCTGTTTGTAAATAAGGTACTGATTCTTCATTACTCAAAGGCAAGAAGTCAAATAATCTTCTAACTTGCAATAAAGCTTCAATATCATTATGATAAGCACCATCGGCAACACCACTTAATTCTGTGTGAACCCCAGCACCACCTAATTCTTCTTTTGTAAGTTCTTCGTGTGTAACAGTTTTTACAACATCAGGACCAGTTAAGAACATATATGAGCTGTTGCTAACCATAAATGTAAAGTCAGTTAATGCAGGAGCATAAACAGCACCACCAGCACAAGGGCCCATAATAACTGATATTTGTGGAATAACACCGGAAGCATCAACTATTCTTTGAAATATCCTTCCAAAACCACCTAATGCATCAACACCTTCTTGAATTCTAGCTCCACCAGAATCATATAAACCAATAACAGGAGCTTTTGCCTTCATAGCCATTGAAATAATTTTTTCAATTTTTCTAGCATGAGCTTCACCTAATGAACCACCACTAACTGTAAAATCTTGTGCAAAAACAAAAACCATTCTTCCATTAATTGTACCAGAACCAGTAACAACACCATCACCTAAAAATTTCTTATCTTGCATATTGAAATTGGTGCATCTGTGTTCCATAAAAATGCCAAATTCTTCAAATGAGTTTGTATCTAATAATACTTCTATTCTCTCCCTTGCGGTTAATTTTCCTAATTTATGTTGTTTTGCAATCTTTTCTTGTCCACCACCTAAGAGGGCCTCTTCTCTTTTTTTCTTGAATTTATTATAACTAGAACTATTTAACATAAAATTTTACCAAATTATTTATACACATAATTTAATTAAATTTTTAAATTAATCAAGAAAAAAAGTAAATATTTTAGTTTTTACTACATTATTTCAATTTTTATTCTAACATTGCCATTACTTTTTTCAGTTAATACTGTTTTTTGTAATAATTTTTGTATATTTATATTTTTTGATGTTTTTATTATTAAATTGAATCTAAACATTTTTGCCATTTTTGAAATAGGGGCAGGGGCAGGGCCTAATGTTTCAACATCTTCATTAAAAGGAACTTTTTTTGCAATTTTTTTTGCCATTCTGTAAGCTTGCCCTTCATTTGTAGATGAAATAGATATCATAGCCATTCTTCCAAATGGTGGAAAACCACCTAATTCTCTATTTTGTTTTTCAAAATCCATTAATAATTCTTTATCTCCATTTTTTATAGATTGTAATACTAAATTGTCGGGAGTATATGTTTGAAAGTAAACTTTTCCTTTTATTTCTTTTCTTCCAGCTCTTCCAGATACTTGTGTGAGTAATTGATAGGTTCTTTCACTAGCTCTAATATCACCACCAAATAAACTAGCATCACTATCAAGAATACCAACTAATGTAAGATTAGAAAAATTATGACCTTTTGCAACTAATTGTGTACCAATAATAATATCAATTTCATTATTAACTATTTTAGCAATAGTTTCTTCAATTTTTTTATTGGTATTTATTGTATCACTAGACATTATAATTGTTCTTGCATCAGGGAAATAATCATTAATTTCTTTTTCTATTTTTTCAACACCAGGACCGAAATCTATTAAATTTTTACTTCCACAATGTGGGCAAGTATCTATTTTTTCAATGAAATAACCACAATGATGACAAACTAAACGATTACTAGCTTTATGTAAATGTAAATTACAAGAACAATTAGGACACATAAATTTTTCACCACAATCGCTACATAAAACAACAGGTGAATAGCCCCTTTTATTCATAAATAGCAAGGTTTGTCTTTTTTCTTTTAAATTTTTTTCTATTTCGTCTAACAAAACTTTTGATATATATTTATCTTTTTTTAATTTTTCTTTTTTCATATCAATAAGTTCTATTTCTGGTAATACAGCTTTTCCATATCTATTAGGTAAATCAACTTTAATATATTTTCCTTTATCAATATTAATTAATGTTTCAAGACTAGGTGTAGCTGATGATAATAAGATTGGTATATTATTTAATTTTGCTCTATAAATAGCTAAATCTCTGCCATTATAACAACCATTATCACTTTGTCTATAAGATGGGTCATGCTCTTCATCTACAACAATAAAACCTAAATCTTGAAATGGTAAAAATAAAGCCGATCTAGTACCAATAACCACCTTAATATCACCATTTAATACACCTTTAAAAATATCACTTTTTTTAGTATCACTAACTTCTGAATGCCATACAGCGGGTTCAAAATTAAATTGTGTTTTAAATCTTGAAATTAATTGGCTTGTTAAGGCTATTTCTGGTAATAAAATTAAAGCTTGTTTATTAGTATTTTGAATTAATTTTGTAATTAAATGAAAATATACTTCTGTTTTTCCAGAGCCAGTTGTACCATCTAAAACAAAAGTATTAAATTTTAAATTAATTTTATTATTTTCTATAAAATCTATTTTTTTATGAAATAAATTAGCTAAAAAATTATGTTTTTTTTCTGTATTATTTTTAATAATTTCTACACTATTTGAATAAATTAAATTAAATGCCTTTTTTTGCTCTTTTGATAATTTATTTAAGTTAAAATTAGAAATATTTTGTATTAAATTTTTTTCTTCAATAATTTCTTCAATTGTATTATTTTCAATCAACTTTTTTAATACACTTTCACCAACATTACAATTAGATAAAATTTCATTTTTGGTTGATATTTTATCTTGTAAAAAATCAATGATTTTTTGTTGTTTTTCTGTAAATTTTTTTTCTATAATCTGATTAGATAATTTATATTTTTTTTCTATTTTATGTTTTAAAAAATTAATAGGATTAGATGCCATTTTAAAAACATTTCCCAAAGGAATTAAATTATAATGAGCTGTCCAATTTATAAATTCAATTAATTCTTTTTTAAAAGAAATATTTGTAATTTTTTCTTTTACTTTTTTTAAAATAATATCATTATTTTTTTCTATATTAGTTTCAACTACTAAACCAATAAAAATTTTATTTCCAAATGGTACATATACAATATCGCCAATAGATAATTCTATATCACTTTCATAAGAAAATGGATCATTTAAAGCTAATGGAACTATAACATTAACTATCATTTTTTACTCTTTTTTGTAGTTTTTTTATTTGCTTTTTTAGTTGTTTTTTTGTAGTTTTTTTTGAAACTTTTTCTTCTTTTTCTTTTACATCTTTTTTGTTTTTATTAGAAACTTTTTCTGTATTTAATTTTTCGTTATTGGAATTATTATCTACATTATCATCTTGTTTTTTATCTATGTTATTGTCCTTATTATTTGTCTTAAAAATATTTTTAATTTCATAATAATGTTTTATTAAAACATTTTTCATATCAATTAAAAGATCTTTTATACTAGGAAAAATAAAATCAACAACAGCCATATATCTACTATCATAATAAGTATCTGGATTATTTACAACAACTCTTGTTTTTGTAGCAAAATCATGAAATAGCATTTTATCTTTTGTAAAGAATATCATATCGTACCATGATAATAATAAAATTGAATATAATAAGAATAAATTAGTATCTATGATTGTTTTTAATAATTCTTCATTAAATATAACTATAAGTGAAAAAATAAAAAGAGAAATAGAAGGAAGAATTATTAAAAATGATCTACCAATATTTTGTAATACATTAATTTTAGAAGCATTACTTGAAACTATATGTATACCTAATATTTTTTGTCCAATAGTTGATGACCATTTTGTAGATAAACATATAATATTATATATTGTAGAAATAAAAAATATTGAAACTATATAGATTATTAAAATTTTAAAAAAATTTGATTCAAAAATATATTGTGTATTAAATTCATTAATACTTTTTATTTCTCCATATTTTTCATAATATGTTGTTATAAAATTTTTAAGTAAATCATTAAAATATAAAGCATTAGATAAAGAAAGATAAACAAATCTAATTATGTATATAATAAAAGTATCAATTAAGAAAGCTAAAAATCTACTTCTAATTGGAGCATAGGATAATTCAATATTTTTCATTTTTACTTTATAATGTTTACACTTATATGAATAATATAAAATTAATTAAAATCAACATTTTTTTATTATAAATAACCCCATTCATCAACCCTACTTAAATGTTTGTAATCACTTACATAATGATTATCACTATTTAAATCAAAAGATGTAGCTATATAACAATTATCGTATACTTTAAAATAATTAATTAATCTATATATACCATCTTTACCTTTGTCAATTAAATCATTAATATTATCACATTTTATATATTGTGTTGAATTTTCATCTTTTCCTTTTATAGCCCAGTATACTAAATTTTCTATTTTTTTATTTTGTGATTCAAGAATAATAGCTTCTACAACAAGTTGTGGCTTCTTTCCTGATAATACCGATGGGTTAGATGGTACTGAACCTGTTTTATAATCTACAATATTTACATGCCCATTCATTTCTTCAATCCTATCTATTTTTGCTGAAATTGTAAAGTCTAAATCTTTCATATAAAATTTTTCTACTCTTTCTGCTGAAATATTATAACCTGCTTTTCTAATTTTTTCATCTTCATTAATAAACCATTTAGCAATATTAATAAATTTAATAAAGGACAATTCTTTTGTAATTTCATCACTAAAATATTCATCAAAACTTTCTCTTCCATAATTTATTAATTTTTCAAATAATTGTTTTTTATCTAATTTTTTATAATTTTTTACATAATTTTCTAATGCTTGATGTGTAGCACTTCCAAAAAATGCAAATATTTTATCATCATAAAAATTATTTTTTGCCTTTAATTTTAAAATTTTTTTTGCATATATATCATATGGATTATTTATTAATTTTTCTATTTCTGTTGCATATAATTCGTTAGGTCTTTTATCTAATGGTGGTGTAGGTTTTGGTCTGCTAATTGTTGTAAAATTTTGTACTTCATTATATTTTTTATATATATCAAGCCATATATTATTTTCTTTTATTTTTTGTTTTTGACACAATAAAAATGTTTCCAATCTCATTAAATATTTTGATTTTGTTGTTAATATTCCATTTTCTTTTATAGCTCTTGTTAAAATAACTTCTTTATTACATAATAATTGCGTAAAATCATATGCAAAACTACCAATGATTTCTTCTTTTGCTGGAAGATTAAAATTTTTTCTCATTGAGTTACTCATCCATGGATCAGTAGCTATATGTGGTGGAAATTCACTTTCATTTAAGTTGCTAACTATTACTAAATCATAATTCAATAATTTTATTTCTTGTGGTGAAATTATATTTACCATTGGGTGTATAGAATATTTATCACTATATGAATTTTCTGCAATCAAATATGTTAATAAATAAGAATATTCATCACTATTTTGAATAATACCATATTCTACACTTTCTTCTACTAATTCATTAAAAAAATTTAATATTTCTGTTCCATTTTTTTCATTATTCCAAAAAATATCATTACCATCAATAATATTATTTGAAGTTAATTTTATAGCAATTTCTATATGTTTTTTTAATATAGTTTGAAAATCAATATTTTTAAAATTTAGCTCGTTTAAGGTATTTGAAAAATTATCAAAGAACTTAATTAATTCTGTATTATTTAGATTTTGTATATTTAATTTTAGTTTTTTAAAATTGGTATTTCCATATTCTCTTAAAATTTTATCTTCCAATACTAAAATTAATTTATTCAATTTTTCTTTTTGATAATCACATAGAGTTAAATTGTGTTTTAATAATGATAATAATGCTATACTTTCATAATCACTTTTTATCACATTTAATATTAAAAATAAATATTTTACAAAATCAGTTCTAGAAATTTTATTACCAAATGTATTATTTACTTTCACATTAAAATTTTTTAATTTAATTTCTAATTGATTAGCAAAATTGTCATTATTGGTAATGATAGCAATAGTTTTATTATATTTAATGTAATTATATTTAGTGATAAAAGATACTATATTTAATTCTTCTGTTAAATTTTCACATTCAATTTTTGAAATATTGTCAAAATCATTTTTGTTTATATTTAATTTATTTTGCCATTTGTATGTTTCACAATATGGTAGCATTGCATAAGAAATAATTTTTTCTAAATTTTTATTTATATCATTATTATAATTTATATTAATTATTTTATCTCTTTTTATATTAAAACATTCATCCAATAATTTTTTTAATAAATATTGTGGATGAAATACATTTACTTTTTCCCATTCGTCTTCTGTTAAATTGGTATCAAGTCCATTAAATATAAAATAACAATTATTATATTGTAATATATTTTTTATAAGATTATATGTGCTTTTTACATTACTGGAAATACCAGCTATGATTATAGGATTTGCCGGTTTATTGTTTTTAAAATATTCTGCATTAAATTCTAATATTTTTGTTCTATAATTTGTATTAGATATTATGTTGTTATCTTCTATAAATTTATTCCATTTTTTACCAAAAATTTGTAAAAATGATAAGACTTCTTGCCAATGTTGTGAATATTCATCGTCAACGATTTTATTTAAGTCATCTAATTCTAGATTATTTTTGTTTACTTCATTGAGAAATTTTTCTAATTCCAACGCTAAACTGGCAACTTGTTCCATTTGAATATTTTTAAAAATATTTTTATGACTATTTTTAGCCCATTTTAAAAGTTCTTTAATTAATAAAATTTTGTATTTTATTCTTGATGTATTTGCTGAAAAATCTATATAATTTTTAAAATCGTTTTTACTTGGTATTTTAAAAAATAAATCATCATAATCTATATCTCCAATAGCTTTAATATTTGGTAGAATTATAGCATTATTATTGGAATATTCTAAAAAAATTCTTTTTAATTCATTACAACTTCTTCTACTTGGCAATAAAATTGTAATATTTGATAGTTCTAAATCACTTTTTGTTTTATTGATAATAAAATGATATAAATTTCTTAAAAAATTTTGAGAAATTAAAATATTTAAAATATTCATTGTACTTTAATTTTTAATAATTATTAAACATATTTTAAAAGAAAAAAAATAAAAGTATATATTTATTTCTTGACTTATATGTTTTTTATAAATTATACTAGCATTAGATTGTAAAAAAAGATGTAGAAGTGAAAAAAATATTTTTTTTATTTGTTATATTATTTTCTATGGTTTCTTGCGAAAAAAGTGTTATAGATCCAGATAGCGAAATACGACGAGACGAAGCTGTTGAAGCAGTATTATTCAATAATAAAAGTGGTGTAAATGTTACATTACCTAGAAGGATGACACCACCTAATATTTCTAAATTATTAGTTGCTCCTCCACCACCACCTATGGGTAATGGTGAATTAATATCTTTTGCAACTACACAAGAAATTCCTATTAAAGATGCTCTAATTGAATTAGGTAGATTATCTGGTGTTGATATAGAAGTTGATCCAAATATTACTGGTGGTATTATTTTAAAAGTAACAAATAAACCTTTAAATGTTGTAATACAAAGAATCGCTGAATTAGGTAATTTAAGATATAGCTATTCAAATAATATTGTTAGATTTGAAAGAGATACTCCTTATACCATGACATATAATGTAGATTTTTTAATTGAAAACGAAGTATGGAGTACTATTGAAACTGCATTAAATGGTATTATTATGCTTGGCAATAACAATTTATCTACAATGTCTCCTAATATGTCAGAAGGAACTGATGGTACTGATGTGCCTGGTATGATGATTGATGAACCTAAAATTATTATCAATAAACCAGCAAGCACGATTACTGTTTATGCTAATCAAAAAACACAAAATGCTGTTGCTAGATATATAGAAACTGTTAAAACCAATTATGCGGCACAAGTTTTGATTGAAGCTAAAATTGTAGAAGTTGAATTAAATGATCAATATAAAACTGGTATTGATTGGACTTTTACAAAGACCACAGGTTCTTCAGAAGGTGAATTGCAATTTGGTTATGGTAATGAAGGTGGCGTTGGTACAGCACCAGGTGAAATTCAAGGTAGTTTGACTACTGCTGTTTTTGGTGGTAATTTGACTGCTGCTATTAATGCATTAGATAAATTTGGTTTGACAAAAACATTATCTAGTCCTAGGGTTCATGCTATTAATAATCAAAAGTCAGAATTAAAATTTATTAGTAAGTTAATTTATTTTAATGTTGAAAAAGAAGAAGAAGAGAGATATGAAACTGATATGACAACTACAACATATACTTCTACAAAACAAGAAGAAGAGGTTGGTGTTATATTATCAATTACTCCTTCTATAAATCTTGAAAAGAATGAAATTACATTAAATGTTGTTCCAGAATTAAAAGTTCAAGTTGGTGAAGTTGAAGATCCTGTTGAACCTAAGAACATTGTTCCAGTAATTCAAAGTAGATCTGTTCAAACAACATTAAAAATTAAATCAGGTAATGTATTAGTTATTGGTGGTTTAATGTCAGAAGAACATGAAAATACTGATACCGGTATACCTTTCTTATCTGGTATTCCTTTATTAGGTAATTTATTCAAAAGTGCAGAAAGAAATAAAAAACTTACAGAAACTGTAATATTCATTAAAGCAACTATTGTAAAACCTAATGGTGAAGTTAATGATTATGATAAGACTATTTATGATTTCTTAGGTAATAAAGATAATTATATGTGGGAGTAGAAAATGAAGACATTATTTAAGTTTATTCTTCTTACAGGTTTGAGAGATAAATTATATTTAAGTTTGTTATTGATATTGTTAGGTGCTTTTGGGTTATCTAATTTGGTTGGCTTTTCGGCTTTATCGGAACAAACTCAAATGCAAGTAGTTTATTTCTCATTTTTATCAAGAGTTATTATTGTATGTGGTATAACATTATTTATATGTTTTTACATAAATAAAGAGTTTGAGAAAAAAGAAATAGATTTTATTTTATCAAAACCTATATCAAGAAATACTTTAATATTATCGTATTGGACAAGTTTTAATTTAATATCATTAATTTTAATTGTGCCAGTGATTCTTTTAATGTTAATATTTAGTAGTCCAAATTTATTAGGCTTATTATGGTGGGTAATAAGTGTAATACTTGAACTAATGCTTGTTTCTACATTTGCTATTGTTGTGTCCTTAATTCTTGGTAGTGCAGTTGTATCTGTAATTGCTACATATGCATTTTACTTTATTTGCAGAATGATGGGCTTTTTTGTGTATAGTATTTCAATTCCAAAAAGTGTAGATGTAGCTGTAAGTTCATGGACAAGTTTTGCAGAAACTTTATTAAAACTTTTATCAAGTGTTTTCCCTAGATTGGATTTATTTGGTAAAAGTGAATGGCTAATTTATGGTATTAATGGTAATTCTGAAATTATATTAGTTTTAATACAATCATTAATTTATATTTCTTTAATGCTATTTATTGCTTTTTATGATTTTAGAAGAAAACAATTTTAGTTCTTGTTGTTGGAGTTAGTGTATGATAGGTAATTTAAAATTAGATAATATATCAAGAAAAAATTGGCTAAGAATTAATTTATCTTTTGTAGTATTAGTCGTAATATTGCAAATAATTTTCTGGCTAAAAACAGAGAACATCAAACCTAATTTAGGTATTGTTCCTAATGTACCTACATTATCAACAGTAAAAGCTTTTTCTTTTGGTGATGAAGAATTTTATTTTAGATACAAAGGACTTAGAATACAAAATACAGGAGATACTTTTGGTAGATTTAGCCCGCTGAAAGACTATGATTATGAAAAATTATCACAATGGTTCTATTTGTTGGATGGCTTAGATTCTAAATCTAATTATATTCCTTCATTGGCAGCATATTATTACTCACTTACTCAAAATAAACAAGATGTTATATATATTATTAATTATTTAAACGATCATGCTGATAAAGATCCAGAAAATAAATGGTGGTGGTATTATCAAGCTACATATTTAGCCAATAATGTATATAATGATAAAGATTTAGCTATTAAAATGGCTGAAAAATTAAAAAAATATTCTCCTGACTCTGCTCCTATTTGGACAAAACAAATGTTAGCAATTCTTTTATCAGATCAAGGTCAAAATTGTGAAGCAATTAGAGTAATTTCTGGTATTTTGGAAGAATATGACAGTCCAGAAAAGGAAAAAACAATAGGGGATAATGAAATTAATTTTATGAAGTTTTTTATAGAACAAAGGTTGGAAGAACTTAAAAAGGATAAAAATTTTAATCCAGCTGATTGTCTATAAAAATTTTATTTATTTATGAAAAAGTTATATTTTTTGTAATTTTTTTCTTGATTAAATAAAAAAGTGTTTTAATATAACGAAATATGAAAATTTAAAAATTATTAGGAAAAAGAGATGGCAAAGAAAGACATTCATCCAGATTATCATACAATAGTAGTTGTTACAACTAAGGGTGATAAATTTGAAACAAAATCAGCTTATGGAAAAGAAGGAAGTGTTATCACATTAGATTTAGATCCATACAACCATCCAGCTTGGAAAGATGGTAAACAATCCTTCGTTAACACAAAAGATGATCAAATTACTAAATTTAATAAAAAATGGAAATTTAATTAATTATTTAGTAATTAATTTAAAAAATTTAAGGCCACTAATAAGTGGCTTTTTTGATATATATTTTAATGATTAAACAATATTTATCTTATATTATTATAAATAAAATAATAATTCATAAATCATTAAAATCTATTTTTCACAAAAAAGAAAATTATATAAACGAATAAGCCTAGAATAATTATATAGTAAGATTGCCATGAACCTTCGGTTCTCGCAATGACGAGTTTGTGTATACTGTCATTGCGAGCAAAGCGAAGCAATCCATAAACCACCAATATTCTATTCCTTCACAGAAAAATAAAAAAATTCATCAATAAAATAATTAATTATATGAATACAATAATAATACAAAAACAAAAAAGAAAAATAATTAATTACTATTTATCAAGTTAAAGAATTAATTTCAAATGAAATATTAATTTTCAATTTTCAATTTCTTATAGATTGCCACGACTTCTGCGAAGTCTCGCAATGACGAGCCAAAAAAAACAAGATTGCCACAGGCCTTTGGCCTTCGCAATGACGAGCCAAGAATAATGAGATTGCCACTTGTTGTAAGCAACTCTCGCAATGACAATGTGTATGTGGTTCTTACAAGACGATGTTGGGAGTGTTATTAGTTGGAGTTAAACGACAAAATTCATAGGTGATATATGATTGATTATTAATATTAAATTAATGAAATTATTTTATATTTAAATAATATTACTATATTACAAATAGTAATAATAAAATTAAAACAATCAAAAATTTATGTATATATATTTTAATAAGGTTTTGAGATAAAAGTTTGAATTATTTATATTTGTTCATAAGTATTGATTAATGTTCTATATTTATTATTTATTTTACTAATAAAAAATCAATGTAAATTATATTATGTTTCTTGACTTTAATAGAATATATTGTATCATTTATTTTATTGGTAGGAAGGATAATCGCTGGTTTTTCTAATATTTTTTAAATATTAAGATGAAAACGAGAGGAAAGTCTGGGCATCGTGAGAGAATAGTGATGGTGAAAGACCATCGTCCGTAAGGATAGGGAAAGTGCTTAAAGAAAACAAACCGCCTGAAAAGGTAAGGGTGAGAAGATAAGGTAAGATCTTATCGTAAAAAATAGAAATATTTTTTACAGTAAACCCCACTAGATGAAATACCAAGTTTTGCCGTCTATATTTTATATAGAGTGTCTCTCACACAAGGCAAAGGTGGGTAGATTGAAATTATAAGCGATTATAATTCTAGATTAATGATTATCATAACAGAACCCAGTGTACATTCCTACCAACTTTTATAATATATGATTTTCCATATCTTTAAAATATTTTACTGTTTTTACTTTTAATTCATTTGTTGCATCTTCATCACAAACTATTATAGCATCTTTGTGTAATTGTAAAGCACTAATTGTTGATGATTGTGTAATTGGACCTTCTACTGCATCATAAATAGCCTTTGCTTTTGCAAGCCCATTAGCTATAATAAGTATTTCTTTTGCATCCATTATTGTTCCAATACCAACGGTTAAAGCTGTTTTTGGCGTTTTGTTTATGTCGTTATCAAAAAATCTAGAATTATCTTTTATTGTACTAGAATTTAGCATTTTTAATCTTGTTCTAGATGTTAAAGATGAATATGGTTCATTGAAAGCAATATGTCCGTCTGTACCAACACCACCAAAAAATAAGTCTATGCCACCATAAGATTTAATTTTTTCTTCATATTTTTCGCATTCTTCTTTAATATTTTTTGTCATTCCATTTAAAATATTTACATTTTCTTTTTTAATATCTATAAATTTAAAAAAGTTGTTCCACATAAAATAATGATAGCTTTGTTCATTATCTTCTGGTAAATTTACATATTCATCCATATTAAATGTAATAACATTTTTAAATGAAATTAAACCATCTTTATACATTGAAATTAGATTCTTATATGTACCAAGTGGAGTAGAACCAGTAGGTAAGCCTAATACAAATGGTTTATCTTTATTAACTTTTTGAAACTCGTTGATTTTATTTATTATATATTTAGCAACCCATTTACTGCATTCTTCGTAATTATCTTTAATTATTAGTCTCATAGGCAGTAGAGTTATTAATCTATTTTTATCATAATTTATTAATATTTAAAAGACAAGATACTTTTTGTATAATAATAATTTTATTAAATTATAGTAATATTAAACTAATACCCATAATTAGCATACCACTAAAAAGTCCAATTATTGCTAAATGGTGTTTACCATATTCTTCTGCTGTTGGTAATAATTCATCAAAGGAAATATATACCATGATGCCAGCGACAACTGCAAAAATTATGCCAAATAATGTAGGGGATAAAAATGGTTTTAATAATAAATAACCAATTAAAGCTCCAATAGGTTCTGCTAGTCCTGATGCAAAAGAATATAAAAAGGCTTTTTTTCTATTGCCTGTTGCATAATAAATAGGTACGGAGACTGCAATGCCTTCCGGTATGTTATGAATAGCTATTGCAAAAGCTATTGAATATGCAATAGTTGGTTCACTCATAGCAGACATAAAAGTTGCTAGCCCTTCTGGAAGATTGTGTAAAGCTAAAACTAATGCTGTAAAAACACCAATATGCATAAGTCTTTGTGGATTTTTACAATCTTTTTGCATTTTTTCTAATTCTTTTTTATCTTTATGTGGTTCGTGTGGATTTTCAAGATTAGGAATTAACAAGTCAATAAGTCCAGTAATTATTATTCCACCAAAAAAAGATAATAGAATTACTAAATCTACATTTTTGTAAAATGGTTGCAATATGGATTTGCTTTCTGTTAATAATTCTGTCAAAGATATATAAATCATAACACCAGCAGAAAAACCTAATGCTATTGATAAGAAATTGGTATTAATTTTTTTAGTAAAAAAAGAAATTGCAGAACCTATACCAGTTGATAACCCTGCTAGTAATGTTAAACTAAATGCAAATAACAAATTTTCCATATAAAACAATATAATTATAATTATATATATAATGACAATATTTTTATTTAAAAATCAAGTTATTTTTAAGGTTGTTTAAATGTTTATTTGTTTTTTTCTTTATTGATTATAATTGTAGGTTTTGTTTTATTGATTATGTTATCTTTTGTTATGATAACTTTTTCAATATCTTCATCAGAAGGAATTTCAAACATAGTTTCTAATAATAAGTCTTCAACGATTGATCTTAAACCTCTTGCACCAGTCTTTCTTTTAATAGCTTTTTGTGCAATTTCTTTTAAAGCATCGTCTTCAAACTCTAATTCAACACCTTCAAGACTAAATAATTTTTTGTATTGTTTTACTATTGCATTTTTAGGTTCTGTTAAAATTCTAATCAAATCTTCTTCACCTAATTCATCAATAGTACAAACAATAGGTAAACGACCAACTAATTCAGGAATTAAACCAAATTTAATCAAATCATCAGTCTCAACATCTTTAATTAATTCTTTAAGTTTATCATCGTTCTTTGTTTTTACTTTTGCACCAAAACCAATTGTGGTATCTTTACTCCTTTGAGCGATTATTTTTTCAATACCTACAAAAGCACCACCACAAATAAATAAAATATTACTTGTATCTACTTTAATAAATTCTTGGTTAGGATGTTTTCGGCCACCTTGTGGTGGAACATTGGCAATGGTACCTTCAATTAATTTTAATAAAGCTTGTTGTACACCTTCACCAGAAACATCTCTGGTAATTGAAACATTTTCGCTTTTCCTACCAATTTTATCAATTTCATCAATATAAATAATACCTCTTTCTGCTCTTGCAACATTCATATCAGCATTTTGTAAGAGTTTTAAAATAATATTTTCAACATCTTCGCCAACATAACCTGCTTCTGTAAGTGTAGTAGCATCAGCTATTGCAAAAGGCACATCAAGTATTTTTGCTAATGTTTGAGCTAAAAGAGTTTTGCCAGAACCAGTAGGACCAATGATTAATACATTTGATTTATTAATCTCAACATCATTATCATCTTTGTTAAGATTATTAATTCTTTTATAATGATTATATACAGCAACGGACAAGACTCGTTTTGCTTTATCTTGTCCTATTACATAATCATTTAAAAAAGCTAGAATTTCTCTAGGTTTTAAATTGTCTTTATTGAAAGATAAATTAGCTTTATTTCCTTCTATATCACCTTTGATTACATCATAACATAGACTAATACATTCATCACAGATGCAAACACCAGGGCCAGAAATAAGCTTATTTGCTTCATTTTGTGTTCTACCACAGAAAGAGCAACATAATGTGTTTTTTGTATCTTCCTTTGACATATTTTATTAACCTTGTGATGCTTTATATCTAGGATTTACTTTGTTTATAATAACTAAAACACTTTTCTTTCCACCGCCTCTCTTGCTTTTTTTTCTTCTAACAACTTTGCAGTTTTTATCTCTATTTTTTAAATTTTTAATAGAACCAACTATTTTCATTTCTTATATCCATTGTTTATAATATATATGTTGATATATAATATTTATATGTATTTAAAAAATCAAGTAAAATTTACTTATAAAATAAAATATTGTTTTTTAAAAATACAGTTGACTTTTTTAAAAATAAAAATATAGTATTCAACATATATTAAATTGATAATGATTTTAAATAAATAATTAGGGGATTAAAATGGCAGTTCCAAAGAAAAAAACTAGTAAGAGTAAAGTAGGAAAAAGAATGGGTGGTAATGGTTCTTACAAAGTAGTTTTACCAAATGTTATGATAGACAAAGATACTGGCGAATACAAATTATCACATCATATTTCATTAGATGGATATTATAATGGTAAAAAAGTCCTAAAAGAAAAACCAGTAAAAAATAAAGAAGAAGATACAGAAGAAAGTAATTCTTAATCTTAATAAAAAGGAGTAATCTTGAATAATAAGATTGTAATAGCTTTAGATTGTATGGGTGGTGATAATGCACCAGGTTGTGTTATTGAAGGGCTTACTGTATTAGATAAATCATTAAAGGAAGAATTATTCTTCCTTTTGTATGGTGATGAAGGTAAAATTAATAGATATTTAAATAAACATCCAGAACTTAAAAAGATTTCAAAAGTTATTCATACTAGTGTTTATATTACCGGCGAGGATAAACCTACATTAGCTTTAAGAAAAAAAGATTCTAGTATTAGATTAGCTGTTGAGGCTGTTAAAAATCATGAAGCACAAGCTGCTATTTCTGCTGGGAATACAGGTGCTTTAATGGCAATTTCAAAAATTGTTTTAAAAACGATTTCTGGTATAGATAGACCAGCTTTAATTCAATTAATTCCTAATTTTTTAGGAAGATCAACTGCATTGCTTGATATGGGAGCTAATATTGATTGTGATTCTACGAATTTATATCAATTTGCTATTATGGGTTCAGCTTTTTACAAGGCTGTAAATAATTATAAAAATCCTAAAATTGGTATTTTAAATGTTGGTTCTGAAGAAATGAAAGGAAATGATGCTGTAAAAAATGCTGCAACAATGTTGAAAAATAGTCCTTTGAAAGATAACTTCTTTGGTTATGTAGAAGGTGATGATATTATGAAAGGATTGGTTGATGTTATTGTTACAGATGGCTTTACTGGTAATGTAGCTTTAAAAACTATGGAAGGCGCTAGCAAATTCTTTGCTACTGTTATGAAAGAAGGTTTTACACATGGTATATTATCTAGAATTGGCTATTTATTAGCAAGTAGGGGTATTAACAAAGCTAAAAAGAAAATAGATCACAAGCAACACAATGGTGCCATGTTAGTTGGTTTAAATGGTATTGTTGTAAAAAGTCATGGCAATGCAGATAAAATTTCATATGCTAATGCTATTAAAAATACAGTAAACCTTATTAAAAATAATATTAATAGTGAAATTGCAACTTTAATACAAGAATCTGATTTTGAAGATTATGAAAATTTAGAAAAACATTAATATAAAGACTATGAAAAAAGCAAAAATAATAGCAACAGGCTCATATTTACCAAACAAAATTTTAACAAATTTTGATTTGGAAAAAATGGTTGAGACCAGTGATGACTGGATTGTTGAAAGAACAGGTATTAAGCAGAGACATATAGCTGGTGATAATGAATTAACGACAGATTTAGCATATAATGCATCAAAGCAAGCTATTGAAAATTCTAATATTAATAAGGATGATATAGAATTAATTGTTTTTGCTACAACAACACCTGATAAAACATTTCCTTCATCGGCTACTATACTTCAAAATAAATTAGGTATTTCTAGTAAATGCTTTGCTTTTGATGTACAAGCTGTTTGTTGTGGTTTTATTTATGCTTTAAATATTGCTAATAATTTTATAAAAACAGGACAAGTAAAAACTGCTCTTGTTATTGGTGCTGAAACAATTTCTAGAATTGTTGATTGGACTGATAGAAATACTTGTGTTTTATTTGGTGATGGTGCTGGTGCTGTTATTTTACAAGCAACAGAAGAAGATAAAGGCATTTTAAATTGCAAAATGCATTCTGATGGACAATATGGCCCATTACTTGATACAAGTGGTGGTGTTTCATTAAATCAAAAATCTGGTTTAATACATATGGAAGGTAGAGAAATATTTAAGTTAGCAGTAAATAAAATGTCAGATTGTGTTTTTGAGAATTTACAAGAATGTGGCTTGACTGCTGATGATATTTCACTATTAGTGCCACATCAAGCTAATAAAAGAATTATTGATGGTGTTGGACGAAAATTAGGCTTACCAGCAGAAAAGGTTATTTTAACAGTTCAAGATCATGCTAATACATCTGCTGCATCAGTTCCACTTGCATTAGATTATGCTTTAAAAAATAATAAAATTAAAGATAATGATATTATTGTTTTAGAGGCATTAGGTGGTGGTTTAACTTGGGGCTCTATAATCATTAAATGGTAAAATATGAGTATAGACATAGATTTATTAGTACAAGATAAATCATGGAAAACTGAAAAAAATATAAATAAAAAATTAATGAAAGATATTTTTAATTTAGTTTTAGACTATTTAAAAATATCTTTAAAAAATAACACAATAGAAATTTCTATAAATTTATCTAATGATAAACATATTCAAAAATTAAATAAAGAATATAGAAATAAAGATAAAGCTACAAATGTTTTAACTTTCTCAATTTATGAAAATAAAAAAGATATTAAAAATGACTTAAAATCTTTCCCTTGTATTGCATTGGGAGATATTATTTTTTCATATGATACAATAAAAAAAGAAGCAGAAGAACAAAATAAAACTTTTTTAAATCATTTTATTCATATGTTAGTTCATAGTTATCTACATTTATTTACATATGATCATATTAAAGAGAATGAAAGAAAAAAAATGGAAGCTATGGAAATAGAAATTCTAAAAATAATGAATATTGCTAACCCTTATATTATTGATTAAATTTTTTACTTGATTAGTTTATTCTAAATACTACAATACTTACATATAATAATTTTTTCATTTATGCATAAAGAAAATAATTTTAATATATCAAAAATACTAAGTGAATATTATATTTATTCATATGATAATGAAACAAAAATACTAAAAATAGTTGAGAATATTAATCAAAATGTAAATGAAGTTTTATATTTAAGACAAAAAACCGATAATAATATTATTCATATAATAGATATAAATGAAAAATTAATTCAATTTAATAATAATTCTTTTAATATTGATGATAAAAATATTATTTCTGTTAGAAATATTTTGACATCATTGCCATCTAGAACAACACATATTTATTTATCAAATAATGATATGGGTTTTCAAAATGTAGATATGGTAATAGAAGATATGGAAAAAGGATATTTACCTTTTGAATCAATAGATAGTAGTATGCATACAATAGCATATTATGCTGTAAGCGAAGGCAATGTAAAAGCTATACAAAAATTAATAGAAAATAATTTTAATTTTTTAATTTGTGGAGTTATATTATTTTATGCTACGGTAAAAAAACAAACAGAAATTGCTAACTTAATTTATGACACCATTAAAGATACTGATATACAAAAAAGTAAAGATAATGCATTATTTGAAGCATTAAAAATAAATGATTATAAAAAAGCAAAAACAGAAATAGAAAAGGGGGCATATATGATGGCAAAAGATTTAAAGACCAATCAAACACCATTAGAAATTACTCAATCTAATATTATTAAATTACATAGTAAAAAACAGAAGGCTAATGAAGCCTTTGAATTTATTGGTTATTTAATTGATTATGGAGCAAAGTAATATAATTATATAAGATATATTTATATAAATAAATGAAATTAATAAACAATTATATTATAATATTTCGTCTTCGAAGCTAGTGCCATTTATATTCCTATGAATAACTCCACTAGCTTTCATCATTCTAATAATTGCATTTCTTCTGTCTTCATCTATAAATTTATTTTTTGTGGATGGATATTTATATATAACTTCTTTTACACCGCAAGCGACAAGATGTTTAAAACAATTATCACAACTTGCATGAGTTACATAAACTGTGCAGTCCTTAAATGGTTGTTGAGTATGAACTAATGCATTCATTTCTGCATGTACTGATAATAAATATCTTGCAGGTTTGAGATATGACATATATGGAGAATTATCACCAACAATATAATAGTTAAAGCCTTTTGATACAATATCTCCTTCTTTATTAACTACAACACAACCAACATGTGTACCAATTTCTTTTGAATTATTAGCAACTTCTTCTGCTAAACTCATAAAATATTCATCATCTCTCTTTTGCATATTTTACTCCTTGTGAAAATAATTCACCCATATTTATGGGTGAATATATAATAAATAAGATAAAAATAAAATTATTTTTTAGCTCTTTCAATAGCTTCATTCATAATTTTTTTAGCATCACTAGCATCTTTGAAGCCTGTAATTTTAACCCATTTTCCTTTTTCTAAATCTTTGTAATGTTCAAAGAAATGTTTAATTTTGTTTAAAAGAACTTCTGGAATATCTTTTAATTCATTATAATGTGAATATTCAGAATTCATTTTAACAGTAGGCACAGCAAGTAATTTTTCGTCCATACCTTTTTCATCTTCCATAACTAAAACACCAATAAGTTTTGAAGGAATAACACTTCCCGGTTGAATTGGAAATTCTGCGATAACTAAAACATCAACTGGGTCGCCATCTTCTGATAATGTATTAGGAACAAAACCATAACTGCAAGGGTAGTGCATAGGTGTAGCAACAAATCTATCAACAAATAAAACACCACTTTCTTTATCTAATTCATATTTTACAGGTAATGCATTTGCTGAATTTTCAATAAATACATTAACTTCGTCAGGAACTTTTTTTCCCATTGATATATTTTTTATATTCATATTATTTCTTTAAAATTATTTATATTTTAATTAATATAATATTATTTTTATTTTTCAATATATTTAAAAATCTATTTCATTAAGTTATTTATTTCTATCTAACACATATTAATTATTTTTATTAATAATTTATAAATTATTTTATCATATTGTGAAATTTATCCTATTATTTAAAAGAATATATTGTTAGTATTTTTTGGATTGCTTCGTCGTTTCACTCCTCGCAATGACGAAGGGGCAAAGGGTAGTATTCACAAACTCGTCATTGCGAGAGTTCATAGAACTCGTGGCAATCTCATTATTCTTGGCTTGTCATTGCGAGAACCGAAGGTTCGTGGCAATCTCGGTATGGCAACCATCATATTGTATTAATAATTGAATTAAACAACAATACTCAACCCCCCTGCGACTTCGTCGCTTCCCCCCTTACGAAGGGAGGCAATGTCCCCACACCGTCATTGCAATTATAAAACTGTCATTGCGAGGCTTTGAAAAAGCCGTGGCAATCTCGATATGGCAACCATTACACCCAACCCACACTGTCATTGCGAGGGCTTGAAAAGCCCGTGGCAATCTCGATATGAGACATAATTATGATTCATAGAATTCTTCTATTTTTTATTTCTTGGTAGTGGTTTGTGGTTTGTGGATTGCTTCGTCGTTTCACTCCTCGCAATGACGAAGGGACAAAGGGTAGTATTCACAAACTCGTCATTGCGAGAGTTTATAGAACTCGTGGCAATCTCATTATTCTTGGCTTGTCATTGCGAGAACCGAAGGTTCGTGGCAATCTCGGTATGGCAACCATCATATTGTATTAATAATTGAATTAAACAACAATACTCAACCCCCCTGCGACTTCGTCGCTTCCCCCCTTACGAAGGGAGGCAATGTCCCCACACTGTCATTGCAATTATGGAATCCTCATCGTAAAGGTTTGAAAAGCCCATGGAAATCAATAAAAATTAAAATTCATTATTTAATAGATTAATCAAGTAAATTATTTTTATGCGAAAAATAAATACTATTTTATGTTAAAAAACTCATAAAAATTATAGATATAAAAAAAGCCAACATAAAGTTGGCATTTGACCTAAATGGTGGAGAGAGAAGGATTTGAACCTTCGAACGCTCACGCGGGCAGATTTACAGTCTGCTGCCATTGACCACTCGGCCACCTCTCCGCATTCAATAATACAGATTATTTTTATATAAGTCAAGAAAAATTATAAAAATTTAGTGTTGATTTTTTGTCAACACTAAATTGATAAAATTATTTTGAAATTTTTTCGCAAAATTCTTTTATAATCTCCTTCGTTTTTTCTCTTGTTTTTTCGTTATCTAAGGCAAATGTGATATTTGCTTTTAAATAACCTTCTAAACTACCACAATCAAATCTTTCTTCGTTTGCAATAAAGGCATAATTATTATAGTCCTTTATTGTTTCCTTTATGGCATCGGTAAGTTGAATTTCACCACCAACTCCTGGTTGTATTTCTTTTAAATATTTAAAAATTTCAGGTTCAAAAATATATTTTCCAACCATAGAAAAGTCAGAAGGAGCTTCTTCCACCTTAGGCTTTTCAACCATACCTTTAACTTTTAAATAATTGCCTTTATCTTCGGCAATATCAATAATACCATATTTTGAAACATCTTTTTTATTTTTAACTTTTTGTACTGCTACAATATTTGTCTTTTCATCTTCATTCTCATATAATTCAATCATATTTTTTAATATGTTTGAATTTTTTTCGTAAAATAATTCGTCAGCAAGTACAACAGCAAATGGTTCATCACCAACAATTTTTTCGGCACATAAAACAGCATGTCCTAAACCCAATGTATCTTGTTGTCTTGTAAAAATTATTTGCCCTGCTGGTGGCAACCAATTAACTGTTTTTTCTAATAATTCTTCTTTTCTGGCTTTTGTTAATTTTGATTGTAATTCATAATTGTTGTCAAAATGATCTTCTATTGTATTTTTATTTCTTCCTGTAATAAAAATAAATTTTTCAATACCTGCATTAACAGCTTCCTCAAAAGCATATTGAATTAAAGGCTTTTCAGCCACAGACAACATTTCCTTAGGTGTTGCTTTTGTAGCAGGCAAAAATCTAGTTCCCAATCCACCCACAGGAAAAACAACTGTTTTTACTTTCTTCTTCATAAAATTATATTTATTAACACTAAGCATATTCTACAAATACAATATTTTTTTTCAAGCAATATAATAAAAAAGTTGACTTTTTAAAATGTGATTAATATAATTTATTTATCTTGTATAGTGGCGAGATAGCTCAGTTGGTTAGAGCAAAGGAATCATAATCCTTGGGTCCGGGGTTCAAATCCCTGTCTCGCTACCAATAAAATCAACAACAATCATCAATTGTGTCTAAAATATCCATTACTCCTGTGTCTAAACTGTGTATAATATTTAAGTATATATTTATGACAATATTTATTCAAAATATTTTTTATACCTACAAAATTATTTTTTTCTAATTAAGGCTTGTATTATTCCAATAAAAGATATTCCTAAAAAACCTAATGCTACTTCTTTTTGATCTATGTATGCACAAAAAGTAGCTAAAAATAAGATTAATATAGTAGCAAAAAATCCTTGCCATTGTGATAATTTTATAATTTTTAATTCTTCAGATTGTAATTTTATTTTTTCAGTCTCGTTATTCACTACTTTTAAAGAAATTTTTCTATTAGTTTCACTAACTTTTTTAAAATCTTCAAAAATTTCTTTTGCAGCATTGGGATAAACTTTGACAAAACCTTCTAGCCATTCAGGGGGTGGAAGTGGACTTGACACAGTTTGTTGGTGTTGTATTAAAAGTTGATTATTTTGTTTCTTTTGTAGATTATTATTATCTTTGTTGCTCATTTCTATAACCATATTTATTAGCAATATTATTGCAAGCTTGTTTTAAATTTAAATTTACTTGATACCATGAATTATTGAAACTATTTAAATTCATTTCATCTAATGATAATAATGAAATATTTTGTATTTTATCATCCTTAAATTTTGGCATTTCCCAAAAAGCAAAAATATTTCCAAAGCCACTAAAAAAACCAACCAAATAGGTTCTTATATTATTTTTCATATTTTTTCCTTTATTTTTCTAAATTATACCACTTTTTACAAAAATGTAAACAAAATACTTTACAATTCTAATATAAAAACAAATTTTTAATAGTCAATTTTTATTACCATAAAGGCAAGATTAGTTAATTTTATATGTTTAGGAAGTATTGCATAAATAAAATTCAAGCTTGTTTTTCAAAAATAAATCATTATAATATTATTGAAGGGGTTTTGAGATGGCAAAAAATTTAACAATAAAATTTTTAAAGGAAGAACAAAAAGAACGGTTGATAAAAAATACCGAACAGATACAAAATTATTTTTTACAAAAATGTGAAAATAGTTGTAAAGATAATACAGAATACGAGTATGAAAAAGAAATTTTGTTTTTGATAAAATATTCGGTTTCTTTAAAATTTTTAGCTCAATATTTTAAGGTACCAGAAGAACATATTAAAAAAATTGCCACAAAGCATAGATGTTATTCTCAACTTTTATCTAATTTTACAGAAAATGTTAATGCTAGATGTTTTAGTAAAAATCAAATATTAAGAACTTGTGAAGATTTTAATTATATTTGCCCTATGTGTTTTAAACCACTTGATATTACAAAAATTCATACATTAACAGGACATCACATACAACCATTTGCAAGGGGTGGTAAAACTACAAAAGATAATTGTTTACCTTTACATGTAAATTGTCATTTTGATGATTTTAAATTATTGCATTCTGCATTATTTGATTCTGCTGATTCAATATATTCAGCTAAATATTTTAATTTATTAAAAGAAAAATTAAAAACAGAAAAATCTGGTATAGATTATATTTTGCAAAGTAATCAAAAAATATTTAATAATGATTGATTTTTAAAGAATGGCTCCACGAGCAGGGATCGAACCTGCGACCAATTGATTAACAGTCAACTGCTCTACCGCTGAGCTATCGTGGATTACCTTTGATAATTTTATACATGCTTTTTTTATTTGCAAGCTTTTTTTAAAATAATTTTATTTTTTCTTAAAACATAAAATTCTATTAATTTCAGCTAAATCTTTATACATTTTTAATAATTCATAACCATTTTCATTAAATATTTTTTCAATATCTTTTTCTTGATTTTTACCAATTTCTAGAAAAATTTTTGTATTTTCTTTTAAATTTTTTTCTAATGATTTAGCTAAATACCTATAACAATTTAAGCCATCTTCACCACCATCTAATGCTAATAATGGATTAAATTTATTAACTTCTGGTTCTAATTCTTTAATTTCTTTTGTAGGAATATATGGTGGATTAGAAATAATAATATCAAACTTATCTTCAATATTATCATTCCAATTATTTTTTAAAAATTTTATATTATTAATTTTTAAATTTTCAGCATTTTGTCTAGCAACTTTTAAAGCTTTTTCACTAATATCAACAGCTAAACCGCTAGCATTTTTATACATCTTTAACAATGACAAAATTAAACAGCCAGAACCTGTACCTAAATCTAATATTTTTAATTCTTCTTGCATATTATTATAATTAGATAATACAGCCTCAATTAATATTTCACTATCATTTCTTGGTGTTAAAACATTTTCATTTACAAAAAAGTCATAACTCCAAAAAGATTTTTTATTTACTATATTTGCAATAGGTTCTCTATTAAGTCTTCTTTTCAATAGTTGATTAAAACTATTTATAAATTTTTGTTCTATATGTTGATTAAAATACATAATCAATTCTTTGCTATCTATATTTAACAAATAAGATAAAAGTATTTTAACATCTAGTTTTGATGTTAAAATACCTTGTTGTTCTAATTCTTTTGCAGAATTTTTATAAAGTTCTAAAATTTTCATTTTATTCTACTAATAATATATTTTGTATAACTCCATATAAACTCTGTCCATTTATGAAATAGTCAGGTGTATTTTTTTGTTTTACAATAGAAATAACACCTTTTTTATCAGTTGTTTTAGTATTTTGTGATATTAAGGTTGATAATTGATTAAAAACATTATCTACCATTTTCGTAAACTCACCAATATCCTTATCACCTAAAAGAACCTCAATATCTTGAGAATTTTCTGTACTTAATATATTTTCTTTATAGGTTTTTAATACATCCTGATAATTTAATAATGCAATATCAATATTACCATAAGAATAAACATCATCTGTATCTTTTACAATTTCACCTGTAATTTGAATACCACTGCCAGCATCACCAAGCAAATCAAAAAGATTAATTTTGACGATATAATTAGATATATTATATGCACTATCCAATGTAATTGAACTAGAAATATCTATATTTAAGTTAAACTTTTCAGGAACAACATTTTTTGTATCAATATTTTTATCTACATTAATTAATTCAAGATTTTGCATATCTTTAAATAATCCAGTTATAGCATAATCAATAGTATTGTTATTAATAGTAGTATCTATACTAAAAGTTGATTCACCAGCCGTATATAAAGTTTCGTTTGTATCAGCATTGGTAACTCTATAACCATTATCTTTGTAAGAAAAATATTTTAATCTTCCATCTTGATAAAATATAATATTTACAACAGGTTTTCCATTGTATAATAGATTATATTTTGTATCATCTTGTGTTGTTATAAGAATATCTTTAAATTTAACTTTAAAAGATTCTCCAAAAATCAAACTGGAAATTTCAATTTCACCAAATGAAATTTTATTTTGAGTTGTAAATGGATTATTGCCACCAAAAGTAATGTCTTTAATTTTTACATTTTTTGAAAAAGGAAAACCTGAAACACCAATACTCTTGTATTCAAATGCAGACAAACTATCAGCAACAACATTTTTTGTTTTTGCAGCAATACTTCTCCATAAGAAAAAATATGCTAATAAAATAACAATTAAAACAACTACAACACCTATTGCAGGTTTAAAATTTCTGGTACCAGGTATTGATTGTATAGCATTACCATCTTCTGTATATGAATTACCGGACTCGTCTACACTTTCAACCCCAATATTATCTTCATTATTTATATTTTTATTTTCTGTATTATTATCCATAGCTATATTAATTTATTGATTTTTAAATTTTATATACAATAATATATCTATAATATATAATAATATTAATAATTAAAATATCAATCAAAAAATGAAAAAAATATTATTACATGCATTTTTGAGTGTATTTTATATAATAAATTTTACCTATGCTGAAAGTGATATTGAAAATGACACTCATGATAATAGCATATATTTAGAACAATATTTTCTAGAACTAGATATTAATAAAAATGGTCAAATTGATAAAAAAGATATTGAAAGATTTTCAAAAAATGAGTTTAATGAAATGGATAAAAATAATGATGATATTTTAACAAAAAAAGAATTTTTTACCTATATTTGCAAAAATAATTGCATAAAAGATTATTGTAATTGTACAAATATTAAAAATATCGATGATACTGAGTATATTAAAGAATTTTGGGACAAAATGGACAAAAACAAAGATGGAAAAATTAGTTTTCAAGAAAAACTTAATTTTGACATTGAAAACTTTTTAATAATGGATATTAATGGTGATGGTGTAATATCAAGATCAGAAGCAGAGGCCCAATTATACTAAAATGAATAAGAAAAAAATTAAAGAAATTTTTAATATTTTAGAAAATTATTATACACGAAACGAAATAATTGAACTAAAATATTTTAATGATTATACTTTACTATTGGCTGTATTATTATCAGCACAAGCTACTGATAATGGAGTAAATAAAGCTACAAAAGAATTATTTAAAATTGCAGACACACCAGAAAAAATTTTAGCATTAGGTGAAGAAAAATTAAAATCATATTTAAAGTCCTTAAATTATTATAATACAAAAACAAAACATATTATTGAATTATCAAAAATATTAATTGAAAAATATAATTCTCAAATTCCAAAAGATAGAGAAGGGCTAGAAAGTTTGCCAGGTGTTGGCAGAAAAACAGCAAATGTTGTATTAAATATAGTTTTTGACAAAGCAACAATAGCTGTTGATACTCATGTTTTTAGGGTATCTAATAGAATTGGTTTAGTAAAAGCTGATAATGTACTAGATACAGAAATGCAATTATATAAAGTTATTCCAGAAAATTACATAAAATATGTTAATCATTGGTTAGTTATGTTAGGAAGATATATTTGTAAAGCAAAAAAACCAGAATGTGAAAAATGTCCCATCAAAGATCTATGTGAAAAACATATTAAAATAAAGTGAAATTAAATTGACTTTTAAGTGTTGGCTTATAATATTATATCAGTAAAATTATCTGTCTTAAAAATGAAAATACTTAATATAATGTCTAGCAGAATTCTCGGGGGTGTAGAACAAGTTTTTGTAGATTATAACGAAGCTTTTGCCTCAAAAGGACATCAAGTATTTGCTATGTATGATAAAAGAGGACGAATTAAAGGAAAATTAAAAAATCTAGATAATATTAAATATTTACCATCACTTTTTATCAAACCATATTCTTTATCATTTTTATATTTTTTTATTAAAAGTTTTCTTATTAAACCGGATATTATTATAGTTCAAAGCAGAAAAGTTATTTCATTATTTAGTTTTATTGGGAAAATTTTACATATACCGGTTGTTTTAGTTTGTCATAATCCTAAAACAACATTAATAAAAAAAGCAGATTATCTTTTTTCTATTACAGAATATCAAAAAAAGATTTTTGTAAAATCCGGTTTTCCAGAAGATAAAATTTTTGTGGTTCCTAATTTTTTATCATATAAACTTCCTTATAAAGAAATTAAAGAATATTTTAATCCTCCAATATTTGGTATTTTAGGTAGATTTGAACCAGCAAAGGGTTTTACAACATTTATTCAAGCTTGTGCAAAATTGAATAATAGTAATATTGATTTTAAGGCAAAAATTGGTGGTACACCACAAAAAAAATATATTGATGAATATAAAAAAATAAAATATCTCATAGATTATTATAGATTAAATAAAAAAATTGAACTATTAGGTTGGGTTGAGAATAAGACAGAATTTTTTAATGATATAGATATTTTTGTGGTTCCATCAAAAGAAGAATCTTTTGGTATAGTTTTATTAGAAGGTATGATGTATAGTAAACCTATAATATCGTCAAATGCAGAAGGACCTAATGAAAT
Organism: uncultured Rickettsiales bacterium; assembly: GCA_944392135.1. Lineage (GTDB taxonomy): Bacteria > Pseudomonadota > Alphaproteobacteria > Rickettsiales > UBA1997 > CALXSC01. The sequence goes on from CALXVQ010000003.1 coordinate 111,729, forward strand.
TTTATCTGGTAAAAATTCAGCATTAATTTTTGAAGCTGGTGATTCTTCTGAACTGACAAAGAAGATGCAGGAATTATTAAATAACTTTGAATTAAGTAAAACATTATCAAAAAATGCTTATAATTTAGTTAATAATACTTATATTGCAGAAAAAGTTGCTAGTAAGCTTGATGATATTGTTAAATCAATAACAAATAAATAAAATTATGATAAAAGTACCAGAAGTTAAAGGAAAAATATTTTTTAATAAAGAATTAGCACAATATACTTGGTTCAATGTTGGTGGTAAAGCCGATGTAGTATTTGAACCATATGATATTGAGGACTTACGACACTTCTTAAATAATATAGATAAAAATATATTAATCAATATTATTGGTGGTGGTTCCAATTTATTAATTAGAGATGGGGGAATTGATGGTGTTGTAATAATATTAAAAAATAATTTTAAAAATGTTTATCTTGAAAATGATATTTTAGTTGCCGAATGTGGAGCTTTAAATTCTAAAATATTTAATTTTGCAAAAAATAATTCTATTGACAATTTTACATTTTTAGGAACTATACCAGGAACCATTGGTGGAGCTATTAGGGGTAATGCTGGCTGTTATGGTAAAGAAATAAAAGATATTTTAATTTCTGTGGATACAATAGATTTTAATGGCAATTTAAAAACATACACAGCAGAAGAATGTAATTTTGAATATAGAAAAAATAATTTACCAGAAAATCTTATCTTTGTGAAAGCTAAATTTAAAACTACAAAAAATATGTCAAAAGCAGACATAGAAAAAACATTTAAAGAAATGCAAGAAAAAAGATTAAATTCACAACCACATGGAGTAAAAACTGCCGGTTCTACTTTTAAGAACTTACCAGATAAACCAGCATGGAAAATTGTGCAAGAATTAGGTTATCAAAATAAAGAAATTAATGGTGCTAAGATGTCAGAAAAACATGCTAATTTTATGGTAAATACAGGTACTGCAAAAGCAAAAGATCTTGAAAATTTAGGAAATTCTATAATTAAAGATGCAAAAGATAAATTGGGTCTAAATTTAGAATGGGAAGTAAAAATTATTGGTAAAGAATTATAATTTGATTTTTTATTTTATTTAATTATACTATTATTGATAATTAATTTAGTAGCCTATGTCTTCAATATTTAAAAAATTTTTAGATGAAATTACTGATGATGGACTTATTGTTAGAGATAGAAAAATTCCTATGTCTAGGACTATGAGAATGGGAAAAGATGATAATAGTGTAGAAGATAATAAATTGGAAGAAAGCAAGCCAGAGCTAAAAGTAGAACCAAAAGTAGAACCAAAAGTAGAACAAAAACCAGAACCAAAACCAGAAACAAAAGTAGAACAAAAGGCAGAGCCAAAAGTAGAACAAAAACAGATTAATATAATAAATAAAATATCAAACAATCAAAAAAAAATAGAAGAAAAACATAATAATACAATATTAAATAATCAAAATAAACAGAAAATTATTGAAAACAATAATAATACTTTATTAAAAAATACAGAAAATCAAAATATCAATAAAAATTTAAATAATAATAAACCAAATAACCAAATATTAAATAATAAACAACAAATTATTAATAATAAAGATTTTCAACAAAGCAATAATCAAAATAAAATTTTTAAAAATAATGAAAATAAAATAAATGAAACAAAAAAAGTAAATAATTCAAATATTTCGCATAATAATGTAGAAAAACAAATAAATAACAATATTGTAAAAAATCAATCAATACAAACACAAAATAAACAAAATATATCAAAAAATTCAACAAATACCAATAATACAAGTATTTTAAAGAATGAATCAAATAAAGTTTCGGAGAATAAAAATGATTTATTAAAGACAACTGATAAAAAAAATATTATATCCAATATACCTTCACAAAATATAAAAGAAAATGATATAGAAATAAACGATGATGAATTTCTTTTAGATAATGGTGAAACACAGGCGAAAGAATTAAATAATTTGTTAGAAAATATTGATAAAAGTAATAAACAAAATGCTAATGATAATTCTGTGCAAAATACAAGAGATAATCACAATAAATTAAGTACAAAAGAACGAAAGGCAAGAATTAAAGAATATAAATTAAGAAAACAAAAATTATTAGAAGAAAAAGAACAAAGCAGAGGATATGTAATTGATACAGATGTAAAAGTTGAAGATATTTTTGGCAAAAAGAATTCTAGATATGAAAAAGATATTTTTGAAGATTTTATGGAAGATAATGATAGTAATACTGATGATTTTTTAGAAGAAAAACAAACTGATATAAATAATAAAAATCAATTAGAACAAAAAAAATCAGACATAAAAGACGAAGTAAAACCAGAAATAAAAAAAGAAATAAAAACAGAAATAAAAGAAGATAAAAAAATAACCAATATAGATAGCAAAAACACAGAACAAGAGAAAATAAACAACGAACTTCTTGATATGGTTTCTGGTAAATATAAGAAAGAAAGTAATAACACACAAAAAATTCAAAAAGAAGAACCAAAAAAAGATATAGAAAAGAAAAAGGAACATATTAGTAAAACAAAATATAATGATTATGAATATGAAAATGAAGATGATGATGATATTAGTTTAGAAGGGATGAGAAAAGCATTTAGCAATATGTATACAAATATTGAGGTTGCAAAAGTTAGCAAAAGTGAAAAGTATAAAAAGATTAGACAACAGATGGAAGCTAAAAAACAAGCACAGGAACAAAAACAACAAATACCAGAACAAAAACAACCACAAACACAATCACAAAATAAAGTTGATATTTCAAAAAATGAAAATAGTAATAATACAAATCAAACAAATAAAAAAGAAAATCACAACAGTAGTGCTAATGACTTGCTTGATAGTATAAAAAAAGCACTGGAATCAACAAAAAATAAATCAAATACTAATACAGAAAAAGATAAAAATAATGTAAAAAAAGAAAAAGTAGAAGAAAAGCAACCAGATTTTTCTGAAATTGTAGCCTTAACAACAACAAGGCCAATTGAGATTGCATATGATCTTAAATGTAGAGTGTTAGATCGTCCTATTGTAAAATTCAATAAATATGGCAGAAATAGCGATTTTGCGGAATTAGTAAATAAAAATCCAGATATGAAATATTTGGATATATCTTGTTGTAATATGTTGGATGATTTTACTCCTTTGACAAAATTAGAAAATTTAGAACAATTAGATATTTCAGGATGTAGAAATTTTTATGATTTATCTTTATTGTCTAATATGAAAAAGCTTAAAGTATTAAATTTAAGCTTATTAGGTATTGAAAGTATAGACAATATACCAGATTTTCCTGATCTAGAAGTTTTATCTTTAAAATTATTAAAAATTAAAGATATTAAAATTTTAAATAAATTTCCTAAATTACATGATTTAGTATTATGGGCTTGTTCTTCTATTACAAGTTTAGAAGGTATTGAAGGCTTAACAGAAATTAGAATGTTAGATTTAGATTCTTGTACTGGTATAAAAAGTTTAGAACCTATTAAAAATTTAACTAAATTAGTACATTTAAATCTAAATTTCTTAAAAATAGAAGATTTAAGTCCTATACAAAATTTAGAGAATATTGAGTCATTTGCAATGGAATTTTCACCATTAGCTTTAACAGAACAAAATTTATCTTATTTTGAAAAATTGGTAAAAATGAAATTTTTAGGTTTGAGAAATAGATTAATTAGAAAATTAGATTATTTTAGTAATATGACTCAAATGTCTGATCTTGAATTAGGTGGTAATATTATAAATAATTTATTACCATTAGAAAATATGACAGAAATAAAAACATTAAATTTAGGCACAAATTCAAATCTTTTAGATATTTCGCCACTTCACAAAATGGAAAAATTACAAAAATTAAATCTAAGTGGCACTGCAACACCAAGAGGCGGAAGAATTGAAATGATGGTTGGCGATTTTTCTGTTGTAAAAGAATTAAAATCTTTAACAAGTTTTGAATCAAATTATAATAAAAAATTAAGAGATATTTCTCCATTCCAATATTGTACTAATTTAGAAGAATTTTCTGCAAATAATTGTCTTAGTTTAGCAGATATTTCGCCTTTAAGATTTTGTAAAAAATTAAAATCTATTTCTGTTGAAAATTGTGTACAAATTAGGGATATGTCATTTTTTAAATATTTAACTGATTTATCACAAATTAATATTTCAAAAACAAGTGTTGATAGGTTATTAATGTCTGATTGGACTAGATTATATAGTTTAGGTGGTATTAAAGATAGTAGTACAAATATTTTAATAAATAATATTATAATGGATAGTCTAAAATATAGAAAGAAAGTTGCCAAAGTGGTAAAATCAACAGTAAAAGATGAAAATAATAAATAATGAGCTTATGAAAGAAAAAGTATTAGTTGCAATGTCTGGTGGTGTAGATAGCTCAGTAGTTGTTTATAAACTACTTGAATATGGCTATGATGTTGAAGGTATTACACTTAATTTTGGAAATTTTTGCGATGCTAAGACTATTATTGATGCTAAAAAGGTTGCCGAACAATTTAATATTAAACATACAGTTATAGATTGTAATGAAAATTTTGAAAATAAAGTTATAAAATATTTTGTTGATGATTATATACATGGAAAAACTCCTAATCCCTGTGTAAAATGTAATAGAGAAGTAAAATTTAAAGAATTATTAGATTTTAGAGAAAAAATTGGTGCTGATTATTTAGCAACAGGACATTATGCAAAAATTACAAATTATAATGGTATTTATTGGCTAGAAAAAAGTGCTGACGAAATTAAAGATCAAAGTTATTTTTTAAGTCAATTAAAATATGAATATTTACAATATATTAAATTTCCATTAGAAAACATACAAAAAACAGAAGTTAGGAAAATTGCTGAAAAAATTGGTTTAGTTGTAGCAAATAAACCAGAAAGTCAAGATATATGCTTTATGCAAGGTAAAGATTATAAAAGTGTTATATCTCAATATTATTCTAATAAAAAGGGAGATATAATACATATTAATGGTACAAAATTAGGAACACATAATGGCATTATAAATTATACACAAGGACAGAGAAAGGGACTTGGTATTGGTTATAAAGAACCATTGTTTGTTATAAGTTTAGACCCTATAAATAATATAGTTTATGTTGGAAGTGAAAAAGATTTATATAAAAAAGACTTAAAAATAAATAATCTAAATTTTTTAGATTTATCTTTAAAATATAATAAAGAATACGAATTTTTTGTAAAATTAAGATCTACAAATAGTCCTAGCAAAGCAACAGTTATTTTTTATGATAACAACGAAGCAGAAGTGCATTTGCTAGAACCATCTAGAAACATATCAAAAGGACAAGTATGTTGCTTTTATGATAATGCAAGGGTTGTAGCAAGTGGTTATATAATATAAATATTTATATTATCTTGTATGTTTTCCTCTGCCATAACCCTTTCTATCTGGAAGCATTGTTGGAGATTTTGCATAAGCAAGACTTTGTCCTTGAATAACTTGTTGTGGTTCATAAGTTGTGCCTTTATATTCTGTAATTTCTTCTGTAAAGTTCTCACCTAATTTAATTTTTTGTCCTTTCTTTACTTTAAGTGTAAAATGATTGTCTTTAAATTCGTCTTTAAACATTATGTCTCTGCTATCTTTGGTTATAGGTGATAAAATATATGTTCCACTAGATAATTGTTCTTTTGTAATATCGCCATGTCTAACAAGTTCATAACCTTGACTACCTTTTACCTTTTTATAAACTATGAATTGTTTTCCATCTACATTAGCAGATAAGACTTCATTATCGTTTTGTTTAAGTGTTGCTTTTTTCTGTTTTTTATTCTTTTTATTTTTTGATGTATCTTTTTCTATTACTACTATTTTATGTGCTGGTAATAATATAATACTCTTTACTTTACTTTCTTCACTTGGGCCAAAACTTATAGGATTATCACTTACTGCTGATATTGCAGATAATATAATAGAAGATTTACTTTTATTCTCTTTTTCTTTTTTATCAAATAATGTTGTTGGATCATATTTTGAAGAATTTATTTCACTTGCATCTGTTTTTATTACAGATAAAGTTGAAGATTTTATACCAATTTCATCTTTATTTGGTAAAAATACAGGATCTTTTGATGTATTTTTAACTTTACTATTAAACATTTCTTGTTCTTGTAATATTTTTTCTTTTTCTTTCTTTTTTTCTTTTTCTTTTATTTTATCAACAATACCTTTTATCGCAACTTTAACTGGAAAGGTAAAAAATTTTGCCATAAGAATTAATTCATTAAGTTTAAATTCTTCAAGTTTTTGATTAGCAATAGTTAATTGCTTTCTTTCTAGTTCTTGTAATACTTTTTGAGCCTCTATCATCTCTTTAAGTTTTTTTAAAGATTTTAGCTCTTCTTGTAATTCTACATTAATTCGTTCTTTCTCTTCTGGATTTTTAGAAATAGCTAATTGATGTTTTTTATCTTTAATTAAAATTAATAAATTATTAGCTGTACCGCATGTATTTTGTATAACTTTTGTCCACTGTAATTGATCTGCACCAGGTGCTTGAAGGCTATCTAAAACATTTTTTATATATATTTCATAATTATCTGTGTCATATTTTTTTTCATTTTTTTCTGCTTTTTTTAGTTTTTTTGTATTATTTCTAACAACCAACTCATCGTTCCCTGATGTTTTTTTATACATATCTTTTTTAGACATATTGATATGTTGATTATAACTATCAAGAGCAGAATTAATTTGATTGATAACTTCTTCTTTTGTATATTTCTGTGCCATAAAAAATAATATAATTAACTAATACAATTATATCATATATTGTTTATTTTTCAATAAAAAAATTTCATATAAAAAAAATATTAATATTGAATTTTTTTGTTGACAATAAAAAAATATATTATTATAATAACAAAAGTTGACCCCTTAGTCTAGTGGTTAGGACACTAGGTTTTCATCCTGGCAACACGGGTTCGAATCCCGTAGGGGTCACCATCTATTCATAAAATCCAAGATATAATTAAGATTACTACTTGTTTTAATAACAATTGATAATTGTTATATATTTTATAACATAATAATATATCAAACTGAAAAGTGCAAATTTACTAAATTAAATTAAAAAATTAAATAAATGAGATGGTGAGTCCGGCGGGAATCGAACCCGCGACAACATGATTAAAAGTCATGTGCTCTACCTACTGAGCTACGAACTCAATACAATATCTTAGCTATTTTAACAAGCTCATAAACATTGCATGTTTTATATGATAAATAGGAAGATTTTTAAAGTCAAGATTTTTATTATAAAAAAATAAAATTTTATTAAATATTAATTGATATTTAATTTTCTTGCTTTAAACTATTACATATTGAAAGAAAATATGCTAACAGCGGGTATGGCGGAATTGGTAGACGCGATAGACTTAGGATCTATTGCCGTAAGGCATGGGGGTTCAAGTCCCTTTACCCGCACCATTTTAATATAAAAAGGAAAAAAATGACTAATATTAAAAAAATATCTGATAAAAACTTAGAATTAGAGTTTGAAATTAAAGTTCCACTTGATGAATTTAATCAAGAAATGAATAAAGAATTAGAAAAACAACAAAAAACCTTAAAAATAGATGGTTTTAGAAAAGGAAAAGTTCCTTTAAATGTCATCAAAAATAAATATTCTGCATTAATATTGTCCGAAACAGCAGAAAATTTAGTTGAAAAAACAATTAATCAAATAATTGATGAAAACAAATATAATTTAATCAGTAGACCACAAATTGAGGTTAAAGTTTTAGAAATGGATAAAGACTTTGAATTTAAAGCTACTTTAAATTTATTTCCAGAAATTCCAGAAATCAAATATGAAAAAATTAAATTAAAAAAACAAAAAGCAGAAGTAAACGATAAAGAAATTAACAAAGCAAAAGATAGAATTTTAAAGAATTTTGCAAAATGGGTTGAACAAGACAAAGAATATCAAGCCAAAAATGGCGATAAAGTAAAAATTGATTTTCTTGGTAAACTTAATGGAGAACCATTTGAAGGTGGCAAAGGCGAAAATTATGATTTAGAACTTGGTAGCAAAAGCTTTATAGATACTTTTGAAGATCAATTACTTGGCAAAAAAGCTGGTGATGAAGTTGAAGTAAAAGTTACTTTCCCAAAAAATTATCACAGTGAAAAATTAGCTGGACAACCAGCGGTTTTTGAAGTAAAAGTTCATTCTGTAAGCACAGCTGAAAAACAAGATATTACAGATGAATTTGTTAAAGAAAATTTAGGTTTAGAAAGTATTGAAAAATTAAATGAAGCAATTACAAAAGAATTAACTTCTTTATACACAAAAACAACAAGAAATAAATTAAAAGAAGATATATTTGAATGGCTTAAAAAGAATGTCAAAGTTGAATTACCTAAGAATATAGTTGAAGAAGAATTTAATAGACAATGGGCACAAGCTGAAAGAGATATGAAAAATAATCCTAATAAATTCAAAGATGATAAAGAAAAAGACAAGAAGAAAAAAGAAGTTGAACAAAATGCTGAAGAATCTATTAAACTTGGCTTAATTTTATCTGAAATTGGCAAAAAAAATAACATCCAAGTTCAAGAAGCAGAAGTTATTGAAGAAATTAGACAAAGAGCTAGTGCAATGCCTGGACAAGAGCAAATGATTGTTGATTTTTATTTAAAAAACAAACCAGCTTTAAATCAAATCACAGGAAGCTTACTTGAAGATAAAGTTATTGATTTTATAGCAAGTAAAGCTGATACAGAAGAAATTATTTTAACTCCTGATGAATTAATGAAAATTTAGTTTTACTAAAATAAATATTAAATTCAAAACCCCTTCTTTATAAAGGGGTTTTTATATTGTATTAACTTTTTGTGGCTTGTGTGGGTTTACCTCCCTTTGTAAGGGGGGATGTTGCGAAGCAACAGGGGGGTTGAGAGAGAAATTGAAAATTAAAAATTGAAAATTGAAAATTAATTCTTTGGTTTATTAAATAATAGTGAATTCTTTTTCTTTTCTGTGAATGAATAAAAAATAGTGGTTTATGGATTGCCACGACTTCTACGAAGTCTCGCAATGACAACACACACAAACTCGTCATTGCGAGAGTTGCTTGCAACTCGTGGCAATCTCAGTATAGGATATAATTAGTAATTCATGGAATTCTTTTTCTTTTCTGTTTTTGTGCTTGTTATTGGTGGCTTATGGGGTTTGCCTCCCTTTGTAAGGGGGGAAGTTGCGAAGCAACAGGGGGGTTGAGAAAAAATTAAAAATTGAAAATTGAAAATTAATACATAAGAAATGAAAATTGAAGCACAAAGTGGGAAAATGATATGTTTGTATAATCATTTTAGCTTGTCGTCCCACAAAGTGCGAAACGAACGAAGTGAGGATCAAAATTGAAAATTCATATTTCATTAAAAATTAATTCTTTGGCTTGATGAATAGTAAATAATTCTTTTTCTTTTCTGTTTTTGTATTGACTTTTTTGTGGTTTGTGGATTGCCACGACTTCTACGAAGTCTCGCAATGACAAAGAGGGATGAATGGTGGTTTGTAGATTGCTTCGTTGTTTTACTCCTTGCAATGACGAAGAGAGCAAAAGACAGCACCCATACACCATCATTGCGAGAATTGCTTTTGCAATTCGTGGCAATCTCATTATTCTAGGCTCGTCATTGCGAGGCTTTGAAAAAGCCGTGGCAATCTCAGTATGGCGACAACTCTCGTGGTGTTGGGTATCTTACCCGACACCAAATGCTATCAAAAATTGAATTCACAAATTAATCTTGTAAAACTTCACTATTTGAAAGCCTTTGGTATGGGGTCAGGAGACCCCACACCGCAGTAGAGTGAATTCTTTTTCTTTTCTGTTTTTATATTGACTATTAATGGTTGTGGATTGCTTCGCTTTGCTTGTAATGACAATACCTCCACACTGTCATTGCAAATTATAGAGCTGTTATTGCGATTATGGGACTTGTCATTGCGAGGCTTTGAAAAAGCCGTGGCAATCTCGGTATGGCAACCACCACACCCAACCCACACTGTCATTACAAGACTTTGTAGAAGGAGCGCTAATCTTGTTATTGTTAGCTTGTCATTGCGAGAGTTGCTTGCAACTCGTGGCAATACCTACACACTGTCATTGCGAGAACCGAAGGTTTGTGGCAATCTCATTATTCTTGGCTGTCATTGCAAGAATAAAAGTCTATTATAGTCTCTATAAAATTAATAAAGCCAA
>CALXVQ010000004.1 GCA_944392135.1 uncultured Rickettsiales bacterium
CCTAGAGGTGCTGCTAGTAGTATTAGGGCTATGCCCGAAAATGAAGAACCACCAGCTAAGCTGGTGGGTTACTTTTTGTAATCTAAAACCCCCAGTTAGACTGGGATTTTAGATTATACGAAAAAAGGGCTTTAAAAGCCCTTTAAATTTTTGTATATTTAATATTTTTATTCAGCAAATAAATCACTAGCAAAATATCTAGAACCACTATCTGGTAATAATGTAACAATTGTACTACCTGGTTTTGCTTTTTCTGCTAATTTCATAGCTGCTGCAACATTTCCACCAGATGTATAACCAACAAGTAAACCTTCTTCTTTTGCAAGTTTATTAGCCCACATTTTAGCTTCTTCATCTGATATAACTACAACTCCATCATTTACTTCTGATTTCCATAATTTAGGAACTACAATATGTGCTGCACCTTGTAATTTTGTGGATTTTCTTTTGATTTCTTTTCCAGCAATAACTTCCATACCTTCGGATTCTGCAACAATACACTTTGTATCTTTGCTAATAGCTTTTAAACCAGTTGCTGTACCTATAAAATTTCCAGAAGTACCAACAACAGCTGTAAAATAGTCAGGGCTTTTTCCAAGTTGTTCTACAATTTCTTTTGCTAATGTTTTTTCGTAAGCTTTTGAATTGTTTTCATTTGTAAATTGTCTAACATAAAATATATTAGGATCTTTTGCTAATTCTTCCCCATATTCTTTAACTTTTGCAAAATCATCTTCATTTGAAACACCAGGTGTGCTAGTAGGACATTGTGGGACAAGTACTAATTCTGCACCATAAGCCTTTAATATTTTTTGTCTTTCAGGATTACTTGCGACAGACATTAAAACTTTGAATTTATAGCCTTTAACAGCACAAACCATGGCAAGCCCAATTCCTGTATTACCACTTGTAACTTCCATAACAGTTTGTCCTTTTTTCAAAGCACCACTTTTTTCTGCTTCTTCAATCATATTTAAAGCTGGTCTATCTTTCATACTTCCACCAGGATTCATAAATTCAGCTTTAACAAGAACTCTGCTTTGAGTTTTATTAATTTTATTCAACTCAATCAAAGGTGTGTGTCCTATACACTCTAAAACATTTTTATAAATCATTATTTTTAAAAAAATTAGCCTTAAATACACAATATTACTTTAATTTAAAAAAACAATAAAATTATAATAAAAATTGACAATAAATAATTTTTGTATGATTATATTAGTATTGCTAATAAATAAATAAAATTATGAAAGTAATAATATTAGCAGATGGTATAAATCAAAATTTGCAACCATTCACAGAATTTTTGCCACAATCTCTTTTAAAAATAAATAATAAGCCATTAATTGAATATTTTTTAGATTATTTAACAAATAAAAGGTATATAAAAAATATAGATATTATAACCAATTTTATGAGTGAAAATTTTAACTATTTAGCAAAAAAATATAAAAAAGTAAAAATTTTAAAGAATAAAAATTTTAAAAAAGAAAATTATTTATTGATTATAAATGATAATATATATTTGAAAGATAATAAAATATATTTAAATAATTTATTATTAATTAAAAACAATAAAACAAAAAATATACATAATAGTAGTCAAGAAATTTGCCGATTAGAAGAATTAATTAATGCAAAAATCATAACAAAATATTCTATTATCAAACAATTATTATTGGTAAATAAAAACAAAGTCAAAATTAGTGATGGTTGGAGTAATAAAAATTTTTTAGTAAATATAGGTAATAATAAAAAAGTTTTTAGAATTAATAATTCTAAAAGTTTAACAAATAGAAATAATGAAATACAAGTAAATAACATAATAAAAAATTTTAATATCACACCAGAAACTCATTTTATAGGCAAAGAATTTAAAATAAGTAATTATATGGATAATTGCAGATATTTTAATGGTAATAATGTTAATGAAATAAAGCAATTTATTAAAATATTAAAAAAAATACATAAAATAGAATTTAAAAAAGTATATAGAATAGATAAAATTTTGATAAAAGACATAATTTTGAAATATGAAAAAATGCCTAAATCAATAAAATTAGAAAAACCTTATAGAAAATTTATAATGAAATATATAAAAGATTTTGATAAACAAAAAAAAGGTATTAATACATGGGGATTTTACAAAAGAAAATATTTTAGTAAAAGATAATCAAATTAAGTTAATAGATTTTGAGTATTGTAGATTTTCTAATAAATATTGGGATATAGCATCTTTCATAGATGAAAATAATGTGGATATAAAAATATTTATATCAATATATAAAAACATAAGTGAAATAAAAATAAAAAGAATGATTGCCATAATCAATTATTTTTGGGGACTTTGGGCGGTCAACAACAACCTAATTGACTATGGCAATAATAGAATTAATAAATGTAAAAATATTATACTAAATCTAGAAAAAATATAAATTATTCAAAGTCTAAACTTTTTATTGGTACAATATGTATACTTTTTTCTTCATCTAATAATATTTTTTTCTTTTTTCTTCTTCTTCTATCTCTTTTTATTTTTTTAATTTTACCACTATCTTCAACAAGTCTTCTTTTTACATATTCCTCTATGCTGGATAACATTTTTTCTGTATTTTTATTTTTTTCAATATTAATATCATCAAAAGGCATAGTTTCAACATGGGTATCTGTTTTATTGGATAATTTTTCTAAAATTTCTTCTGCTGAATTTGGTAAATTTTCTTCATATATTATTAAACCATTTGAAGAACAAGGTATAATAAAACTAAAATCTTTCATTTTAGGCGAGGGGGAAAATAAAATATAATCTGTAATTTCTGGCCTTCTCATAACAACTTGCAAACCAGTAGAACAAGCAGAAAAGAAAGAAAAAAGCCATAAAACTTTGCCATCATAATATTTTTCATTAAGCCAATTTAATACAGCTATAACTTCAAATAATTCTTGCTCTTTTTTTTGTGATTGATCTAAAACAACTTTATTATCACTTTCTATTCTTTCAAAATTAAATAAAAAAATAGAAAAACCATTATTTTTCATAATAGAAACCAATGAATTTACTACTTCTGGTACTCTATTATCTTTTGATTCTGGACATAAAATAAGTACAACAGGAGATGTTATATTTGGATCTTGATAAAATTTTCCTTTTAGTTTACAATATGGTCCCTTAAAAATTATATCTTTCATATTTTGAATATTTGTTAAAATGGTAATTTAAAATTATTAAGATTTATACCACCAGTAGCAGCATTCATTGTTGAACTAGATTCTTCATCTAACTTTTTTCTAGCATCGTTAAAAGCTACAACTAATAAATCTTCTAATATTTCTTTATCATCTTTATCAATTAAATCTTCTTTGATAATTATTGATTTAACAAGTCCCGTTCCCATAATTGTAATTGAAACATCACCATTATTTGCAGTACCAACAAATTCCTTTTTTTCAAGTGCTGCCTGTCCTTCTTGCAACTTTTTTTGCATTTGTTGAGCTTGTTTCATCATTTGTTGTATATTCATATTTCTTCCTATTCTTTATTCATTAATTTTAATCTCTCATTCAAATCATATAATTGATTTGAAAGATTTATCATACTTTCCTTGATTTCACTTCTTAAAAGTCCATTTCTAAGAAAATATAATTCTTTTTTTAAATTATTAGCAAAAACTAAATTCATTATAATAAAAATAGTTATTGATATCCATAAAAATATACTAGCAACAAGTAAATTTCTATTTTCTGAATAACTAATTTCTTTTAATTCTTTTCTACTTTCTTCAATTAAATTTTTTGTTTCTTGTAAAATTTCTTTCATATCATTTTTTATAACTTCGGATTCTCTCTTTCCTCTTTCCTTTTCTGCATTTAATTCATCAAGAAATATTCTAAAATCACCTCTAAGTTTTTCTTCTATGTTATCCAATGGCTTTACATCATTGTTTCCAGGTTGAATTGGTGTAGCATTAGCAACAATATTCAAACCAAAAAACATTAAAAAAGAATATATAAAAAGCTTTTTCATGGTATCTCCTATTTTAATTTAGATAAAATTAAATCCAATTTATCATTGATTTCTTTTAAATCTTTATCAATTACTATTTTTTTCATTTCTTTAACCATTTTCTTAGCATTTCTATAACTTAACCAGAATAAGAAAATCAATAAGAATAAGCCAGCAATAATTGCTCCAATAATAATTTTAGCAATTAAAATATAATTAGGTAAATTATTCATTATATTTTGTATAGTACTAGCTACACCATCTTTTGCTTCAATTATACTATTGTATTGCGCTGTTGCATCATCTACTAATTTTTGTGCCTTGCCAACAATATTGTTGTTAACATTGTCAACCATACCTTGAATTTGTCCATCAAACTTATTTATAACACCATCTACATTACCTTGTAATGAATCTTGTACTTTTTGTATTTCTACTTTTAATTGATTCATAATATCATTTTGTACAGAAGTCATTGTTTTAGAAATTATTTCGTTTATAGAATCTGTATTAATTGTAATTCCACCATTACTATTAGAAGCTGATTTAATAATATCACTAACTTTTGCAGCATATGATAAATTAATAAAAGCTAAAAAAACTATTACATATTTGATATTTTTTAGAATTTTCATATTAACTCCTATATTTAACTTTATTAAATAAATTTAAGAAATTTCTAGTTGTATTTTCTTGAATAATATTAAAATCAATTTTTAAAAAGTCCACTAAATATTTTGCGATTTCCTTTACATAGCAAGGTTCGTTAACCCTTCCTCTAAAAGGAGTTGGTGCTAAATATGGCGAGTCTGTTTCCAATAAAAGTTTATTTAAAGGAACATCTTTTATTATATCTCTTAAATCTTGTGCATTTTTAAATGTTACAATTCCAGATAAAGATATATAACCATCTAAATCAAGTCCAGTCCAACATAATTTTTTTCCAGAAGAAAAACAATGTAAAATAAATTTAAATTCTCCATTTTTCATTTCAGATTTTAATATTTCAATCATATCTTCATCTGCATTTCTAGAATGTATTACAAGTGGCAATTTGCTTTGTCTAGAAGCTTCAATATGTATCTCAAAGTTATTTTTTTGTTTTGTTTTATTTATTGGTTCGTAAAAATATTCAAGGCCACTTTCGCCAATACCAATAACATTATCATCTTTTGTATATTTTAATAAAAGTTCTAATGTAGGTATTTTATTTTCTGTATTAGAAGGGTGTACCCCAATAGTTGTATAAACATTTTTAAATTTTTTACTAGAATTTAAAATTTTATCAAATTCATCAACATCTGTACAAATATTATTTATAATATTGATATTATTATCATTTGCTCTTTGTACAACATCTTGCATAGGAAGGTTTCTTTCATCTTCCAACATATTTAAATGACAATGTGAATCCACTAAAAAATTATACATAAATTTTATTTAATTGTTTCAGCTAAATATTCGCTTTCAATGCTTTCAAATTTATTAATTAATAAAGCACCACAAATAACAATAACATCAAGAGCTGTAAATAATACTGCTTTTGATATTGAAATATCAACTGGTATTCCCGATGTTTTTACAATGAATAATAATGTCTTTTCTATAACAAAAGCTGAAATAGCAAGTAATGTAATTGTAGATGAAAATCTAATTAAATTTTTTTTAACTAATTGAAAACTCCTAGCTAATGCTTTTCCACCGTTTATAAATTTTTTACCATCATTTAAATCTCCAAGGGCAGAAAGATAAACAGCGAAAAAGAAATAAAAAATAGCCATAATACCAGGCAATACTAAGAATAATGAGAAAAATAAAATTGATGCAATATATAATAAAAAAGTTCCAAATACAGGTAAAAATCTTTCTGTTACAGTTGAAAATAAATCGCCAATATCGTTCATACCACCATTTCTAACAATATATATTGCATTTGTATATAATATTACTTTTATAGCATAAAAAGCTACTAATGGTAAAATAATAGTAAAAATATAAAAAGGTATAGAACCAATTAAAATAAAACGACTAACAAAAAGCATAAACTCATTTTTAAAAAGCTTATCATAAATTAAGAATACAACAAAATTCATAAAAAGAATATACAAAATATTTTTAAAATAATATTTTAAAGTTTTTTTTGTATTTCTAAAAATAAATAGCCTTGTATCTACTTTATTTTTTTTCTTTTTTTTAGCCATATCTTATTTACATAAATTAGTCATATTATCATAAGCTTCTGTAAAACCCATTAATGAATATGTATCATTAGCCATAAAACCAAGTTTTGAATAACCAATCACATTCATTGTGGTTCCTTTCTTCATATATTTTACCATTTCTACATCATCATTTTTATCATAAGCCCAAGCTTTTTCTTCATTGGAAAACATAGGAAACTTTCTTTTAGAAATTAATACTTCTATATCTTTATCTGGATCATATATAAAACCAGAACTCATACTAACTTCATCATAATCGTTACCTTTAACTCTTGAAACCAATGCATAAGGTTCGCCCCTTCGTTTATAATTTCCTTCTTTTTTAATAGGTAATGAAACAATATAACACATTTCTTTGCCATTTACAGTTGATTTAAATAAAGTCCAATTTTTATAAATAGAAACTGGTGTAGCAGCAAATAAATTAGAAATTAAAATAAAAAATAATATAAAAACATAATAAAATTTTTTCATATATAATACCTAAATTTTTAATATAAATTTTTTATTTTAAATATTGTATTCATTTTTTGTTTCTTCTTTATCTTGAATTAAATTATCTGTTGTTTCTGTAATATCTTGATTATTATTAGTATCAATATTGTTTATTTCTTCTGTTTTTTCATCTTTTAAATACGAAGTATTATCTGTCATTTTAGATTTTTTAAAATTTTTATTTAATTTAATATTTTTGTTTTTTTTAATTTCTTTTTTATTTTCTTCTTCATTTTCACAGATTGTATTCGTTTTTTTATTACAAATATTTTTAGAAGCATTTAAAACAGTTTCATCATCATCTAAAATAATTTCATCTAATCTTTTTAAATCTCCAATTATAGAAGCACCATCTTCAACACAAAGTGCAACATATTCTAATGTGCCTTTAATTACGGCTTTTCCAGAAATATTGATTTTTTGACTTCTAATAACACCTTCAAAATTTCCTTTAATATTTACAACATTAGCAACAAGTTTGCCAGTTATTGAACCTGTTTCTCTAATTGTGATTTCATTGCCTTTTACATTACCATCAATTTGACCTTCAACCTCTAATAAACCATCAGAAACCAAATTTCCTTTTAATAATAAACCTTTTGAAATTATTGATGTATTATTTTTTGACAAAACTATTTCTTTTCCAAACATTATAAATCCTTTATTATTACTTTTTACTCACTAATAGTAATTTAACTAAAAAAAATATAATTTCAAGCTTTTTAAAATTAAAATTAAAAATATTTTAAAAAAGTGGTTAGAAATACTAACCACTAACAATATTAGTTATTAAATAATATATTATTTTTTAACAATATCTTTTAAATTTTTACCAGCTACAAACTTAACTTTTTTACCAGCTGGAATTTTAATTTCTTTTCCTGTTTTAGGATTTCTACCTTTTTTTGCTTTTGTTTCAACAACTTTAAAACTAGCAAAACCAATTAATGATACATCTTCACCTTTTGATAAAGATTCTAAAATTGTTTGTATTAATTCTTGAAGAAAAAATTCTGAAGTTTGTTTTGTATTTCCAGTTTTTGCTGCAAGAGCATTAATTATATCTGTTTTATACATTTTTATATAATATTATTGACATTAATAGAAAATTTAAAACAATATTTTAAATAAGCAATAGATTTTTTAATACATTAATAAATTTCTTAACGAACCAGGCAAAATAGTTGATAATTTATTAATATTTATTTTCAGTTCTTCATCTTTATTTTTTATAATTTCAAATTTAACAGCAAATAAACCACCATTCTTTTGTCCAAATATAACATTACTAATCAATGGAATTTTATTAATACCAAATAAGCCATTAATAATACCAACCGGTACAAACAATCCTTCAATATCAATTGTGCCATTATCTATATTAATAGGACCAGATAATAGTATTTGAAAACTTGTATATTTACCCCTTGCTATTATATCTTCTAGATTAAGTATATTATTAGAATATGAAAAATTACCAGTCATTTTAGTAAAATTAATACCTTTATTTTTATCTAAATCTTTTTTAATATCTTTAAAATCTTCACTTTCCTTCACATCTTCGGAAACATTAGCTTTAATATTATTATCTGGTACAATACTAAAACCATTGTTTAATTCCATATTACCAATAAATTTATTATTATTTTCTTTAAATTCTATATAACCATCTCCATTTTTTAATATCTCTGTTGCATTAGCGCTTGATAGTATTTCACCAAAATTATTGGAAGAAATTTTATAATTATTTTGTCCTTTATCTAACATTAATTGAATATAACTTTTTTTATTAGTTTTTGCATAAAATTCCAAGATATCAAACTTATCGTCTTTTATAATAAACATTAAGGTTGGTTTATACAATTTTTTATCATTCGCAAAATCAAAATATTCAAGATCAGCTTTTATAACTAATTCATTTTTTATAGTATTTTTTGATGTATTTTTATTAATATCTTTTTTAATATTTTTATTTTTTTTATTACTTAATTGCACTTTTTGCAATCTATCAATTATATTGGCATAATTTATATTTTTACCACGAATTATAAGATTATTAAAAATTTTATCTTTTATTGTATAAGAATTATAAAAAACATTAAAATTAGAGTTATTATAATTTACATCTGTGAAAGAAATTTCATATTCATTTTTATCAAAATCTATATAACCTTTTGTGTCAAAAGTAATATAACTTGCTTGTGGAGTAAATTTTGTAATATTTACCATATTATCATTTACCAATTCTGCACTATAATCAATAACTAATTTTTTCTTTGCTTCTTTTACAATATTTAGTGGTAAAAATACTAATTCACTATTTGTTAAATTAATTTGTCCTAAAAATTTGCCACTATATTGCTTTTTAATAAAAGATATTAATATATTAGCGGAATTTTGAAAAATTAAATACGGTTTATTTAATAAATTACAATTAGCAGATATAAATACTTTATTAAAATCAAGATCATCAATTAGTGGTACCTTTATTTGTAATTTTGTATTTGTATAATAGTCCTGTATAACATTATTTACACTAGTTTTAATTAATTGAGCTTCACTTTTATCTATATGTATAAATAAATCAGCAAAAGGACCCTTGATATTAGCTTTGATATCAAGTTCTGGAATTTTTGTATTAAAATTCATAAAAATATTTCCACTATTGATTTTGGAACTTAGAACATTAGCACTATTAATTTTAATATTCATATTGTTTTCTGTAAAAATAGCTGTGCCATTAATATTAGTAATTTTAGGAAAATAATTATCATAATTTAATGATGTATTATTAAGTTCTATTTTTGAATATATTTTTTGTAAACCGGAATCTTTTTCATTATTATTAAAAAATTTCATATTTATATTTGCAGAAGCCGAAGGGGAAGTGCCACTTATAATATGTTCAAGTACCCAAGGTCTAATTTCTTCTTCTTGTCCTAAATTTTTAGGCCACAATTTTCTTAAATTTTTAAAATTTAAATTTTTTGTCTTAAAAATAAGATCTAGATTATTATAATTTTGATGAGATTTAAAAAATAAACTCATAAAAAAATCCATATTATCAATTTTTGTTGTAAGAGAATCAATAGCAAATTCTTTAAAATTATTTTTAAATGAAAAAGATAAATCTAAATTATTAAATAAAATTTTTTCCTCAAAGAATTCTTTTAAGTAAAAACTTCCAGTGGTAGAAAATAAATTAATATTACCAGAAGTAAAATTAAAATCCTCATCCATAGATACATTAAAATTTAAATTTAAACTTAAATCAATATTATTTATATATTCATATATTGTTTGATTATTTTTAGATAATTTTTTAAAATGTTTAATATCAATATTATATAATTTTAAATTACAAATTTTTCCATTTTCATTATCACAAACAAGTTCTAATCTTGAAAGATCTTGTGTATTGTTAAATTTAAAATTAAATGATTGATTTATTATAAAATTATCATTTAATAAATTTATATTAGATTTAACTTTATAAAAATTTATAGTTGATTCTTTAACATTATTTTTTATAAAATTTACAGTTAATTTGTTTAACTGAAATTCTTGTATAAGAAAGCTATGTTGAGTTGATGATGTTATTTTATTTTGTAGTGTTTTTAAGAAAACTTTATAATCAAAATCTTCATTATTATTTTTTTGTAAAATAACTTCTTTATCATCATTTTTATAAAGATTTATATTTGAATTAGTAAAAATGATTTTTTTAACATTAATTTCTCCATTTAATAGTTTGCCGAAATCAATATTTAAAAGTATTTCATTTGTAAAGAAATCAATATTATCTGTTTTTACAGAAAAATTATCAATGTTATAAACTAAATCAAAATTTTCATTAAATTTTAAAAATGATGTTTCTGGATTGTAATTGAAATCAATATTTTCAATCTTGTTAAGTTTTTCTATTATATAATTATTTATTATTCTAACTTTTCTAGGCTTAGTAGATAATAATACAATAAAAAATATAAAGCACACCAACAATAAAAATATAATTATTGTTGTTATCTTAAATAATAAGAAAAATAAATTTCTTATTTTTAAAAAATGTTTTAGTTTATAAAAACTTATTGTATTACTTGGCATGTTATTATAATTAATATTTAAATATTTTTTATGATTTTAATTATTTAAAATCAATAAAAATTTAATAAATTTTAATACATACAAAAAGCAGTAATTTTGTATTACTGCTTACGATATGAAAAAATTATTATTATTTTACTCATCAACCACAACTTCATCACTCTCTTTTAATTCATATTTACCATTTAAGGCTTTATAAATTAAATTCTCATACTTTATATATTGATATTTGTTCTGTATTAACTCTATTTTTGATGAATTTTCAGTATTTATTTGTGATAATAAATCTTTTAATTCAACTTTTCCAAGATTATATCTATCTTGATAATATTGTGTCATTTTTTCACTATCAGCATATTTTTTTGCAGAATTATCATATATACTTTCAGCATTGCTATAAGCTGTATAATAATAAGCAACTTCGTTTACTGCTAAATTAATAGAATCTTTAAAATCAACTAATGAAGATTGATATTCAATCTCACTTATTTTTACATTACTCCAAACATTATTCCAATCTAAAAAAGGTAAATCTATTCCTACACTTCCTAATATAAATGGGAATTCAAAAGTATTTCTAGCTTTTTCAGCAGAGGAATTAATAATGCCATTAATACTAATACTTGGATACCAACTTTTTTCTTCGGCTTTTAAATTTTTAAATGATTTTTCTAATCTATATTGACTAGCTTGTAAATCTGGCCTATTTGACAATACAGATACAGGAATATCTAAATCAACACCAATATTTTTCATTGATATTAAATCATAATTTTTAATACTTAATGTATCTTCTGGTTTGAGATTTAATAAATTTCTCAATGTTTGTTCGTTTTCAGCTAATGTTGTATTTAAACTTATCAAATCACTTTCAGCAGTTTTTACATTTTGTTGTACTTGTAATAATTCATAGTTGTCAATACTTCCATTATCATATTTAGCTTGTGTGATTTCTAATATTTTTTTATAATTATTTAATGTATTTTCTTTTATACTTATTGAATCTTTTAAATAAACAATATTATAATATAAATCTATAACATTATTTATCAAAGATAATTTTGCAGTTTCCCTATCCATAATTGTTGCTTGATATTCAAACTCTTGTGCACTAACAGAATTTCTAATCTTTCCATATAAGTCAATTTCATAACTTATGCCGAATTCGCCAGAAAAACTATTAGCAAACTCATCATGTTCAAAGATATTTCTAGAACTTGAAGCACCAAGATTACCACTTAAAGTTGGAAATAAGGATGTTTTTGAAGATCTTAATTTATATAATTGCGTGTTTACATTTAAACCAGCTTTAATATAATCAGGATTATTTTTTAAGGCTAAATCTATTAAATTATTTAGTTCTTCATTATTATATTCTTTCCACCATTCATTATTTGCAATATATTCTTTAACTTCTTCTTCAATAACTTCACTTCCCTCTATGTTTGTTGTATTTACATTTTTGTTATTATAATTCAATTCTTCTGTTAAATCTAATGGCTTATATTTACCAGATACACAACCAAATGTTAAGCATAGGGATGTTAAAAATAATATTTTGTTTTTCATAAATTACTCCATTTTATTTTTTATTAATTATTCTCTCGCCAAAGCATCTATTGGGTTTAAGTTAGAAGCATTCTTTGCAGGCATATAACCGAAAATAACACCTATCGCAGTAGAGCAAAGCAATGCTAAAACAATTGAACCACCAGAAAAAAGCATATTAAAATCAGTAGATAACATATTAAATGTAATACCAATTGATACTGATAATATTATACCTAATATACCACCTATCATACATATTAATATAGCTTCTATCAAGAATTGTTCTAGAATATTATGTTGTTTAGCACCAATAGCCATTCTTATACCAATTTCTTTTGTTCTTTCTGTAACAGAAACTAGCATTATATTCATAACACCAATACCACCAACTATTAAAGAAATAATTGCTATACAAGAAATCATTAATTTCATAGTATTAGTAGTCTCTTCTATTGTTTGTTTAATACTATCACTATTAATCATAAAAAAATCTTTTTTTCTATGAGAAGCTGTAAGTATTTTTTCAATACTATCTTCTGCAACTTGTGAATTAACAAAATCAGAAACTTTTACAGTAATAGAATTAATATCGTTAGTACCTGTAATTTTTCTCATTGTTGTTGTATATGGTGAATACAGTGTAATTGTCTCCGACATAGGGCCTGTATTTTTATCTTTTTCCAATACACCAACAATTTTTAAAGGTTTTTTATTGAAAATAATGATTTTACCAATTGGGTTAGGATCGTTTGCAAATAATTCTTTTCTAGCATTATCATCTATAACGACAACAGAAGCAACAGTATCAACTTCTTCTTCTGTAAAAGGTCTTCCCATAGCAAAAGTTTTACCGAAAACATCAAAGTATTGATAACCAACACCTCTTAAACTAGCGGATGCAGAATAGTTGCCATATAATAAATTAGCAGCAGCTGACACATTAGGAGTTGCACTATCAATAAAACCTTGTTGAGCTAGATATTCTGAATCTGCAATCTTCAAACTTTTAATTTTCATGGATCTACGATCACCAAAACCAGTACCAGGAAGTATTGTAATAGTATTGGTTCCCATTGCACTAATATTTTCCATAACTTTTGCTTGTGAACCATTACCTAATGCCACAACAGAAACAACGGAAGTAATACCAATAATAATACCTAGCATTGTTAAAAGAGATCTCATTTTATGTGATAAAATAGCTTGAATTGACATTTTGAAAGCTTCAGAAAATCTATATTTAAGATAGCCCATTTTACTTCTTTTAATACCTTGTACTTCATCAACTAATTTATAAAATTCGTCAACTTTTCTAGTATCTGATAAAACTTCTCCATCTTTAATTTCAATGATTCTACTAGCTTGTGAAGCAATTTTTTTATCATGAGTAACAAGAATTATAGTGTGGCCCTTTTTATAAAGATCTTTTATAATATCCATAACCATTTCACCACTTTTAGAGTCTAATGCCCCTGTTGGTTCATCAGCAAGAATGATTTCACCACCATTCATTAAAGCTCTGGCTATACTAACTCTTTGTTGTTGTCCTCCGGAAAGCTCACTAGGTTTATTTTTTAATCTATTTCCTAACTCTAAATTTTCTAAAATTTTTGTAGCTCTTGCTGTTCTACTTGTATAATCAAGTCCTGAATATACAGCAGGTAAAGCAGCATTGTCAACAGCATCTAAATTGCTTAATAAATTATATCTTTGAAATATAAAACCAAAAGTTCTACATCTCATCTCGGCCAATAAATCCTTTTCCATATGAGCTACATTTATACCATTAATTGTGTATGTTCCGGATGATGGACTATCTAAACAACCAATAATATTCATTAATGTTGATTTTCCAGAACCTGACTGACCGATTATAGCAACAAAATCTCCTTTTTCTATTGAAATATTAATGTTTTTCAATACATGAAGTTTATTTTCTCCATTGCCATAATATTTATTTATATCTTTTAATTCAAGAATAGTAGTCATAATTAATTACCTTCTAGCAAATTTATTTACTTTTTCATTAATTTCTTCGCTTGATAATGAAGACAATACAACTTCCTCGCCTTCGCTAACCCCACTTTTTACTTCTAAGGTAGTACTATTAGCTATACCTGGTTCTATCTTTCGTTCCTCTACTTCATTATCATCCTTTAAGATTTTTACATATAAATCCTCACCTTTTCTATAAACAGCCATAGTAGGAACTGTTAAAACATCATATGCACTATCAATATATATTGTGTTTTCAGTAGTCATACCTATTCTCAATTTTTCATCGTCATTAGGTATTTGTAATCTTCCATAATAATATACAGCTTCATCAGAACCAACAACACCTGTATATTCACCATTTGTTAATAATGTTAAACCTGGATCAATTGATTTTAATGTTGTATCGTAAGTCTTATAACTTCCTAAAATATTATAACTAACTTTTAAACCTGGTTTAATTTTTGTAACATCAGCTTCTGATATTTCCATTAAAATTTCCATTTTTGTTAAATCAGCTATTTGAACTATTGTTGGTGTTGTCATTGCAGAATTTACTGTTTGTCCTTCTTCAACTGGAACAGAAACAATAGTACCATCAATAGGGGCTGAAATTCTTGTATATCCTAAATTTGTTTCAGCTGTACTTAAACTAATTTCTGTTTGTTTTAGTAATGATTCAATTTGTGATAAATTAGATTTAGCAGTAGCATAAGCATTCTCAAAATCTTCTAATGATTCTTTTGAAATTGCATTACTTTTTATTAATTTTTTAGCTCTTTCATATTGTTGAGCTGCAACTTTAAAAGAAACTTTTGCAGATTGTAATTGAATTTTATAACTTTCTAATTTCGCTTTATTAATATCAACTTCATTTTGTTGAGTTGTGGAATCTATTTGAGCTATTAAATCGCCTTTTTTTACCTTTTGTCCCAATTCAACATATAGTTTTTGGATTTCACCTGAAACTTGGGCACCCACATCAACTAGTTCTTCTGCACCAATTTCACCAGTTGCACTAACTGTATTTTCAATATTTGCTCTTTCAACTTTTTGTGTCATGTAAACAATATCATTTTTAGGTTTAGAATATTTATAAATTCCATATATACCTAATAAAATAATTAAAACATAAACTAATAATTTTTTCTTACTCATAGTTTTATTATTGTTATTTATCATACTCATTAAAAATATTCCTCCGTAATTTTATTAATAGTTTTTAAAGCCTCTCCAAACTTTTGTAAATCTTCTTCACTTAATTCTTTTAATAAATCAGTTAAAGTTTTCATAATTATTTTTTTTCTTTCTTCTAATAAATTGTCACCTTTTTTTGTAATTGAATAAAAAGTATTTCTTCTGTCCTTATCATCTATTTCTCTTTTAACATAACCATCTTTTTCTAAACTATTATACATCATACATAATGTTTGTCTAGATTCGGATACTTCTTCTGCTATGTCTTTTAATTTAGATTTACCCAAAAACTTTAAATCAACTAATGCCATCATTTTTTGTCTAGGCAAATCTTCATTAAAATGTGTTTGTTTTATAATTTTATTTCTTAAACGATTTGTAGCCTGCATTTGCTTATCGGCTTCAATTATAACTTCTTCCATATTCATATTTAAAATCATTAAATATTTTAATAATTAAATTATTTAACAATTTTTTTAAATGTCAAGTAAAAAATAATAATAAAAATATAATATTTTTATTATTTATTTGATTGTAGATATTACTATAAAAGTACTATTTTTTAAAATTAAATAGTACTTTTATATATTATGTGATAAATCTTTTTAAAATTATTTTATTAAAACTAAATAATGTTTTTTCTTACCAAGCGACAATTTAAATTCTTTTAAACTTGATATATCTAAATTTTCATCTTCAAGTTTTTCATCATTAATTTTTACTCCACCACCTCTAATTAATTTTTTAGCTTCACCAAATGATGTAGTCAAATCTAAATTTTTGATTAATTGATATATCAATTTTTCATCGTTTTCTATTTTATATTCAAGTTTAGGTAAAGAATCTAATGAATTGTTTTCAAAAATACTTTGAGCTTGTTGCATTGCCTGTGTAGCTTTATCTTCGCCATGGCAAATTTTTGTAGCTTCAAAAGCTAATATTTTCTTGGCTTCATTAATATCTTTTTCTGCCATTATTTTAGAAATTTCATCAACACTTAAATCAGTGTATGTTTTTAAAAGTTTTTCAACATCGGCATCATTGATGTTTCTAAAATATTGAAAATAATTGTATGGACTCAATAAATCTTCGTTTACCCATACAGCATTTCCTTCTGATTTTCCTAATTTTTTTCCATTGCTGTCAAGTAATAATGGAGTTGAAAAACCTAAAACTTCTGTTTTTTCACCTTCTTCAACTGCATTATTTACAAATTGTAATTTTCTGGTTAATTCAACACCAGCACATACATTTCCCCATTGATCTGCACCACATAATTGTAAAGTACAATTATATGTCTTGTGTAAATGGTAAAAATCATATGCTTGAAGAATCATATAATTAAATTCTAAAAAACTCATATGTTCTTCTTTTGATAATCTTTGTTTCACAGATTCAAAAGTAAGCATTCTATTTACTGAAATATGAGGAGCAATTTCTCTTAATAATTGTAAATAGTTTACATCTCCCCACCAGTCATTATTGTCAACTAAAATTGCATCAGTAGGACCATCACCAAATTTTATAAATTTTTCAATAGAGTGTTTAATTCCAACTTTATTATTTTTTAGAGCTTCTAAACTCATCATAGGTCTAGATTTATCTTTTCCACTAGGATCACCAATTTGTCCTGTTGCTCCACCTAATAAAATTATTGGTTTATTTCCACATTTTTGAAATAATCTAATCATCATTAATGAAAATAAATGGCCTACATGTAAAGAAGCACCTGTTGGATCTGTTCCCCAATAGGCAACAACCGGTTTTCCACTTGTTAATTGTTTGTCTAATTCTTCTATATTAGTACATTGATTTAAAAAGCCTCTTGCTTCACATTCTTGCAAGAATTTTGATTTAAAGTTTGTCATAGTGGCACCTCTTTCATTTTTAATATTACATGTCTATTGTTGATATGGTGAAGGTAAATCAAGCCCCATATTATTAAGATCTGCAAATGGATCATTTGTTTGTTCAGTATTGCTACTATTATTTGTATTATTATTATTTAATTCAGGTATATCTGGAACTTGTGGTATATCAAAAGTTTCAGGTAAATCTGGCATTGGTAGAGAATCTTGTATTGTGTTATTTATTGGTAATTGTGTATTATTATTTGTTGGTGATTGTGTATCATTATTTATTGGCATAGTAGGAACTGAGTTAGTTGTTGTTGTAGGTATTTGTTGTGTATTATTTGTTGGTTGTGTTGGTACTTGTGGTATAACCATGGTTGGTTGTGAAGTTGTGCTATTTGTTGTTTGGCTAATATTATTTGTAGGTACAATATTATTTGCATTATTATTGATTGGTTGTGTATTTGTATCTTGTTGTATGTTATTATTTGTTGGTATTACATTTATATTATTGTTTTGTAAATTTGATGTATTATTGATATTATTTGGTATATTGTTATTCAATATATTTGTAGAATCTTTTGCATCTACATTAGGTATAACATCTTTTGTTTGTACTAGTAAATCAATAACAGGTTTTTTTTGATATGTAGGATCATCTTTTAATCTTTCTTCTTGTACTTTATTTATAATTTTAATTTCTTCTTTTATTTGAGCGATAGATTTATTGTTTAACATATCGCCTGTAACAACTCTAATCATTTCATCGGGATTTTCAACCATACCATTATTTTCTGTATTTCCAGGTTTTATTTTATCAACATATTCCATACCATCTAAAACTCTTCCAAAAATAGTATATTGCCCATCTAATTCTGGGAAAAAATCGCCTGTTACAATAAAAAATTGACTATTTGCACTATTAGGATCAGAAGCTCTAGCCATAGATAATGTACCTCTAACATGATGTTCTTTGTTAAATTCAGCATATAATTTTCCAAGTCTACTACCGCCTCTACCTGTACCAGTAGGATCGCCAGTTTGTGCCATAAAACCTTTAATTACTCTATGAAATTTTACATTGTCGTAAAAACCATCTTTTGTAAGAATTTTAATTCTTTGAACATGCATTGGGGCTAAACTTGGGAATAGTTCGGCAATAACAACACCATCTTTTAATTCTATATATAAAACATTTTCTGGTAATGGTTCACCATTTTTTGATTGTTGTTTTTGTATTATATTAACATTGTTTTTTTGCACTATAACATCATTATTATTCTGTTGTATAATATTGTTTGTTGTTGATATATTCTGTGTTGCATTAGCATTAAATAATATCAAAATATTAAATAAAAATAATATTGAAAGAAACTTTTTAAACATATTTAAATTGTTATTAAGCACTTGTAGAAAAGCATAAGATAGATAAATAAAAAATCAAGAAAATTTTAAAAGTAAGCGAGATAAACAACCTGAAAAAGTTTGGGTACGGATGCTTCCTTTCGGATCTGTCTGGATTATCAAACTATTCACCTGTTTATCTCTACAAATATTTTAACAATTAATTTTAATAATGCAAGTAAAATTTATTTTTTTAAAATATCTTGCAAAAATAAAAGACTTCTTTAATATTATGCATATATAAGAATAAAATAATAAAATATGAAAAAAGATATTTCAAATTCTAATAGTAAGACTAATATTTTAAAACTTACACTTATAGGTATTATTGTTTTATTAGTTATTTCTATTTTATATATTGGTCTTAATTTTAAAAGTAAGCAAATAGATAAAGGACAAGAAATTGCAACTGTTAATGGTGTTGCTGTTTATGAAAGTGATATACAAAATAGATTAAATACTATTAGTCCAAATGGTAAAATTGATTTAGTATCTTTACCAAAAGAAGTGTTAGAAGCATTAGTTTTAGAGGTTAATGTTAATAATACAATAGACGAAGAGGCTAAAAAATTAAAATATCAAAACGATCCAGAAATAAACAAAAAAGTTGAGGATTACAAAAAAGAATTAGTTAGAGAAAAATTTCTAAAAGAACAAGTTTATTCAAAAGCAACTGAAGAAAGAGCATTAGAAGAATATAATTTAATGGTTGAACATTTAAAAGGTAAAGAAGAAAGAAAGATTAAACATATTCTAGTTAGTACAGAAGAAGAAATTGAAAGAGCTAGAAGAAGTGTTATGAGAAGTGGTAATTTTGAAAAAGTTGCAAAAGAAAAATCCATTGATACTGCTAGTGCTGAAAATGGTGGGGATATAGGTTATGTTCTTCAAGAAGAGTTGGTACCAGAATTTGGTGATGTAGCTTTTATATTAAAAGTTGGTGAAGTTTCAAAACCAGTTAAAACACAATATGGTTGGCATATTATTAAAGTTGAAGATATTAGACCGGCTGAATTTATGCCATTTGAAGATGTAAAAGATGGTATAATTCAAAGATTGCAAGAACAAGCAATTCAAGAATATTTATTAAAATTAACAAAAGATGCTGATATTGAGTTAAAAATTCAACCACAACAAAAAACAGAAGAAGATATTGAAGTTGTTATAGATGAAGAAACAAATAATAAAGCAAATAACAATAAAAATACAGAAGAAATTGTTGTAGAAGAAGTTAATAATGTAAATGATGAAGAAAAATAAAATATATAAATATAATGAATAAAAAAACAATAAAAAATGGTGTGCTCTCTAATAATAAGATAACAATTTATGGAAAGCACCCATTTTTTGCTATATTAAAATCAAATAAAAGAAAAATTTATAATATTTATATTTCTAATAAGAATAAAAAAGAGTTTTATGATATTATTAATAAAGAAAATATAGATATTGATAATAAAAATATAAATTTCGTTGACAATATAGAATTAGACAAACTTTTTAATAATAAAGATAAGAATCATCAAGGTTATTTAATGTTTGTTGCTGAAAAGCAAAAAATATCTTTTGATACATTTATAAATTCTTTACAGGATATAAAAATCTTGCCAAAATTGTTAATTTTAGATCAAGTTTTAGATCCACATAATCTTGGTGCAATAATTAGAACAGCTGTTGCATTTGGTGTAGAAAAAATTATTATAACTTCATATAACTCAGTAAAAGATACACCAATTGTTGCAAAATCTTCTGCTGGATTAAATGAGTTTGTTGACTTAATAGAAGTTATAAATTTAAACAATGCTATTAAAGATTTAAAAAAAGCTGGCTATTTTATTATTGGGTTAGCTGGTGAAGCTAAAATGACTATTGACAAAATAGAAGATAGTAGTAATTTAGCTCTTGTTTTAGGTAACGAGGGAAAGGGTATTAGAGAATTAGTTAAAAAGAATTGTGATGAATTAGTAAAAATACCAATGGAAGATTGTGCTGAAAGTTTAAATGTTTCTGTGGCTTCTGCTATTGCTATTTATGAATTATGGAGATGATATGGAAAGAGATTTTTGGTTAATAATGTGCTTGTGGGGAGCATATTTTATAAAAGCGAAATTTAATCTTTCTTTTGATATGTTTTTAGCTACTTGTTTAGTATTTTTTCTTTTAGTTTTTAAAAAATAATTATTAATTAAGGAGTTTATCATGGAAAATCAAGAAAGTAGTGTTGATTTAAAGTTAAAAAGGTTTGTTGATAATATTGAAAGACTTGAAGAAGAAAAAAAAGAAATTTCTAGACAAATTTCTGATATTTATAAAGAAGCAAAGGCTTTTGGTTTTGATGGAAAAGCTTTAAGGAGAATAATTTCTTTAAGAAAAATGAATGTAGACAAGAGAGTTGAGTTAGAACATTTAGTAGATGTTTATAAAGAAGCATTAGGAATGTTGGAATAGTAATATGTTTTATATAGATAATACAGAAGATTTAGTTAGTATATGTAACGAAATTCAATCAAATACTAATATAATAGCATTAGATACAGAATTTATTAAACAAGAAAATTATTTTCCTACTTTATCAATTATACAAGTATCTTTTTTTAATGGGGAAATTATTAAAAATTGTATTATTGATGTATTAGCAGAAGATATATCTTTAAATTCATTTTTTGATATTTTATTGAATGAAAAGATTAAAAAAGTTTTTCATTCTTGTAGTCAAGATTTAGAAGCTTTATATAAATTAATGAGTAAAATGCCAGTTAGTGTAGAAGATACACAGGTTATGGCTGAATTTTGTGGTATGAAGGCTAATATTAGTTATGTGGATTTAATAAAAGATACATTAAAAGTTGTTGTTGAAAAAAATAAAAAAGTTCAAGTGAGTAATTGGCTAAAAAGACCACTTACTGAAAAACAATTAAATTATGCTATAAATGATGTAGATTATTTATTGGAAATGTATATTTATTTAGCACAGCAATTGGATAAAAATAAAAATTTTAAGTATTATAAAGCTGAAATGAATGCTAGATATGGAAAAAATATGATTCAAAATCTAATAGATCATTCTTGGAGAAAAATGAGATTTAAGTTAGGTAATAAGACTAATATTTATATAATGATTTTAAAAGAATTATGTGCTTTTAGAGAAAAAATGGCAATAGATGAAAATATTATAAAAAATTTAATTATGCCAGATTCATTTTTTAAAACTTTATTAGCAGAAGAACCTAAAACTCTTGAAGAATTAAATAATATTTTTGCTGATGATAAAGAAATATTGGATAAACCAAATGAATTAAAAGAAAAATTTTTAAATGCATATCTTTCTGTTTGTGAAAAAATTAAAAATGAAAATATTGAAGAAAAGCCATACATTACAGAGCTAAAAGATAAAGTATTAGTGCAAAAATATGAA
This sequence comes from uncultured Rickettsiales bacterium, assembly GCA_944392135.1. Taxonomy (GTDB): domain Bacteria; phylum Pseudomonadota; class Alphaproteobacteria; order Rickettsiales; family UBA1997; genus CALXSC01. Next base: position 22,240 of record CALXVQ010000004.1, read on the forward strand.
GAGATGAATGATTATATTATTTCAAAATGTAAACAAATAAATATTACACCAGAAATAATAAGAAATAAGATTGATTTAGTTTCTTTTATTTCTGATAGTGAGAAATTGGAAAATTTATTTGATAAATGGAAAATAGATTTATTTGGTAAGCGATTGTATGAAATAAAATATAGGTAAATATTGTAAAATAATAAATTAATTTCTTGTTTTTTTAATTATTTTACAATATTCTAATTTTGTGTTTTTATTAATTAATAATATTAATATGAATTTTTTTATGAGAGATAGAAGTTTTAAGTGTTTGCATATTTTTGCAAAGTTCATATTATTTTTATTATTATTGATTAATATTATATATGCAAAAGATAAGGAAGAAACAACGGTCATTAAGTCTAATAAACTTAACAAAAAAGAAAAAGATGTCATTGTTGCAATTGGTAATGTTGAAATACAACGAGGCGATCATGTTTTAAATGCCGAAGAAGTTGAGTATAATCAAACAACTAAAAAAATAAAATCAAATTCAAATGTAAAAGTTTATAATATGAAAGATGATAGCATGTTTTTCTCAAAAACAGCTATCATTGATGATGACTTAATTAATGCTAATTTTTATGATGGTTTAATGATATTTAAAGATGGTTCTAGCATTTTAAGTCCACATATGAGCCGTGAGAATAAAAGTATTATAAATATGGATGATACAGAATATAGAGTGTGTCCTACAAATATTTATAATGAAAAACTTACATATGAAGAAGCTATAAAAGAATTAGAAGAACAAAAAACTCCATTATTTTCATTGAAGAGTTATAAAGCAACAGCAAATACCAATGATAAAACATTAAAGTTAGTTGGAACATCTTTCTGGTTTTGGAAAATTCCATTTTTCTTTGTACCATACTTAAATACTAGTTATGATTATAGTAGTGATGTAAATGGTTTTGGTACACCAAAATTAGAGAGTAATAGCCATTATGGTTATGGCATTAGTATACCTTATAGAATTAGAACACAAAATCAAATGTTTAGAATTACACCAAAAGTTTATACTGATGGTAATTTTTTGGCTAATATAAAATATAATATTAATTCCAATGAAAATAAATGGAGTTTTGGTTTTGAAGGTGATATTGCAAATGATAATGGACAATCAAAAGATCTTACTAATGCATATGGTATTACAGAGTTAGATGAGGGCGGTTATAAAAGATGGAGAGGTTTTTTTGCTTCTAATGGTTTTTTAAATATTAATGATATATGGAAAATTAATTATGATGGCAAAATTGCTAGTGATAAATATTATTTAAGAGATTATTATAATGATAATAGTGAATACATACAAAGCTATATAAATTTATCAAGAGTGAATTTAAATGAATTGTATGATTTTAATACATTTGAATTTACTAATTTATTTTATCAAGATTTATTAGAGGATAATGATATTAATAACCCAAGATATGCACCAGTTAGTAATTTAAATATTCAAGATTATATTTTTAAAAATGATAATAGTAATTTAATTTATAAAGTACAGACTAATACAACAAATTTATTTAGAGTTCATGGTTTACAATATAATAGATTTACATTAATGCCTAGTATTAATTATATGGTAAACAATAATATATTGGGTACAATTAATTCAAATTTGCAATTAATTGGCGATAGTTATTTTTTTAATAATTTAAAATATATTAGCAATGCCGAAAATTATTCAAAAAATGAAAATATTTTAACTCCACAATTTAATTTTGAATGGAGAAAATCTTTTATTTTTGGTGATGTTTTAATTCAGCCAATTGTAAAATATTCTGTAAGTCCTAATACCAATGTTTTTGAAAATAAAGTTATTAATGAAGATGTTGGCTATCATATTTTAAGTTTTGATAATATGTTTTTAGACAATAGATATTATGGTTATGATAGAAGAGAGGTTGGTAATAGGATTTCTTATGGTTTTGAAGGTATATTTAACAATTTTACTTTTGGTTTAGCACAAGGCTATAAAGATAATATGAGTGGTAGTGAATATTTAATTGGTTTTAATGATAATTTTTCAGATTATGTTGGTTATGCTTCTTATATTTTTAATAATAATTTAGATATTTATTATAAATTTTTATTAGATAAAGAAAATTTAGATTTAAAAGCAGAAGAATTGACTACTAACTTAAATTTTAAATACATAAATTTATATCTAACATATACAAATATTAGATCTACAATATATGAACTTGAAGCACAAAAACAAATAAGTAGTGGTATATTATTGAATTTGTATAATAATTGGAAAATTGAATTAGGTGGCATTATTGATTTAGAAGCTAATAATAGATTATTAGAAAGTAATATGGGCTTAATTTATGATGGTGGTTGTACGAGATGGGAAATTGTATATAGTAATTCAAATCCTTTAACAGAAACTGATAAAAGCACATCTATAAATTTTAATTTTGTAATAAAATTTTTATAAATACAAATTTTCTAAATTATTGATTTTATAGACTTTCTTAAAGTTATTTAATTGAATTATTTGATATCCATTACTCCTTGAATACTTCTAGCAGAACCTTTGAAATTATTTAATTCATTTGAATCTTTGACTTCAATTTTTAATTCTATTTCTTGGTATATATCGGATTCGTTTACTGTTGAAATTCCAATTATATTAAGTTTTTTTTCAGCACATAAATTTACAACTTTTGCTAAAATACCAGGCTTACTATCTAAAATAAGATTAATTTTTGCGACATATTTTGTATCTACACCAGTATTCCATTCTAAATCTATAATTCTGTCAGCATGTATTGTTTGAAGTGTTTTACAATCTTTTCTGTGTACAGTTATACCAATACCATTATTTACTACACCAACAATTTCTTCTGGTGGTACGGGATAACAGCATTTTGCATATTTATATGCTATATTTTTATCTAAACCAGCAATACCTTTTTGATCTGTTGTAGAATGCATTTTGATTTTCATAATTCGTTTATTATCAAATGCTTCTTCTTTTGTTTTAGATTTTTCAAAATCAGGAAATAATATTTTTATAAAATCTTTTTTCTTGATTTTGTCTTGTGCTATTAAGGCATAAATTTCAGCAACTGTCTTTCCTTTATTAAATTTTTGCAAATTTTTTTCTATTAAATCATCATTTATAGATAAATTTAATTCTTTTGCTAAATTTTCAATTTCTTGTCTTCCTAATTCTTCAAATTCTTTTTGTCTAGAATTTCTAATAAATGCCTTGATTTCAGCTTTTGCTTTTGCTGTTTTTACTAATGATAACCATTCCTCTCTAACCTGTGGTGTTTTTGATGTTAAAATTTCTATTTCATCTCCACTTTGTAAAGGTGTTTTAAATTGACTTAGTACACCATTAATTTTTACTCCCGAACAAGTATTTCCAACTTCTCTATGAATTGCATAAGCAAAATCTATACCAGTTGAACCTACTGGTAAGTTTATAATATCACCAAGTGGTGTATAACAGAAAATTTCATCTTCATAAATTTCATATTTTAAATCTTCAAAATTTTCTGTTGAATAATCATTGTTTTCAAGGTTTTGTACTAATTTTTTAAGATAGTTATATTCTTCTAAATATTTATCACTTTTAAGATTTTGTTTATACAACCAATGTGAAGCAATACCATATTCAGCAACTCTATTCATATCTTCTGTTCTTATTTGAATTTCTATTTTTACATTCTTGGGACCAATAATAACAATATGAATTGATTGATAACCGTTTGCTTTTGGTCTACTAATATAATCTTTAAATGTATCGGGAACAACAATATAATTAGTACTAACACAACCAAGCACTTTATAACATTCTTGTATATCATTTACAATAACTCTAAAAGCAATAATATCTAATAATTTTTCAAAAGATACAGACTTTCTTTTCATTTTTTTCCATATAGAATATGGCCTTTTTGTTCTACCAAAAATTCTACATTTTACTTTATCTTCAAAAATGATTTTTGTTGTTAATTTTTTAAGTATGTCATCAATTATATTTTTTTGATTTCTAGTTGCTTCTTTTGTTTCTTTAATGATTTTTTTTCTTTCTTCTGGTAAAATAATTTCAAAACATAAATCTTCTAACTCTAATTTGAGTTTATACATACCAATTCTTTCAGCTAATGGTACATATATCATTAAAGTATCGTTAGCTATTCTTTCTCTTCTGCTTTGATCTTTTATGCCATCTATTGTTCTAATATTATTTAGTCTATCAAACAGTTTTATAATTAATATTCTAATATCTTTTGATGTAGAAAGAATTAATTTTCTAAAATTTTCAGCATTTTGTTCTGTTCTGGATGTAAAATTTGCATTACTAATTTTTGTAAGACCATCAACAAGATAAGCAACTTCTTGACCGAAATTTTTCTTAATATCTTCAATTGTTGTATCTGTATCTTCGACAGTATCATGAAGTAAGGCTGCTGCAACACTTTTTTCATCAAGCTTGTATTCTGAAACCATTATTGCTACTTCAATGGGATGTATGATATAAGGTGCTCCAGAATCTCTTTTTTGATTTTTGTGTGCTTCTTTCGCAAATTCAAAGGCTTTAATTATTAGATCTTCATTATTGATCTTAATATTTTTTCTTATTATATCTACAAATTCGCGAGCACTAACTATCATATCATATTTTAATTATTATTTATTTAAATCGTCATCAACTATATCAGTATCAAGATTATCATAATATTCATCATCATCATCTAATGTGATATCTGTATCATCATCATTTAAATCATCAAGTTCATCTAATGTTTTATCGTTTAAAAGTGAATTTTCTAAATCTATATCGTCCTCTTTTTTATCATCATATACAACACTATCATCAAAATTTTTAAGAAGCATATGATTCTTAATGTTATTTTGAATTTCTTTTTTAATAGCTTCTATATCTAATAAACCATTAGCAATTTCTCTTAAAGCTATAACTGTATTTTTTTCTTTCTTTTTTGATGCATAAAGTGCAGGAGCACCATTCATTAATTGTTTAGCTCTATAACTAGCTATTAATGCTAATTCAAATCTATTAGGTACTACTTTTAAGCAATCTTGTACTGTAACTGCTGCCATTTCTTATTTTTTAAAATTATTAATAATATATCAAAAATATAATAAATAATTATTATATTGCAAGTTTTTTTTACATTATTTACTTTACTTTTTATTAAATTTATATTATTTTTTTCACAGTAGTTAATAAGTTTAAAAAATATGTCTTTTGAAAAAAAAATGGAAGATATAGTTTCATTGTGTAAAAAAAGGGGTTTTATATTTCCTAGTTCTAGTATTTATGGTGGTTTGCAAGGTGTTTACGATTTTGGACCATTAGGTGTTGAATTAAAAAATAATTTAAGAAATGCTTGGTGGAAATCTATGGTTTATGAAAGAGATGATATTGAGGGTTTAGATTCTGCTATTCTTACTAATCCATTAACCTTAAAACATTCAGGACATGAAGATACTTTTACTGATCCATTAGTTGATTGTAAAGATTGCAAAAAAAGAATGAGAGCTGATAAATTAGCTAAACCAGGACAATGTGATTATTGTGGTTCTAAAAATTTAACAGAGCCAAGAGCTTTTAATTTAATGTTTAAAACTAATGTTGGGCCAGTTGATGATGGAAGTAGTTTTGCATATTTAAGACCAGAAACAGCACAAGGTATATTTGTAAATTTTAAAAATGTTTTAGATACTACTTCAAAAAGTATTCCTTTTGGTATTGCACAAACAGGAAAATCTTTTAGAAATGAAATCACACCTAAAAATTTCTTATTTAGGGTTAGAGAGTTTGAACAAATGGAAATGGAGTTTTTTGTTGAACCAGGAACTGATGAAGATTGGCATAAATATTGGTTGGATACTAGGTATAAATGGTGGCTTGCACAAGGACTTAGTGAAGAAAATTTAAAACTTCAACCACAAACAAAAGAAGAGTTGGCACATTATGCAAAAGCTACAACTGATATTTTATATAAATTTCCACATGGTTTTGATGAAATTGAAGGTGTTGCTGATAGGCAAGATTTTGATTTAGGTTCTCATACAAAAAATCAAGAAGAATTTAATTTAAATGCAAGAGTTTTAGAAAATAAAGATTCTAATACTAAATTAAATTATCAAGATGTTGTAAATAAAAAATCTTATATTCCATTTGTGATTGAACCTTCTGCTGGACTTGATAGGGGTTTGTTAGCTGTTTTAGTTGAAGCTTATACTTATGAAGATTTAGGTGATGGAAAAGATAGAATTGTTATGAAATTCAAAAAACATCTAGCACCTGTTAAAGTTGCAGTTATTCCATTAGCTAAAAATAATGAAAAAATTGTTGCGAAATGTCATGAAATTAAAGATATGTTGCAAAAATTGGGAATTGGTAGGATTAGATATGAAGACACAGGAAATGTTGGAAAAGCTTATAGAAGAAATGATGAAATAGGTACTCCAATATGTATTACAGTTGATTTTGAAACATTTGAAAAAGAGCCTGAAAGTGTTACAATTAGAGATAGAGATACAATGGAACAAGTTAGAATAAATATTAGTGATTTAAAAGATTATGTTTTAAAGTATTTTATAGAATAATATATGAAAATTAAATATATATTTATTATTTATCTTATGATTTTTACTTGTGGTTTTGCTAATGAAATCACAAGTAAAATTAGTGATTTACAAAGACAAATTGATGAATTAAAAATTAAAAATTATAATTCATATAGTAGTGTATTTGATAATTTAAAAATAAATGGCAGATTACATATAAATTATTCTTTTTATGATGAAGACTCACAATTAAAATCTTTTAGTTCTTCTTCTTATCAAAATAAATTAAGTATTAAAAGAGCTAGATTAAGTATTAATAATAAGGCTGGTGATTTTGATTTTAGAATGGATGTTAATTTAAAGGATGGTAAAGCATTTTTAAGTCAAACATATATAGCTTATAATTTTAATAAAAATTCTAATATTAAAATTGGTCAAGTAACACCGCCATCTTTTATGTCAAAAGAAAAAAGTTCAAATACCATGGCTACAATAGATTATAATTCTTTCATTACTATGGGTTGGCTTGATTCTTATATAATTGGTACAAAATATTCTTACTATGGTAATAATATGGGTTTTAGTGGCGGAATATTTACACAAGGTTTAGAAAACTCAAATAGTACAGATAATTTAGCTAATTACAATATATTAATTAGAAATTTTTATACACCTATTTTTAATAATGATTTTATTTTGCATATTGGTTATGATTTATCATATCAAGATTATAAAAATGATTTTACAAAAAATACACAATACATAAAAAATAGATATTATTATGGTTTAGAGTTAGCTTTTCAATATAAATTTATTAATGTAAATAATGAGTTTATAAAAATGTATTATGAATATGATAAAAATAGATTTAATGGTAATAAATTTGATTTTTATGGTTTATCAACTGAATTTGTTATAAATTTTACAGGAGAACAAAGAAAATATAACAAAGATGGTTATTTTGCTGGTATTAATGTGAAAAATCCATTATCAAAAGGTGGACTAGGAGCATTTCAAGGGGTATTTAGTTATTCAATGGCTGATGGCAAAGATACAAGTAATGGTTTTTTAAATAATATAGGTTCTGGTTATAGCTATGTTGTTGGTTTAAATTGGTTGCCAGAAGACTACTGTATGTTTTTGCTAAATTATTCTTATAATAAAGTTGTAAAAAGAAATTATTCTTTACATGGTAAATATAATGCAATTAAATTAGAAGCAAGATTGTTTTTTTAATTTTAATAAATTATATTTTACATAGGAGACTATAAAATAAAAAGTGAATAAAAACATAAAATTTGCTAATACAATATTGAAATCTTTTAATAAAAAGTTATTAAAATTTTTTATTAAGTGGGGTTTTATATTTGGTATATGGGGTATAATATGTGTTATTTTTATATGTATATATTATGGAAAGGACTTACCAAAAATTGATTTTGATAAAGAAATAACACAAGATGATAATATAGAAATTTTATATTCCAATGATGAACCTATAAAATTATATGGTGATTCTAATCTAGATATTACTAATTATGCTGAATTTCCTTTATATTTAATTGATGGCCTTGTTGCAACAGAAGATAGACGATTTTTTAGTCATCATGGTTTTGATGTGATTGGTATTGCAAGAGCTATGCTTGTAAATATAAGGGCAGGGTATATAAAACAAGGTGGTTCTACTATTACTCAACAATTATCAAAAATGATTTTACAAAATTCTGAAAAAACTTTAAAAAGAAAGGTTCAAGAGTTATTATTATCGATATATTTGGAAATGAAATTCACTAAGGAAGAAATATTAACTATGTATCTTAATAAGGCATATTTTGGAGCTGGGAAATATGGTATTAAAAGTGCTAGTAAATTTTATTTTAATAAAGAAGTATATGAATTAGATTTAGAAGAATCTGCTATGCTTATTGGACTCTTAAAAGCACCATCAAGATACTCACCACAAAATAATCCTGTATTATCAAAAGAGAGAACGAAACAAATTATAAAAAATTTATATGATGCTGGTTTTGTTTCAGAAAGTGAATATCAAAAATATATTAATGGCTATTTATATGAAGTAGTTGAAGCTACAACAAATGTTTCTGAAAATATGAATGAAGAGTTATATTTTAGTGATTATATTAAAAATCTTGTTTTTGATTATACAAATAAAACTAATATAAAAATAAAAACGACTTTAAATCAAAAAATTCAAACAAATATTGAAGAAAATATAATTGAGTTTGTTAATAACAACAAAGATAAGTTAGGGAAGGCACAAATTGCTGTTTTAGCTATGGCAAAAGATGGAGCTATTTTAGGTATGACTGGGGGTATAAATTATAATAAGAGTGAATTTAATAGAGCTATTTATGCTTATAGACAACCAGGATCGGCTTTTAAACTATTTGTATTTTTAAATGGCATTAGAGAAAAAGGTTATACTCCATATACAAAATTTATTGATGAACCTATTGCTGTTGGAAATTGGTTTCCTAATAATTATGCTGATAAATACTATGGTGAAGTTGATATGAAAACAGCTTTTGCTAAATCGTTAAATTCCGTAGCAATTCAAGTATCTGAATATTCTGGCATTAATAATGTTGCAAAACTAGCAAAAAAGATGGGTATTAAATCAAAAATAGATAAGGACGATCCTACAATTGCATTAGGTACAACAGAAGTAAATCTGCTTGAACTTGTATCAGCCTATACTGTTGTTATTAATGATGGATATGCAGTTATACCATATTCAATTATACAAATTATTGATGAAGATACAAATAATATAGTTTATTATAGAAAATCTAGTGGAAAATCAAAAATATTAGATGATTTAGATATTGATTACATTAAAGAAATGATGTATGAAACAATATTATCTGGTACAGCAAAAAATGCCTATATTGATAAAGTTATGGCTAATGGTTATAAATATGTAGGTGGTAAAACTGGTACTAGTCAAAATTATGCCGATGCTTGGTTTATTGGTTATGTTGATGATATAATGATTGGTGTATGGATTGGTAATGATGATAATACTAGTATGAATAAGACAACTGGTGGCACACTTCCTGCAAAATTATGGAAAAATATTGTTGAAGATATAATTTAAGCTGATAATAAATTTTGCATTTGTTGTTGTTTTTGCAACATTTCTACAAAACTACCTTTTTCTTTTTTAAATTCTCTATTTTTAGCTTTTTCTTGTGTTTTAATTTTAGATTTTATTTTTTCTCTTGCAATTTTTGTGGTAGGTGCCTTTTTATCTTTTATAAATACTGGTACTTTAACTTTTTTAAAAAATGGAATTAATAATAAAGATGCCAATTGAGCTGGTATGATAAGAAATGCTAAACCACTTCCCATATAAAATGGGCCAATTGCAAAAGATGCCCAACATAACATAGCACCCCAAGGTATTATAAAGACAGTTTTATCTTCATAATGCCCGCCTTCTCTAACTTTTTTCTTTTTCTTCTTGCTCATAGTATAAAAATATATAGCACATTATTATTGTATCATATTTTTAGTGTAAAGTCAACAACATTATTTTATTGGCAAAAATAAAGAAAATATATATAATTATATTATGGTTATTAATTAGGACTAGTATACTAACAACAAGAAATAAAGAATTACAAGAAGAAAAGTAAACACAAATAGTCGGTCATATTTTAGATGTATCTAAACAATATGACTGCTATTTTTTTGATGCTTATGGTGTTTTTTGGAATGGCTCAAAAATGATGGATAATGTAGTAGATAAAATGAAAGAACTTAAAAAACAAGGTAAAAATGTTGTTATTCTTTCAAATACAACACAATTACATGATAATGCTGAAAAATCTTATGATAAAAGAGGTTTAAAAAAGGGAGAACACTATGATTTATTTATAACATCTGGTGATGTTTTTAAAAGCAAGGTATTAGATGGTAGTATACAAAATTTTATTAATCAAAATTCTGGTAATAGTGGAAATAAACAATCTACTACAAAGATTTATGTTCATGGAGCTCCAAATGCTTCACTTTTTGAGAATTCTAATTTTGAAATTGTTGATAGTTTAGACAAAGCCGATGCTGTATATTTAAGTATTCCACAATATACAAAAGAAGAATTGGAAAAATTAGGTCTAGATCCTAAAAAAGATAAATTTTTAAAAAAGTCAAATTTAACAAAAGAGGGGCAACCAGAAAGATGGGATTCTGTTAATTTAGATGTATTTAAACCATTTTTAGATAAATGTTTAAACAAAGGTTTGCCAATATTAAATGCCAACCCAGACGCTAGTGCACCAGAAAAAGAAAGAGGTACGGATCCTGTTATTATAAATGATGTTGTTAGAAATGGGCAATTAATACAATATTATACAGAAAATGGTGGAAAAGTTTTTGAATGTGGAAAACCTAATTTAAGTACATATGAATATGCATTAGATCAAATAGCCACACAAGATAAATCACCTGAATATTTAAAAGCATATAGATCGCATTTAAAAAAAGAAAAAGAAAAAATAGAGCAAGCTAAAAAAAGAATGATTATGATTGGTGATACTATTGGTACCGATGTTGCAGGTGCAAAAAATTTTAGAATTGATAGTGCATTAGTTGCAACAGGAAATTTTGAGAAAGATACAAAACATCAAATAGAAGAAGAGAAAATTAATACTGCAAAGAATTCTGGTGCTACATATTTTTTATCACAACATAGTCAACCATTACAAAAACTTAATACACAAGGAGAAAAAGGTGGTTTTGTTAGTAGATTAGCACAAAAAACTAATACAAAAAGTGGTGATAGAAGCATATAATAAAAATATTGCAAATAAAATATATATATTTATTATGTGTTTTGTGTTAATAATTGATATAAAGTGATGAACTCTACATTCTTTACTGAAAATGAAGATTTGTATGGTATTGTTTCTAAAAAAATAAACAATATTGATAAAAATTTTTCAATTATATCTAGCGGTTGGACTAACATTGTTGTTGATTTAATATCAAATGGAGAAAATCTTATAGTAAAATTACCAAGAGATCAATTTTGGAGTGATTGTATAGAAAAAGATGCTATAATTTCTAATTTTATTAGTAAAAATTTTAATGATTTTAAAACCGCTCATGCAAAAATATTTTATGATAATAATAGACCTTTTATTGCTTATAAAAAAATAGAAGGTATTACACTAACAGAAGTTTTTTCTTCTTTAACAGAAGAGGAATTAGAAAAAATAGCAAAAAATGTTGCTAATATTTTTTATCAATTTCATTCAATATCAATAGATAAGCTACCAGATGTTGCTAAAAATAAATTTTATAATTTTATTACAAAATTACCAAAAATAAATGAAGAAGAATATGATTTTTCTTTATTTGATGGGATGTTAGAAGACGAAAAAAATGAAAAACAAGTATTTATTCATGGTGATCTTAATATTGGAAATGTTTTATTAGATAAAAACAAAAATATTACAGCTATTATAGATTATGCTTTTTCTGGAATTAGTGATATTTATACTGATTTAGCTAGAATTTCTTGCCGAACCAGTGAAAAATTTTTAGATATAATTTTAAAAGAATATGAAAAAATTACTAATATACAATTAAATATGCAAAAAATTGAAAATAGAAAAAAAATGTGGGCTTATATAGAAAGCGAATATATGAAGTTTATGAAACAATGTCATCCAGAAATTAAATTTTAATAAATTATCTTATGTCTAGTATAAATATCATAGCATGGCATTTTTCTTTTTTATTTATCATGTTATAATCATTAAATTCTCCACATTCTGTTCTTACGGAACCAAAATTCATTTTTCCATCATCCATTTTAAAATCTATCTTTTTTGTTATTTGGTTAGGCAATCTTTTATAATGTTTATTAGCATCTAAAATTAAAGCATTTGTTGTAATATCTTTATAATTTTTATCATTATTAACCACATAGGTTCCTAACATACCAGGTACATAAGCATAATAATAATAAATTTCGTCTTTTAATACTTGTGATTCAGGTAAACCGTGTTCACCGAATATATTATCTATTTGTATGGTACCTCTATTACTTGTTGGTTTAAAATCAGTTATTTTTGCTAAATATAAATCAACAAATGGACCACTAACACCATTCCATACTTGATAACTCTCACCATTTACTGCTTCTCCATTATATGGTGGTGGAAAATAATGATCTAAATGACCTTCATCACTTCCATAACCAATTTTTCCATCATTATTTGCATCACTAGGTAATCTTCCTTTTGCTACATAAAATGTATTTATAGCTTGTTTCCAATCTCGTATTTCTCTTGTTAAACTTATGATTTTTGCATTTTCTATAAGACTTTGCCCACCCATTACACCAGCAATTAGCAAGCCAATAATTATTAAAACTATTGATAACTCAATAAGCGAAAAAGCAAAGTTATTAAATTTATTGTTATATAAATTTTTTAAAAATTGTTTCATTAATAGATATAAGATTTAATATTTGTATAAATAATTAAAAATATTTATAATAAAAATGTCAAGTAATTATGTATTAATAATTGTAAAAATATTGCAAGATAAAAAATAGTTTGTAGTATTTTTTTGTTTATTTAAAAATGTAAAAATGGATAAAATTAAGGAATATACAGTTTCAGAAATAGTAAAAGATTTAAAAAATACAATAGAAGGAAAGTATTTTTATATTAGATTGAAAGGTGAAATTACAGGTTTCAAAAAACACCCAAGCGGGCATTTATATTTTTCTTTAAAAGATAATTTTGCAATGATAAATGTAGTAATGTTTAAAAGTTATGCTGATTTTTGTAAGATTGATTTACAAGATGGACTAGAAATTATAGCAAGTGGAAAATTAACTATTTATAAAGAAAGATCAAATTATCAATTATTAGCAGAGACAATACAAATAAGCGGAGTTGGTACTTTATTAAAAATAATTGAAGAAAGAAAAAAGAAATTAGAAAAAGAAGGGTTATTTAATATAGAGCGAAAAAAAATAATACCCAAAATGCCTAAAAATATGGGCTTAATAACAGCAGAGAGTGGGGCGGCGATTCATGATATTTTATCAAGATTAAAAAATAGAACTCCTATATCTATATTTTTATATTCTGTATTAATGCAAGGTAAAAATTCGTCGAAAGAAATTATTGAGGCAATAAAATATTTTAATAATCTTCCTAATAATAAACAACCAGAAGTGCTTGTAATTACAAGAGGCGGTGGTTCTGTTGAAGATTTAATGTCTTTTAATAATGAAGATTTAGTTAGATCTGTTGCGAACTCTAAAATTCCAATAATTTCTGCTGTGGGACATGAAGTAGATTGGACTTTAATTGATTATGCTAGTGATTTAAGATTGCCAACACCTACATCTGTTGCTGAATATTTAACAATTAGTAAAGAACAAGCTTATATAAATCTTAATCATCTTGTTGCTAGATTATATAGAATTATAATTAAAAATAATATTAGAAAAGCAAAATCAATAGAAAATTTATTTTTAAATTTTATTTATTGTAAAGCAAATAAATTAAATAAGAATATTAATAATTTTAATTATATACAACTTAAACTAAAACAATCTTTTAAAAATATAATACAAAAATATAGAAATAATAAAATATTGCTTAATAATATTAATATAAATAAGATTGTAAAAAATATTTTTCAAAAATGGTATAATAAAATCAATATTTATAGCCTTAAAATAAAAAATTTTGAAAATAAATATCCAATATTAAAAGATTTAGACAATAAAATAGTAAAACTTAAAAAAGACTTAAAGAATAATGAAATCTATACTTTAAAATTTCCCGATGGTGAAATAAAAATCAAAATTATAGATAAATAGCCTAATCTATAAAATATATAAAAATAAATAATAATGATTATTTTAAATGGTGGGTTTGGGTGGACTTGAACCACCGACCTCTGCTTTATCAGAGCAGCGCTCTAACCACCTGAGCTACAAACCCTAATTAATTGTCTTTCAAGTGTACTCAACTATAATAATTTTTAAAAAAATAAAAGTCAATAAATTTTTAATTGATTTTAAATTTTATATAATTATATTATTAATTACTTTGTTTTTGAATATTTTATATGAAGAAAAAGTTAATTTTAAAGGCTTTATTTTATTCTGGACTAACTGTTTTTATTATAGGATTAGTTAGTCTTTTAGTAATTATTATATATTATGGCAAAGATTTACCTAATTTTGAAAAATTAGAAAATTACAAGCCACCAGTTATGACTAGATTATATACTAATGATGGTAAACTTTTAAATGAATATGCAAAAGAAAGAAGATTATTTGTACCTATTGAACAAATACCAGATGTTGTTAAAAATGCTTTTATTTCTGCCGAAGATGCAGCATTTTATAAACATGTAGGTGTAAACCCAAAAGCTATTTTAAGTGCTTTAATAGATAATATAAAAAGTAAATATGAAGGAAGTAATAAAGTAAGGGGTGGCTCTACAATTACTCAACAAGTTGCTAAAAATTTCTTGTTAACAAATGAAAAAACACTTGATAGAAAAATTAAGGAAGCAATATTATCAATTAGAATGGATCAAAATTTTACAAAAGATGAAATATTGGAGTTATATTTAAATCAAATATATTTAGGAAATAGATCTTATGGTGTTGCTTCTGCATCCTTGAATTATTTTAATAAATCATTAGACGAAATTACTATTGAAGAAGCTGCTTTACTTGCATCTTTACCAAAAGCACCAGCAAAATTAGATCCTACTAAAAACGATCAAACTGATGTTTTAGAAAGAAGAAATTGGGTATTATCAAGAATGCATGAATTGGGTTATATAACTGATTCTCAATTTATTGAAAGTAGTGAAAAACCAATAGTTTTAAAAGAAAAAAATATTGAACAAATATCAAATGGACAAGCTTTTAGTGAAGAAGTTAGAAAGGAAATTGTCAAAAATTATGGTGAAGAACAATTATTAGAAGGAGGCAATGTTGTTATTACTACATTAAATCCAAGACTTCAGGCATTAGCTGATAAATATTTTAAAATGGGTATTGAAAATTACGATAGAAGACATGGTTTTAGAGGAGCTATTGATAACATCTATACAGATAATACATTTAAAGATAATTGGGGCGAATTAATAAATAGTTATGAATTAAAAGATAAAATTAGAGACGAATGGCAAAAGGCTGTTGTATTAAATATAGATGAAAAAAAAGAAAGAATTATAATTGGCTTAAAACAAATAGAGCAAGATGAAGAAATTACAGAAAATGTTGAAGATAATGAATTTATACAAGTTTCCAACGATGATAAATTACTTATAACTGGTTATATTCCATTAAAAAATTTAAAATGGGCAAAAGAATATATAAATGTTAATGAGTTAGGGCCAGAAATCAAAAGTGTTTCTGATGTAAAATTAAAAATTGGTGATATAATAGTTGTACAACAAGACAATAAAAATAAAAATGAGTATTTATTAAAACAAATACCTGCTGTAAATGGGGCTATGGTTGCTATGAATCCACATAATGGGGAAATATTAGCTATGATGGGTGGTTATATTGATTCACAAACTGATTTTAATAGAGCTACACAAGCCGAAAGACAACCTGGATCTATTATGAAAACTTTTGCTTATATAGCAGCACTTGAAAATGGTTATACTCCTGCAAGTATTGTTATAGATGAAGAAATTGAACTAAATCAAGGAGCTAATAGACCACCTTACAAGCCTAAGAATAATGAAGATATGTTTTTTGGTCCTACAACTTTAAGAGTTGGACTTGAAAAGTCTAGAAATGTTGCAACAGTTCGTTTAGCTTCTGATGTTGGAATAAGTAAGGTTGCCGAAGTTATTAAAAGATTTGGTATAAATAAAAGACCAAGAAGAATATATTCTATTGTTTTAGGTTCAATTGAGTCAAATTTAATTAAGGTTGTTAGAGCTTATTCTATGATTGTTAATGGTGGAAAAGAAGTTCAACCTACATTTATTGAAAAAATACAAGATAGAGAAGGAAAAACAATTTTTGCAACTGATAAAAGAGAATGCAGAAATTGCACTGTTGATAAAAATACTGATATTAATGAATTAATTATACCTACCATAGTTGATAATAGAAAAGAAATTATAGATTCTGCGACTGCTTATCAAATAACTTCTATGTTAGAAGGTGTAGTTCAAAGGGGTACTGCTTGGAGAGCAAAGGCTATTGGTAAGCCTATTGGAGCAAAAACAGGTACCACAAATGATTCTAATGATGCTTGGTTTGTGGGTTTTACTCCTGATTTAGTTGTTGGCGTTTATGTCGGCTTTGATAAACCAAGTACACTTGGTAAAAATCAAACTGGCTCATCTGTTGCTGCACCAATTTTTGTTAATTTCATGAAGGAAGCTTTAAAAGATACACCATCTATACCTTTTAGAGTTCCTGCCACTGTTAATTTAATAAGAATTGATACAAAAACCGGTTATTATCCAACACCTTATTCAAATCCTAATGATATTGTTTTAGAAGGTTTTAAGGAAGGAGATAAAATAGTTAAATTTGAAGAGGAAATTACTGATGAAGATGTTGAAAGCTTTATGTATGAACAAGAACAACTTGAAAGTATTAATAGGCCAATAATAATAAATAATATTCAACCATTAGTTCCTATTAAAAAAGATGAAGAAATAGAAGATGAAGAGTTGAGTGAATATAATAATCAAGATATTGAAAGTACAAATAATATTATTATAGAGGAGAGTATATAATGATAATTATTGGTATTGATCCAGGACTTATCAAAACGGGGTGGGGTGTTATCAATAAAGTAAATAATCAAATTAAATATATTAATAGTGGGACTATATTTACAGATGCTAAACTTCCCATTGGTGAAAGATTATTAAACATTTATCAAAATATTGATAAATTAATAAAAACATATCAACCGGAGCATTTTTCAATAGAAGAGACTTTTGTAAATAATAATCCAGTTTCATCTTTGAAATTAGGACATGCTAGGGGGGTTGCTATACTCTCTGCTTCCATGAATAATATTCCAGTTTTTGAATATTCTCCTAATTTAATTAAAAAAACTTTAACAGGAGCAGGAAAAGCTCAAAAACAACAAATGGTTGCTATGGTAAAATATATATTTCCAGGTATAGAAATTAAAACAGAAGATGAGGCAGATTCACTTTGCATAGCTATCTGCCATTGTAATCATATAATAAATTATTAAGATATTTGTTTAATAATTGTTGATGGTGGAAGATTTATCATAATTTTATCTTTTGATATATCTTTATTAAACCACTCTAATGGTACCTTTATTATTATATTTTTCCCTTTTTGTTCTATGTTATTGTTTATAATTATTTCATCTAAAATAGCATTATATTTTTGATTATTTATTGGTGATAAAAACTCAATTTTCGCACCTTCTTTAATTCTTTTATTGATTTTGATATTAATATAATCATTTCCCCAACTTACAACAGAACCCTGAATATCAAAAATATTTTTAGGAGCTAGTGTTTTATTTGAATAAGATAGAATTAATTTATTTTTTGTTATTTCTAATAATTCATCTATATATTTTTGAGAATTCCATGTATTTTTATTTTTCTTATAATTTTCTATTGCTGTTTTATAAATTTGTGTAATTTTTCCAATATAGTATTGATCTTGATTATTTGAATTAATTATAATATAATTCATATTCATATTAATTAATTCTGGTAAAATAGATATTGATGAAATATCATTAAAATGTTTGATATTATGCATTGTGATACATAAATTAGAATCTTTACATTTATTTCTAATTTCTTCAATTTCGTCTATATATAATGGTTCTGATAAAATACACATATATACAGAATAATCTTCCCAAAATCTAACAGCTAACCACGATTTAATATTGGCTTTATTTGATATAATTAAATTTAGATTAGGCAATTCTTTTTTGATATACATATAAATTACTGGATCAGCAAGTATTAAACCATCAATTTTTACTTCCTTTAATATTTTTAAATATTCAGGAAAAACCTGTATATCTTCATTTCTAGCAAAAATATCAGCTGATAATATTAAATGTTTTTCTTTTGAATAAACAAAATCGGATGCATTTGTTAATTCTTCTATTATAGTATCAAGATTTTTTGTATATAATAGTTTTGTAATATCATAAGCGATATAATCAGCACCATACAAAGTAGCTGTTTTTATATTATCAAAATTATCAACTACATTTATTATTTTCATATATTATTTAATTATTTTCTAAAAGAGTTATAAATTTTTAGAAAATATTTTTCAATAGATTATTTTATTTATGTTATTTTTTATCTTTTGGATCTTTACTTGTAGATAAATCTTTTATAAAACCATCTTGTTTTAAATCATTCATGAAGTTTGTAAGATCTATATAACCTTCTTCTTCATGTGTAAAATAATATTCATTTAATTTATCAGCTACTTTTTTTGCAAATTTCTGTTTTTCTGTATTATCTTTTATCCCTTTATATTCTTTTTCTAATATATCTATGATTGGTATATCCTCATATTGCATATTATTATATGTATTGTTAGTTAATATTTCCTTTATTTGATTAAAATCTTGCTGTATAGTAGCATAATGAGAATCATTTGACATACTATATTGCAATGCTTTATTAAGTGTACGTGGGGCAATGTATTCATCTTCTTGTTTATTTAATACATCATCAGTATAATTTGATTGCATTTGTTTTTCATTTTCAGTTTTTGTATTTTTTAATGAATCAAATAGTGAATCGGGTTCTTTTTTTGGTCCAAATATTGATTCAGCAATAGAATTATCTGGCGATTTAGTTGAATTTTCTATTGGTGTAGAGGATGAATCAAGAGATTTTTCCATTGATGCATAAGATGATTCAAATGGTTGTTCTACTATTGTAGAAGGTGATTCAAATTGTTGTTCTGTTTGTGTTTCAAATGCTATTGTTTCTTCTTTGGTTGGAGTTGATGAAACATATGTTTTAGGTGTTGAATCATATAATGGAGATGTGGTTGAGGTTTCTAATTCCGTATTATCTATTCTTGTTGGTATTTCATTGTCAAAAGAAGGCATTGTATTTGTATAAGAATCTTGTTCCATAATTAAATCATTTAAATCTATATCCATATTATCACCTTTTGAATTAGAAGGCTTATTATCTATTATTGTATCAATTTTTCCTTCCTTAATATTATCCCGTGTTTCTTTTTGTATTACTTTTGAATTATTTGATTTATCTAATTCAAAATTTATTTCTTCTGGTTCATATTTTTCATAAGTTTTTGGTTCCTTAGATATATCACTATCTAATTCTGATTGTGTAGAATGTGTATAAGATGAACCAGTTGATAGTGTTTCTTCTTCTTTTATTTCTGGCGATTGTATATCTAAATGTGAATCAAATGATTGGGTATTTGAATCTAATTTTACTCCTTCTAATGATGATGAATTATCTTCTGTATCTATTGATAATTCAATTGGTGTTTCAAATACTAATGTTTTTGAATTTGAGTTTTGATCTAAATTATAATCATTTTGTGTATTATTTGTATTTTCAGCAGATTGTGTTTGAGTGCTTGCATTTTGATCTGGTTGATAATAATTATCAAAATTATTATCTAAATTTCTTTCTGTTTGTAAATCTAAGTTGTTTTTGCTTTGTGTTGTAGTTATATCTTCAATAGGTTGTGATTCAAATTGTTGTTCTTTTTGTGTTTCAAATACTGGTGCATTTCCTTTGACTGGGTTATGTATGTTAGATACTGGTTTATGCGAGTTGCTATAATTAGATTGATTATCTAAATCATCTGAAAATATATTTATTGTTTCTGAATTGCTATTATTATTTGTATGCATATAAGATGAATCATATACTGGTTTTTCTTGATTAGTTCCCATATTAAACATTGATTCATCAATATTTTCTGGACCATTTATTGATTCATCTGAATATACAGGTGTTGATTTATCTTTTTGTTCTATTGTAGGATTAAATATTAAACTACTTAATTGTTGTAATTCTGGATTTATATTAATTGATGTTTCGGGAATATTTGTCTTTTCTTGTTCAAATATTGTCTCATTTGTTGATGTATATACAGGTGTACTTGAATTATTTAATTCAAAATTATCTGTTTGTGTTAATGTTTTATTATTAACAGGGGATGCTGTATTTGTAGGGGAATTTTGTTCCATACCTAACTCATTAAAATACATATCTATATTCATGTCATCTCCACTTGAACTAGAAGGTCCTTTTTTTATGGTGTCGCCCATTGTTGCATTTTTTTCTATTTTTGATTCTGGTTCTATTTTTGTGTCAATATACAAATCATCCGTATCTGATTTTTTCTTTTCTGACGGATTCTCTATTGTTATTACAGTTTCATCTTTTGCAGTATCAACTTTTTCTTTTTCAAAAGTATTTATTATTTCTTCTTTTGGTTTTTCTGCTGGTTTTTTTGCTGATATTTCTGCTGGTATTTCTGTTGGTTTTGAATCGCTTGATGGACTAGAAGATGATGGATCAGAAGATGGTGTTTCTGAACCACCTTTTGGTTCTTTTGCTGGTTTTTCTGGAATATTTTCTATTCTTTCTTCTTTGGGTTCTGTTGGATGATCTAACATTTCTTCTATATCAGATTTAGTAAAAATTGTATCTGATATTTCATCTGTATTAATTTTATTAGAATCTTTATTTAATTCGTTTGGATAATCTGATATTTCAGTTGATAATTCAACTGGTTCTTTAATTTGTAATTCTTTTGTTGGTATATCAGGTTCATTAAGTATTTTTTCTAATTCTTTCTCATTTTCTAAGTCTGATGCTTGGCTTGACTTATCTGAATAATTTAATATTTCTTCTATATCAGACGACTTGAAAAAGTTATCTAATTCTTTCTCAGTTTTTGGACTTAATTTTGGTTCTGCTGGATAATCGGATGTTCCCTCTATTCCGGATTTGGTGAAAGTCGTTTCGGATTTTATATCTTCGGAGTCTGGTTTTGCTCTTCCTAATGATTCTTCTATTGTCATTCTATATTCTTCTTCTTCCTCTTTTCTTTTTCTTTCTTCTTCTTCTTTCTTTTTTTCTTCCTCTTGTTTCCTTTTTTCTTCTTCTTGTTTAATTTTAAACTTTTCCATTATTGGTTTTTTTTGTTCTGCTTTTTTCTTTTTTAAGTCTTCCAATTGATTTTGTAATTTTATAATTTCTTTTTTTTGTTTTTCTAATTCTTTATAGTCTTCTTTTTCCATTAAAGCTTTTCTATGTTCATTTAATTGTTTTATTTTTGCATCTAAATATGTTTCTGTAATTTTTCCATCGTCATGTGATTTTTGATATTCTGTTTCTTTTTCATTTAATTTGTTTAATTCATTTTGTATAAAATTATTATTTATTCTTTCATTTATTCTTTGTTGTTTTTCTTTTATTTCTTTTATTTGTTTATCAATACTTATATATTCATTAAGTGTTTTTTCCCAATTTTCTATTTGTTCTTTCTCTTTATTTAATTTTTGTAATTCGGATTCATTCGTTTCTTCTTTTGTTTTGTTCCCTAATGCTTCTTTTTTATTTTTAACATTTTTTTGTTCATTTAATATATATTCTTGTAATGCTTCTTTTTCTTTGTTTTTTTTGACTAAATCTTCATATTTTATTGAGGCTTTATCCAATCTTTTTTGAATTTCTTGAAGCTTTTGTTCTTGTTTTGCATATTCTTCTTTTAATCGTTCTTCTATGTCTTTTGATTTATCTGTTATAACAAGTCTTTCTGCTTCTTTTTCTTTTTCTTTTGATTCTTGTAATAAAGACTTTTCAGTTTTTTTAAGTTCATCTAATTCATTATGTAAAGTTTCATATTTTTTAAATTTATTATTAGATAATTTTGATTTAAGCTCTGCTAATTTTGAATTTAAGATTATTTTATTATCTTCAATAGTAGTGCTTTCTTTCTGTATATTTTTCTGGATTTCTTCATTATTTTTATTTAGTCGTTTAATTTCGTTTTCTAAATCTTCATTTGTTACTTTACCATTCTTTTTTAGTATTTGTTGTATGTTTTTATTTTTAAATTTTGAATCTCGTATTTCTTCGTCTTTTATACCATTAGCTTCTAATTTTTTAAGGATTTTTATTTGTTCTTGAATATCTTTTGAATCTTGTTCTAATTTTTCTTTTCTTTCTGTTCCTTGTTTAATACTTTCTCTAATTACATTAATATCATTAATGTACTGAATATTTTTCTTTTTTGTTTCAGAATCCTTACCTGTATCAATAAACTCTTGTTCTATATCCTTTAATTCTTTTTCTTTTTCTTCTATTTGCTTTTTATTTTTTTCTTGTTCATCTTTTACTTGTTGTATATTATTCATGGCTTCTTCTAGCTTTTTCTTATTTTCTTCTATATTTTTTATACTTTTTTCTTCTTTTTTTAACTCGTCTGAATTTTCTTTAACTTCTTCTTCTTTCTTTTTTACTTTTTCTTCTTTCTTTTTTTCTACTGATTTGTCTGCTAATATCTTATTTAATTTTTCTACATTTTCCTTATCTGTAATTTCTCCATTTTGAAGTTTTTCTTGTAAATATTTAAGAACATTATCTTTGTCGCTATTAATAAATGATATTGTTTCTTGGTCTAATTTTTTACTTTTTGAATTTTCTAATTTTTTGGTTATTTCATCCAATTCTGTAAATAATTTCTCTTGGCCATAATATTTTCTTAATTTATCATTACTATCCAATATATTTTGTCTATATATTTTTTTCTTTTCTAAAAGATCATTTCTATCTACTGTTTTTAATTCTTCTTCTAATTTTTTATCTATTTCTGCTAATCTGCTTTTAGCTAATTGATTTGATGCATAATTAACTCCAATTTTCATCTCATCTAACTTAGAGAATAATGTTTTAGGCTTTTTGTCTTCTTTTTCCTTATCATCTTCATTGGTTAACTGTATACCCATATTTCCAACAATATTAGCTGCTCCACCATTAAAGCCAAGGAAATCTTGACCAATACCGGCAACAGTTTGAAAATCGTTAGCACCTGATAAGCCAAATTTGCCAATATCAAGTCCTTGCATCAAAAATTCAACCCCTTGTTGTTGGTTTTCTTCTTTTTTTTCTTCTTCTATCTTTTTAAGTTCTAATAATTTTGCTTCTCTAAGAAGTGATTCCAATCGTTCAAGCTGTTGAATATCTTTTTCTATTTCCTTTAATTTTTTTTCTTTATCTTCTCCAGTTAAGCTCTCATAATTTTCTATGGCTCTATTTACATCTTGCAACTTTTTGTGATAATCAAACTTTGGCATTGAATCAAGTTGAGCTGCTATATATTTTTTATATAACATTTTATCTTTATTTGACAATAAATCGCCATTCTCTAATACAAATTTATCTAAATCTATTCTTCCATCATGAATATATTTACCTATGTCTTTATGCGATGCTAATTTATCATATAGAAGTTTAAATTTTAGAAATTCTATAGCTCTATAATTTTTTTCTGCATTAGAAGAGAAAAGCAAACTTGTTCTTTTTTTGCGATCATATTCAATTAATCCATTGAGTACACTTTCATCTTGCATAACATCATCAAAGAGTTTGGTATGAAGATTCAATTTCATAAAATCGGCTTTTGTATTCAATCTCTCTCTATTTTCTGTATTGTCTCTTATAGCTTGAGTTTTTTTATATCTTCTAACAAAACCATCTCCAAGAGTATAATTCCATATTTTTTTTAATGCTGCACCACCAATCTTTTGTGGAGTAACCCATTCTTCTGCTTTTTTTATAAAAGATTTACCCTTTTTTCCCCTTGTTATTTGAGCATATCCGGCATCGAGTTTATCAAGGAAATTTCCTGTACCAACTGTACTAGACATACTTCCACCTTTTCCACCTTTAATTTCAACTATACCATCTATAATACCTGGAAGAGCATTTAAAACTATACTAAATAATTGAACTAGTGCAAAAATTTTAGCTATCAATGTCATCATATCAGCAAAAGTAGGTTTTTTTGCTGCTACAAAATCTGGAATTGCTACTACCCAACTTATATCTTGATGAAAAGCGAATTTCCAAAATGTTCTAAGCCATGGTGGTAATAATTCTTTATGGTATATAGGAAAACTCAAAAGTTCTACAAATTCCGCTTTAACAATTTCTGCAAAAATAGACATTATAAATACTGTAAAAAATATATTAGCTGCTCTGGCTCCTAAAAAAGCTAGCCAATTCATAAAGATACTTTGAGTCTCTTTAAATAAATAAAATGGAATAAAAACAGGGCCTATTATTAAGCCCAATACTAATTCTATATATGCAATCATGATAGGAAAAGTAGCAGTCGTGAATTTTATAAAGAAAAAAGCGATTAGAAAATATATTGCAGGAACAAGTAAAAAACCAAACCACAAACTATATAACAGAGACCAAATTTTCTTTGTGATAACTACATTAAAGTAAAATGCAAGAGACGAATCTATATTTATAAAAATGGAAGATAAAGAAGAACCTTCTGGTATATAAACATATGCATTAGGTGTATATGTTTTATTTGCTATATTGATAATTTGTGTAGTTAATGACATTAAACCTTTTAGAAAAAATGTAACTATATATTCGTTATATAAGTCCCAACCTGATTCTGATAAAAATGCTAAAATAAAGGATAGTTTTAATATTATAGTCATGAACTCTTTAACACTGTATTGAAAACCACCCATAGCCATATTTAAGCCAAAGAAACATATATATAACATTATAAATGTTCTTATTGTTTCTAAGAATATGCTATCATATACAATATTTTGATAAAATCTTTTAATCAATGAAACTTTTTTTTGATATAATTCGTCTTCTTGTGTGGGCTCTTCAACTGAATTTTGATTGCTAGCATATGCATTATTTACTAATGAAATATTTTTAAAAGATAATGAAGATAATAAAACATCTATGTTATTCTCTAAAATGTTAGATATAGTTGATTTTGAGTTTTGTATGTAGTTTTTATCTAATGACGAAATTGAAAACATTTCTTCAATTGTTTTCATAATTTTTTCAAATAAGAAACCACTTGTTTTATTTTTTGATACTCCTGTATCCAGTTTAATTACATATTCACCACTATTATCTGAATAATATTTATCATATATTCCAAATTTTATCTTTTCATTAGCTCCTACAAGAGCTCCGCTTTTATTTTTATACAAGTTTTTTGCTTGAAAAATAAATTTTACTTTATAAATTTTTTCTCCGTCCAACATATCAAAACAGTCCATAACTCTAATTTTTCCTGATTTGCTTGTTGAATCTTCTAAAAAAGATGTAGCTTCACATCTAACATCTCCAACTATTTGATCTGATACATATGGTTTATAATATGCTTGGTTATTAAGTGGATTATCACCTGCTAAATAGCATTCATCAATTGTTAAGACACCATCGCCATTTTTATCTGTATTGTATGGATAATCACATGCTATATCTACTGCTTTCATATGTGTTGCTATATCCGGTTCTTCAAAACCTGATTGACCAAAAAATGCAATATAAAGTCCCGTGCCACCTGTTAGCCAACATTCTTTTTTGACTTCTACACCTTGTTCTTCCTTAACATATGTATCATTATTTCTTGAAACCTTATATGATGATGTTATATAATCAAATTCACTATTTGCACCAGTTTCTACTGTTATATCAAATACATTATTTCCAGTAGAGTTTGGATAAATAGTTTCTTTCGTTTCTAGTATGCATAAATCACTGTATGAATCACTTGAACCTCCCCATGGATTCCAACCACCAGTTATTTCAAAATAAAAACCATTAGGATCTCCATTAGTATATAATCCAGAATCTATCCATGTTATAGACTCTGATTTTGTATCATCAGAATATGCTGTGGATGAAAAAATATAATCAGGCTTTGCTTTTACAACAACGGTAGGCAAATCCCCAAAATCATCGGCAGATACATATGAAGAAAAAGCTAAATTAATAAAATATACATTAAATATAATTAAAAATGTAATGATATGTAGGAGTCTATGCATCACAACTATCTTCTTAGTTAACTTTAATGGTACCCGCGGCCGGACTTGAACCGGCAAGGACCGAAGTCCCACAGATTTTAAGTCTGTTATGTCTACCATTCCATCACGCGGGCGTCGACATAGATATATTATCACACTAAGAAATTAAAATGCAAGAAAAAAATAAAAAAATTTAAAAAAACTTTACAATAATATTTTTAGTCTTAATATTTACTTATGTTTATTATATTATATTATCAATTAAAAAATAGAAAATGATAGATTTAAAATGGATAGTTGAGAACCCAGATGCTTTTAATAAAGCTATGGATAAAAGAGGCTACAACATGACAGCCGAAAAAATTATAGAATTAAATAATAAAAGAAAAGCAAATATAGCAGAATTACAAAATTTGCAATCTCAACGAAATTCCATATCTAAAGAAATTGGTATTTTAAAATCACAAAAAAAGGATGCTAGTGAATTAATGGCAAAAGCAGATGAGATTGCTAAACAAATGGATGAACTAAAAAAAGCACAAGAAGATAAAAATACTGATGAACTTTATCAAATATTGATTAGAATACCTAATATATTAGAAGATATTGTTCCAGATGGCCCGGAAGAAAATAATAAAATTATTGAAAAATATTTAGAACCTACAAAATTTGATTTTACACCAAAAGCACACTATGAATTAGGTGAAGAATTAGGTATGATGGATTTTGAACAAGCAGCTTATATACATGGTAGCCGTTCAACAATTTTATTAAATGATTTAGCAAAATTAGAAAGGGCATTATCTAATTTCTTTTTAGATTTTTTAGCAAAGTATGGTTATATTGAAACCTCTATGCCACCATTGGTTAAGGAAATTGCTTTATTTGGTACAGGACAATTACCTAAATTTGCAGAAGATTCATTTCACACAACGGATGATTATTGGTTAATTGCAACTTCTGAAATTACAATGTCTAATTGGGTTGCTAATAAAATTATTACAGAAGAAGAATTGCCTTTAAGACTTACAGCTTGCACTTCTTGTTTTAGAAGTGAAGCAGGTTCTGCTGGAAAAGACACAAGGGGTATGTTAAGACAATTCCATTTTAAGAAAGTTGAAATGGTATCTATTACAACACCTGATAAATCAAAAGAAGAACATGAAAGGATGAATCAAATTGAAAATGAAATTTTACAAGCTTTAAAAATTCCTTATCAAATAGTAATGTTAGCAGCTGGTGATACAGGTTTTGGTTCTATGAAAACTTATGACCACGAAGTATGGTTGCCAGGACAAGATAAATATAGAGAAATATCTAGTTGTTCTAATTGTGGTGATTTCCAAGCTAGGAGAATGAATGCTAGATATAGAGACAAGGAAGGAAAAGTTAAATTCTTACATACATTAAATGGTTCTGCTTTACCACTTGGTAGAAGTATTATAGCTATTATGGAAAACTACCAACAAAAAGATGGTTCAATTAAAATTCCAGAAGTTTTAATTCCATATATGGGTGGACAAGAAGTTATTAAGAAGAAATAAAAATATATTTTTTTATAAGATAATCACTATTTAAAAAATAGTGATTTCTTTTTATTATTGTTTATATCTTAATAATTGAATATATATATTATATTACAAATATAATGCCAATATTATTGCAAATTGTAAATAATTCTCGTAATGACAATGTGGAAACAGTGCCTCCATTTGTAAGGTGGGAAGCGACAAAGTTGTAGTGGGTTGAGTAGTACTGATGAATTTAATTATTAGTGTAATATGATGGCAGTCATTCCGAGATTGCCATAAACCTTCGTTTTCGCAATGATAAGTTTGCTAATGCTATCTTTTATCTCCTTTGTCATTGCGAGGAGCAGGGCGACGAAGCAATCCATAAACCACCACTTACCCCCCCTTCGTCATTGCGAGGAGCAAGGCGACAAAGCAATCCATAACTACTAGTCTTTTATTCATTCACAGAAAAGCAAAAAAATTCACTACCATTTGCCAATTTCGTCATTGCGAAAAAAGTGAAGCAATCCATAACTACTAGTCTTTTATTTATTCACAGAAAAGCAAAAAAATTCACTACCATCCACCACCTTCGTCATTGCGAGGAGCAAGGCGACGAAGCAATCCACAAACCACAAAAGGTTAATGCAAAAACAAAAAAGAAAAAGAATTAATTACTATTTGTTAAGTTAAAAAATAATTTTAAATGAAATATTAATTTTCAATTTTCAATTTTTAATTTTCAATTTCTTATGCTTCGTTCGTTTCGCACTTCGTAGGACAACAAGCTAAAATGATTAAGCAAGATTATCATTTTTTCACTTTGTGCTTCAATTTTCAATTTCTTATGGATTGCCACGACTTCTGCGAAGTCTCGCAATGACTAGCTAGGAATAACGAGATTGCCACGAGTTGCAAGCAACTCTCGCAATGACGAGCCAAGAATAACGAGATTGCCACAGGCCTTCGGCCTTCGCAATGACGATGTGGGTGTACTGTTATTGCGAGCAAAGCGAAGCAATCCATAACTACTAGTCTTTTATTCATTCACAGAAAAGCAAAAAAATTCACTACCATCCACCACCTTCGTCATTGCGAGGAGTAAAACGACGAAGCAATCCACAAACCACAAAAAGTTAATGCAAAAACAAAAAAGAAAAATAATTCAGTACTTTTTATCAAGTCAAAGAATTAATTTTAAATGAAATATTAATTTTCAATTTTCAATTTTTAATTTTCAATTTCTTATGCTTCGTTCGTTTCGCACTTCGTAGGACAACAAGCTAAAATGATTAAGCAAGATTATCATTTTTTCACTTTGTGCTTCAATTTTCAATTTCTTATGGATTGCCACGACTTCTGCGAAGTCTCGCAATGACTAGCTAGGAATAACGAGATTGCCACGAGTTGCAAGCAACTCTCGCAATGACGAGCCAAGAATAACGAGATTGCCACAGGCCTTCGGCCTTCGCAATGACTAGCCAAAAATAACGAGATTACCACAACTTATACAAAGTATCGCAATGACGATATAGGGGTAGGTTTTTACAATGACAAGTTTGCAGGTGTTATCATTGTTAGTAAAAGAAGTGTTTTATAAATATGATTAAATTGTTTTTTTGTAGAAATGAAAAAGAAGTTGTGTAATAAAAGTAGATATTTATATAATTATAAAAGTAAAAATAAAGCATTTAAAATATATTAAAAACACTTGGTTTTTAATCCAAGTGCTTTTCATTTTCAATTTATAATAAAATACAACTATTTTTCTAAAAAAGCTTTTAAAGTTTCTAAACTATTTATGGTGCAAGCTTTTACATTTGGAGTTGTTTTTGCAACCATATTTGCTAAAACTTTACCAGAACCAATTTCAACGATTTCATCAATGCCATTTTCTTCAAAATATAGCATTGTTTCTCTCCATCTAACTCTGCCAGTAATTTGTTTTAATAAGTTATCTTTAATTTCTGTAGGTTCTGTTTCTGCTTTTGCTAAATAGTTTGCAATAACAGGAACTTTTGGAGTATTGATATTTAATTCTTGCAATGCTTTTTGCATATTTTCAACAGCTGGTTCCATTAATGCAGAATGGAAGGCTCCACTAACTGCTAGTTTTATAGCTCTTTTAATTTTCATTTCAGTAGCAACTTCAATGGCTTTATCAATAGACTGCTCGTTTCCACTTAATACGATTTGTCCTACTGTGTTATCATTGGCAACTTGGCAAACTTCACCATCTAATTTGCTTTTGCTTGCAACTTCTTCTGCTTGTTCTACTGTGGCACCAACTAATGCAACCATAGCACCTTTGCTTTTTTTACCAGCTTCTGCAAAACTTTCACCTCTAATTTTTAATAATTTAGCAGTATCAGAAAGTGTTAAAGCTTCACTAGCACATAAAGCAGAATATTCACCTAATGAATGTCCGGCAACATATTTACATAATTCATTTATATTTTTACCAGTTTCTTTTTCTAAAACTTTTAAAATAGCTATTGAAACACACATAAGAGCAGGTTGCGTATTCTCTGTTTGCATTAATAAATCTTGTGGGCCTTCAAACATTATTTTTGCTAAATCTTTTTTTAAAGCCTCATTTACTGTTTCAAAAACATTTTTTGCCACTTCAAAATTATCATAAAATTCCTTACCCATTCCAACAACTTGTGAACCTTGGCCAGGAAAAACAAATGCTTTACTCATATTTTTTTATAGTTATTAATAAAAATTATTTTAGATTATTAAAAAATTTATCTTTTAATTCTTTTGGTTCAATTAAATCAATATATAGTGTACCTTTTAGATGATCTAGTTCATGTTGTATGCAGTGTGCAAATAGTTTGTCTGCATGAACTTCTTTTTCTTGCATACTAAAATCTTGATATTTTAATTTTACCTCCATACTTCTTAAAACTCCACCTTCCTGTTTTTTTGCATAGTCATCAAGCTCATTAAATAGTTCTTCACTAGCTTTTACTGATAAACAACCTTCGGATTTGTATTCTTTTTCTGCTGAATGCCAAATAATTGCAGGATTTATAAGAACCATTGGACTATTTTTATCTTTTGTTGTGTCCATAACAACTAAATTTAATTGCTTACCAATTTGTGGAGCTGCTAAACCTATACCATTAGTAAGATACATTGTATTTAGCATATCATATACTAATTTTTTTATTTCATCATCGCAAGTGTTGATAGGTTTAGAAATTTGTCTTAATCTTTCATCTGGAAATTTGACTACTTCTAATAAATCAGCTTTTTGAATCAAAAACTCGTTTATATTTTTATCAATTTTAGTCCTACTCCAAATTTTCATATGTTTTAATTTTTTTTTAGTAAAAAATATGTGGCTATTTTTTATAACCACATATTTGATTTAAAATTATTTACTTAATTTACTATTTAATGTATCAGCATCAACAGCACCTGGAATTAATTCACCATTAACTATAAATGCAGGTGTACCATTAATACCAACTTTTTGAGCTAAATCTAAATTAGCATCAATAGCTTCGTCTATATCTTTTTTGTTTTCTTCCATATATTTTTTAACCTTTTTAGCATTTAAACCAATGGAATCAATAACATTATTAATACTTTCTTCGCTTCTAGCTGAACCTTCCATTAAACTTTTGTAATATTCTGGATATTTTGCAGGTTCCATCATGATAATAGCCATACCCATTTCGCTAGCATATTTTGAAGAATCACCTAAAATAGGAATTGATTTCAAAATAACTTTAACATCTGATCTTTTTTCCAATAATTCATTTACACTTTTAGCAGCTAATTTGCAATAACCACAATTGTAATCATAGAATTCAATAATTTCTATTGTACCTTCTGGGTTAAGAACACCAGCATACTTTGTATCTTTTAATTCTTTTTCATATTTTTTAATATTTTCAGCATTTTTAGCTTTTTCTTGCTCTAAATATTCTTGTTGTTGTTTTAAAGCATATTTATTAACAGAATCTAAAATTGCTTGTGGATTTTCGTCAATCCATTTTGCGATTTCATTGCCAGCCGTTTTTGATGAATAAAGCTTTGCAATAACCAATATATCTATTAAAAATAATAGAACTATTGAAATAATAACAAGCTTATTCTTTTGTTCGTTATTTAATTGCATATATTTTTCTCTTTAAAATTAATCACAAATTCAAGTATAATTTTATAATTATTTTTTGCAAGTAAAATTTAAATATAAATAAAAATAAAGTTATTATTGACAATAATATTATGTTTTATAATATTAGCTTTGATAAAAAATATTTTTTTGTATGATAATAATTTGTTGGGATTATGATGGAACATTAGTAAGTTCCGAATTTGTTTATAAAAATATATTTATGAATTATCTTACTAATGTTGGTGCAGTTAAACAAAATATAACAGATGAATATTATTTTAATCAATATTCTGGACGACATCCAATCAATGTAATAAAAGATTTACAAAAAAAAGGTTATGTAGATTCTAATATTAGTTTATCAGTTGATGAATGGGATAAAATTTTTCAAGATGAAATTAAAAATGAAGATGATTTAATTTTAAGTAAAAATATTATAAATATTTTATCAAAATTATCTCAATGTAAAAATGTTTATATGGCAATTGCAACATCAACACACAAAAAAGATTACGAGATTAAAAGCACATGTAAATCAGTTAAAGAATTAAAAAAATTTTTTGATATAGATAAAAATGTTTATGTGGCTGGTGATGTTGGTAATAAAAAATTAAAACCAGATCCCAATGTTTATCTATATGCATATAATGATATTTTAGAAAAAAATAATATTAAAGACAAAAATAATATTTTTGTTATGATAGAAGATTCTGAATCTGGTTGTAAGTCAGCTTATGAAGCTAAAAAAATATTAGAAAAAGAAAATAATAATCTAAAATCATATGCCATCGGTTATTTAGCTACAAATAAGTATTCCTCTGGGGATGGTTTAAAAGCTAATGGCGCTGATATGATTATATATAAACCCGAAGATTTAGAAGAATTTTTGTTAAATTTAGTTAAAGACGATAAAAAAATTATTTAAGTTTAATATATTTTTCCCACATGTCGGGTCGTCTTTTTCTTGTAATTTTTTCAGATTCTTGTAATTTCCATTTTTCTATTTTTTGATGATTTCCAGAAAGTAATATTTCTGGAACTTTTCTGTTTCTCCATTCTCTTGGCTGTGTATATAAAGGATATTCTAGTAAATAATCGTATTTTGAATTTTGAATACCACCAAAACTTTCACTGTTAATAGATTCAAAATCGCCTAATACACCTTCAATGCATCTTACACAACAATCTATTAAAGTTAATGCTGGCAATTCGCCACCCGTTAAAACAAAATCACCAATAGATATTTCTTCTATATTGTATTCGTCAATTACTCTTTGATCTATACCTTCGTATCTTCCACATATTATAGCAATATTATCATATTGCAAAATATCATTTACTTTTTTTTGATTAAAAACTTGCCCCCTTGGGGACATGTAATATATTTTTGTATTGTTTAAATTACAATTAGCATCAATAGCATCAGCAATCACTTCTGGATTAATAATCATACCACATCCACCACCAAATGGTGTGTCATCAACTTTTTTATGTCTTTCTTTTGAATAATCCCTGATGTTAATTACTTCATAACTCCATAATTTATTTTTTAGTCCCCTTCCTAATATGGAAGAAGTTAAATAAGAATCAAACATTTCTGGAAATAAAGTAAATATTTTAAAATGCATAAAAAATAAAAAAATAATATAAGATAACTTTAAGAAAAATAATTAAAATTGCAAGATTATATAATAATTAATTTAATATTTGATTTTTAAAAAAAGTCCTTTATATTTTCCAAGTAAATTATTTTATTAATAAAAAGTTTTATATGTCAAAAGAAGATTTAATTGTGATGAATGGTACAGTTGTTGAGGTATTGCCAAATACAATATTCAAAGTAGAATTAGAAGAAATGAATAAATCAATAATTATTGCACATGCATCTGGAAAAATTAGAAAAAATAAAATTAAAATTTTAAAAGGTGATAGAGTTGAAGTTGAAATGACACCTTATGACTTAACAAAAGGTAGAATTACTTTAAGATATAAAAAATAAGATTGAAAATGTTTAAATTTATACTTGGTTCAGGCTCGCAAGTAAGATTAGAATTACTAAAAAATATAAATTTTAAACCTGATATTATAGAACCAGCAGATATTGATGAAACACCATTAAAGAAAGAAAAACCAGTTGACTATGTTAAAAGAATGGCAAAATCAAAAGCTTATGCTTTACATTCTAAATATTTTGGCAATGTAATATTGTGTGCTGATACAATAGCAAGTACCGAATCAAGAATAATTCAAAAACCAAGAGATGATGATGAAATTAGAGAAATGCTAAAATTCTATTCTAATAGAAAAATCAAAACAATTACATCTGTTTTTATGATTACAGCAGATAATAAAGAAGTTCAAAAAACAGTTGAAACAAAAATTAAATTCAAGCATTTAAGTCAAAGAGATATTGAAGAATATGTTGATGGTGGATATGGTAGGGGTAAAGCTGGTGGTTTAGCAATAGAATCATTAGCTGATTCATTTGTAATTAAAATCATTGGTAGTTATTCCAATATAATGGGGTTGCCACTCTATGAAACCAGAAATATGTTAATTTCTGCTGGTGTAAAAAATAATTAAAATTTATTTAAGTAGATTTTTTATTTTTTATTTTTTATATTTTATGTATAAAAAATATCGTAATATTAGTATATAAAATGCAAGAAGAAGAAAATAAAAATACATTAGAAAGACCTAAACTGTTTAATGTTGAAGCTGAACAAATAATATTAGGGGCTATTATTTTAAATAATGATTATTTAGGAAAAGTTAATGATATTT
Organism: uncultured Rickettsiales bacterium; assembly: GCA_944392135.1. Lineage (GTDB taxonomy): Bacteria > Pseudomonadota > Alphaproteobacteria > Rickettsiales > UBA1997 > CALXSC01. The sequence continues at coordinate 57,363 of CALXVQ010000004.1, forward strand.
TAAAAAGTGAAAGTTTTTATGAACCAGCACATCAAAAAATTTATCAATATATTATTCAAACAACACTTAGAAGCAACATAGTTGCTGATAGTGTTACATTAAAATTATTTTTTGATAATGATGAAATAATCAAAACACTTGGTGGAAGTAATTATTTATCTGTACTTTTAAATATGGGAACAGGTATTATTGATATTGTTGATTATGCTACAATTATTAAAGATTTAGCTTTAAAAAGACAATTAGTTGAAATTGGTGAAGAAATAGTAAATAATTCTTATAAAAATAGTTCTTCTTATACAGCACAAACACTTATAGAAGAGGCGGAAGGCGAATTATTTAATTTAAGTTATTTAGGTGATAATACAAAAAGTTTTACAGATATTAGCAATTCATTAGCTGAAACAGTTAGTAAAATTAGTTTAGCTATTGAAAGGGATGGAAATATTAGCGGTATTCCATCTAGTTATATGGATATGGATAGATTGCTTGGTGGTTTTCAAGCTGGTGATTTAATTATTCTTGCAGGTAGGCCATCTATGGGTAAATCAGCTTTTGCAATTAATCTTGCATATAATGCTGCAAAATTTTTTAATGATGAATATAAAGAAGGTAGAGATAAGATTAAAAGATCTGTGGGCTTTTTCTCATTAGAAATGCCAGCCGATCAAATTGCTTCAAGAATTTTATCTAGGGAAACATGTATTAACGCTTCCAATTTTAGAACTGGTGAAATTGAAAAAGAAGATTTTGATAAAATAGTTGAAAAGTCTAATGAAATTTCTAGAATGCCATTTTATATTGATGATACACCAGCTTTATCAATTGCAGCTATTAGAACTAGAATTAGAAGAATGGTTAGACAAAAAAATTTAGGTATGGTTTTTTTGGACTATTTGCAATTAGCACAAGGTACAACAGCACAATCTAAATCTAATAGGGTTTTAGAAATTGGTGAAATTACTATGGGTTTAAAAGCTATTGCAAAAGAGTTTGGTATTCCTGTTATAGCATTATCACAATTATCAAGAAGTGTGGAACAAAGAGAAGATAAAAAGCCACAATTATCAGATTTAAGGGAATCGGGAACTATCGAACAAGATGCTGATATTGTTATGTTTATTTATAGAGAAGAATATTATGAAGAAAGAAAAAAACCTATGGATGGTGATCCTAAAATGAATGAATGGATTGCGAGAATGGGTAAAATAAGAAATAAAACAGAAATTATTGTTGCAAAACATAGAAACGGACCAATAGGTAATGTTGTACTTAGGTTTGATAGTGGTATTAGTAAATTTCAAGACTATGCAGGACATTATGATATTATTGATGAAAAATAATAAATAATAATTGTAAAATAAAATTTTTTATTTATTTTTTTATGTTGTTTTTTATATTATAGAATTTTGTTTTTTAGTATATGGAATATGATGTTATTGTTATAGGTGGTGGACATGCTGGTTTAGAAGCATCAACAGCTAGTGCTAGAATGGGTAAAAATACGGCACTTATAACATTTAGTAAGGAGAATATTGGTGAATTGTCTTGCAACCCATCAATTGGTGGAGTTGCAAAAGGTACTATTGTACGAGAAATTGATGCAATGGGTGGTGTTATGGGTATTTTGGCTGATAAAGCTGGTATTCAATTTAGAATTTTGAATGCTACAAAAGGTCCAGCAGTACATTCTCCAAGAACACAAATAGACAGAAAACTATATAAAAAATATGCACTTGAATTAGTAAATAATTATAAAAATTTAACACTTATTGAGGGCGAAGTTGAAGATTTAATTATTGAAAATAGTGTTGTAAAGGGTGTTGTTTTAAATGGTGATAACAAAATATATGCTAAAAAAGTAATTTTAACAACTGGTACATTTTTAAATGGTATGATTTTTATTGGCTTTGATAGTTATGAAGCTGGAAGAATTAACGAAAAACCATCTAAAAAACTTGCTGAAACAATTAGAAATATTGGTTTTGATGTAGCTAGATTAAAAACAGGTACACCTGCCAGAATCAAGAAAGATACAATAAATTATAAAGGGTTGGAAGTACAAAAAGCTGATGATGAACCTAAACCATTTTCTTATATTACTGAAAAAATTACAAATGAACAAATAGTTTGTCCTATCACATATACAAATGCGGAAACTCACAAAATTATATTAGATAATATAAAAAGAAGTGCTTTATATGGTGGAAAAATTACTGGTAGGGGACCAAGATATTGTCCTTCAATAGAAGATAAATTAGTTAGATTTGCTGATAAAGATAGACATCAAATATTTTTAGAAGTTGAAGGGCTTGATAGTGACGTTGTGTATCCTAATGGTATTTCTACATCTTTGCCAAGAGATGTACAAGATAAATTTATACACTCAATTAAAGGGTTAGAAAATTGCGAAATTCTTAGATATGCATATGCTATTGAATATGATTTTATTGACCCACGAGAATTATACCCAACATTAGAAACTAAAAAAATCAAAAATTTATATTTTGCAGGACAAATAAATGGAACAACTGGTTATGAAGAGGCTGGTGGGTTAGGTTTAGTTGCAGGAATTAATGCAGCATTGCCTGATGGTGAAGAATTTATATTAAATAGAAATGAGAGCTTTATTGGTGTTATGATTGATGATTTAACAACACTAGGAACTAATGAGCCTTATAGAATGTTTACATCAAGAGCAGAATATAGATTAAATATTAGAGCTGATAATGCTGATTTAAGACTTACAGAAAAAGCTATAAAACTAGGTTTAATTTCAAAAGAAAGAGAAGAAAAATTTTTATCTAGAAAAAATGCAATAGAACAGGGTATAGAATTATTAAGTTCATTAACTATTACACCTAATGAATTATTAAAATATGATATATCTATAAAACAAGATGGAAATAGAAGAAGCGCTTTTGAATTATTAGGTTTTCCTAATATTACTATGGAACAATTATTAAATGTATGGCCTGAAATTTCTAATATAAAACCAGAAATTAGAGAACAAATAGCAATAGAAGGTATGTATAAACCATATATTGAAAGATCGTTAAAAAATATTGAATTATTTAAGAAAGAAGAAGAATTAAGAATACCAAAAGATTTTGATTATAATTCTATTGGTAGTTTATCTAATGAAGTAAAAGAAAAATTTAATAAATATAGGCCTTTTACAATTAGTTCAGCTTCAAAAATACCTGGTATTACACAAGCTAGTGTTATGGCTTTATTAATTGCTATTAAAAGTAAACAGAATTAAAATTCATCATATATTTTTAGAGTGATTTGAACATTTAAGCCACCCATAGATTTAGATTTATTAAAATTTAATTCACCATTGTTTGCAAGTACAATATCTTTTGCTATGGATAGTCCAAGACCAACTCCTTTTTTATCAATATTTCTAGATTTATCAGTTTTAAAAAATGGTTCACATAATTTATCAAGAAATTTTTTTTCAACACCTGGGCCATTGTCATCTATATGAATCATAATTTTTTTATTAGATGTTCTAATTAATTTAATTCTAGCTTTATCTCCAAATTTTAATGCATTATCCATAATATTTTGTAGAACTCTTTTAAAAGCTAATGGCTGTATAAAAACTAATTCATTTTCATCTATATTTTTTGTTCTAAATATTATATTTTTATTTACTTTTTTATATTCTCTAATGAATTTATTTAAATAGTTATATATATTTATAATAGCCTTATCTTCGTTATTAATACTTTTTGTAAAAGATAAGTATTGATTTATAATACTCTCCATGAAATTAATATCTTCTTCTAAAAATTCTTTTGATGAATCTTCCATCATTTCTAATTCTAATTTCATTCTTGTTAATGGAGTTCTCAAATCGTGTGAAATGCTAGCAAGCATCATTGTTCTTTGATTGATAAATTTTTTAAGTCTTTTTTCCATATCAATAAATGACACACTAAGTTCTCTAATTTCTTTTGCTCCACTAGGTTTAAATTTTGATATTTTTTGATTTAAAGAAAAGTTTGCAATATGTTTTTTTAATAATTTTATAGGTCTTAATTGATTTTTCATAAAAATAATAGCAATAATTACTGTTAATATTGAAATTGCAATATTCCACATAACAAAAATTCTAGCTGTTTTTATTATTAATTCTTTTTTGTTTACATGAAGTTCTAATATGCCATTTTTCTTTTGAAATGATATAATAAAATCATCTTTATTTTCCTTTACTGATAATGGTTCATCAATTAAATCTAGTAAACTACTAATAAAAAATTGCTGTTGATCAAAAAATAAAAAATTACTTGTTTTTTTGATAATATCTTTACTTTTAAGCTTTTGATTTTTTTTGAAATATACTTTTAGATTTTCGTTATCAATATTATCTAAATCTTTATAATTTTTGTTTATAAAAACTATATTTTGAATGGTAGCATTAGATAATCTTTTTATAACATTTTGTAAGTGTGTTTGATAAAAAACATATGTAGAAACAACCTGTACTATAAATACAGGCAAAACTATAATTAAAATAAATCTATAAAATAATCTTTTAGGAAAATATTTTTTAATTTTCATATTATTTTTGTTTTTTATTTTTTATATAAATTACTAAATCTTTTAGTATAATTAAGCCAATACCTATACATATTAAAGAATCTGCTAGATTAAATGCAGGCCAGTGATATTGTCCTAAATGAAAGTCTAAAAAATCAAAAACTCCACCATATGTAATTCTATCATATAAATTACCAAAGCCACCAGCTACGATTAATGAATATATATAAATATCATAATTATTGTTGCTTTTATAAATTAAATAAATGATATAAAGTACTATTAATAATGTAATGATTGATAAAACTATTTGCCCATATTGAATATTATTAAACATGCCAAAACTAACTCCGTAATTTATAACTTTTACTATATTAAAATAATTATTAATTCTAATATAATTATGTACCCCGGCTGTCTTTTCAATAATATTGTCAACTTTTTCGAAGGCTAATCTTTTTGTGTAAATATCTAATGCAAATAAGATTAAAATAAGCAAAAGTGCAAAAACTAATGTTTTTTTACTTTTCAATAACTCAATAATTTTATTCATATATAAAATTTTATTTGTATATTAGAATATTAAAACTTTAAAATTATATATCAAATTTTTTATTTTATTTTAAATAATTGACATTTTAAATATGAATTTTTACTTTTCACATAATAATGTATACTTTTTTATGAACTGCAAAAAATATAGCGATAATTTTTTGGGCTTTTCTTTGATTGAGTTGTCAATTGTTTTAATTGTAATTGGCTTACTAGTTTCCGGTATAATAGGTGGAGAAAGTCTTATTCGTAATGCAAAGTAAAGATCGTTTATTAGTGAATTGAGAGAATATAAAACTGCTATGAATACCTTTTATAGTTTAAGGGAACGATTGCCTAGTGATGCTAATAATGATGGAAGAATTGGTTAATATTCAGGCGATAACTATAATGGCTATTTTTCAGCACCATATGATGGCACTAAATATAGTGTTCTAAACTATTTTACAGCTCCATTTGTTGATTTATATTTAAATGGAATTATAGACTTTAAACCTGAATATAAAAATAATAATCAACAAGATGGGTTACCAACATCTAATGCACTAAAAAATGATTCAATGTATTATTTTGTTGATTTATATAAACCAATTGAGGAATATTATATACAAGATATTAGAAATAATATATTAGTATTATCTTTTGCAAATTCCTCCACTAGATATTATCCAAAAATTTGTTAGTGAAATAGATCATAAAATAGATAATAATAATCCTAGTTCTGGTTTATTTAGAGTAAAATTTGAAGATAAACCAGCTTATTATAACAACTATGATATTATACCAGCTAATAAAAAATTAGATTCATGATTTATACTATTATGCAATAAAACTATAAAATTGTAGCACCATCAAACAAGTTTGTAATATTTTCAATCAAATCTTCATTCTTATCTTTTGTCGGTTCTTCAATTTTATCTTCTTCTTTGTCTCCATTTTTCAATATTTCATCAAGGGTAGGGAGTCTGCTTCCATAACAAACATTAACTATTATAATATCCATTATTTTTTTAGCATCAAAATTATTTTTAAGTTCCATTTCACCTTTTAATAATAATTTCCAAACTCTCATCAAAGAACTTAGATTTATTTTTGAAATAGTGTCCTTAATTATACTTACTTGATCACTAGGCAAATGTGTAGTTTCAAAAAAATTATTTAAAGTTTTTGCCATTATCATATTGTGATTTACATTAAGTAAATCTTGCATTAAAGCACTAATATCAAGCGAATAAGAATAAATATTTTCAAATTGTTGTAAAGCTTTATTAACATTACCTTCTAGCATACTTAAAAATAAATCATAAATATTTTTCTTACTGCTTAAACCCAGCATTTCAGAAACACTTTTTTCTGTCAAAAGTTTTTCATAATTGTTATGACTTAAAGCTCTGTCTAGTAATGATAAGCTATCTCTTGCAGAACCTTCGGCAAAATTGGCAAGAATAGATAAAGCTCCATCTTCAACTTCATAACCTTCATTTTTGCATATGTTTGCAATATGATCTTTAATTTCTTCAAAACTCAATCTTCTTAAATCAAACCTTTGACATCTAGATAAAATTGTAATAGGAACTTTTCTAATTTCTGTTGTAGCAAAAATAAATTTTACATATGAAGGTGGTTCTTCTAATGTTTTTAATAAGGCATTAAATGCACTTTTTGAAAGCATATGCACTTCATCTATTATAAATATTTTATATTTTGAACTAATAGGGCCATATGCTGTACTTTCAATTATTTGTCTAATATCATCAACACCTGTGTGGCTTGCAGCATCAAACTCAATAACATCTTGATCGCAAGAGTTTGCAATAGATTTGCAATGTTCACACTCTCCACAAGCATCAATTTCATTTTCTTTTTTATTTAAGCAATTTAGTGATTTAGCAATAAGTCTAGCGGTTGTAGTTTTGCCAATACCTCTAATACCAGTCAAAATAAAAGCATGGTGTATTTTATTGTTTTTAATTTCATTTGTTAAAGTTTGTACTAATGCAGGTTGACCGACTAATTGTGAAAAATTTTGCGGTCTATATTTTCTTGCTAAAACTTGATATTGCTTTTCCATTTCTTTAAAATTTAATATTAATATCTAAATTGTATAAATAAAAATCAAAAAGTAAATATAAAAATTTGACTTTTTGCTAAAAATTAGATATACTATTTAATAGTTTTCAAAAAATATATTATGAATAATAAGATAATACTACAACAACTTGAAAAAAAATATAAACATATAGATTTTGATAAAACATTCATTTCAATACCTGGTGTTTGTAAAAGTATTACTTTGTCAAAATATATTAAGAAATATTATCACAATACTGATTTTAAGAATTTTCAAAATTTAAGAATATACTCCCATGGTATGGGTGAAGGGGTAAGAAAATATTTTTCAAATATTCTTGCAAGAAAAAAATTCAATATGCCTACAATTTTTTTAGGCTGGAATGGTTTTAGTATGAATAATGCAAAAGAAGCTGGAAAAGAATTATCTTTTTTATTAAATAATGAATTAAAAGTTAATCAAAAAGTAAAATTAAAATTAGTTAGTTGCTCCATGGGAAATGTTGTATCCGGACAAATATTATCAAACTTGCTTAAAAATAATACTATAAAAGCTGATAATGTTATTATGTCTTTATATAGAATAGCAGATACTGGTAGAGTATGTAGTAAAATAACAAGAGTAAAACCGGAAGATATTTTTATTGATATAAAAAAAGAAGATTTAGAAAAAATAAAAATAATTACTCCAAATATGCAGGCAAGGTTTGATTTTATACATTCAAGTAAAGCTGTTGAAAAATTATATAATAATATTTCTTTAAAAATAGATGGTAAAAAATTAAGTTTTCAAGATATTATAAAATTACAAAGAAAGCAAAATGAAGTTGGTATTGTTTCTGCTATTAAGACATTTTAAAATTGACTTTTTATATAAAATAATATACAATATATCTATATCACATTAATATATTTTTTATGAAAGAAAATAATGTTAGAAATAATGATGGTAATAATACACAAAATAAAAAACCATCTTTAAATGAACTTCAAAATAAATATTCTCATATAAATTTTAATAAAACTTTTATTCAAATTCCTGGTAAAACTAAGTTTATATCTTTATCTGAATATATTAATGACTATTATGACAAAAATGAATTGCAAAAGTATAATTCATTAAATTTATTTTTTCATGGATTTCGTAATGGTTTTACAAAAAGGACTGCAAAAAAACAAAATTTTGAACAACCAGTAATTGCTCTTGGATGGAATGGATATTCTACTAAAAAAGCAAAAATAGCTGCAACGGAACTTGCTTATTTATTAAATAATGAATTACCATTTAAAAAGGATTCTAAATTATTTGTATCAAGTGCTTCAACTGGTAATGTTGTAGCTGGTAAGTTTGTGTCAGAAATGTTGTATCAAAAAACAACACAACCTAGCAAAATATCAATGTTTTTACAAAAAATAGCAAAAACGAGTTTTTGGAGTAGTTTGCTAGCAAAGGCAAAACCAAAAGAGATATTGCAAGATATAAAGACAGAAGATTTAGCTCAAATAAATATCAAAACACCTAATATAGAAAATAATACTGACAAAAATCATTCACAAGAAGCAGTAAAAGAATTATATGATGATATATCAAAAAGAATATTAGGAAGAGAACTATCTTATAAAGAAATTTATAATATTCAAGATATGCAAAAAAAGTTGGTATTATACAAGTGTTGAAAATGGCACAGGAACAAATGAATAATTTATCTAATCAACCACAACAAGGTAATAATCAACAACAAAATCAACAAACACAACAACAAGCCCAACAAACAAATATTCAGCAACAAAAACCACAAGTTGTTGAAAGTGCAACTAATTTAGAACAAGTAAGTCAAAATAATAATAGATCAAAATAAAAAAGAGTAATTTTTTATTAATTACCCTTTTTGTTTTATTCTATTAATTATTTATTATAGGAAACTATAAATAATAGAAAATGATATTTGATGTTCTGTAATTTTTTGTTTTCCACCATTATCTAAACTACCACCATCAAAGCTAACAGTGTTATACATTAATTTTGTAGAAAAATCTGTATCTTTTATATTATAAGATAAACCAAGTCCATAACCAATAGCACTATCATCTCCATCATCTACTCCATCTAATTCATAAAAGTCAGATAAAGAAGCAGCATCTAATGCTTCAAAAGATGTATTTTTATATTTATAGTCTATTTGATAATAACCAATGCCTGCAAATAATGAGAGTCCATTGTTAAAATTATAACCAATATTAATATCAGCTAATCTATTAGATTCAATATCTTGTCCTTCTGCTTTTGCTTTATATGAACCAATTGCTCCACATTCACCTTCTGCGATATCTTCTGCATCGCAATATTCAGTTTCAGAAAATAGTGATTTTGATGCCAATTTTACAACATCATAATTAATATTTGCATTTATAAAAACATTATTAGTAAAATTATATTTATAACCAAAACTAGCTATTGGTGCAAATTTTTTCTTATCTTCACCATGTTTTTCTTCTGCTTGATAATAATTTGCACCGATACCAATTTGCAAATCACCGTTATCTTTTAAATTTTTAAAAAAATCTTGTGTATTTGCAAAAGAATTATTTGCAAATAATAAAGACAACATTGTTAGAAATAATGTTTGTTTTTTCATACTTATTCAAAAGTTGTTAATAAAATAATAATTAATTTCAAATATATTATATATATAAAAAAACAAAATACAACCTATATTTATTATAAATTGTATTTTGTTTATAATATTAAATTTAAATTAAATATCTAAATTTACTACATTTAAAGCATTATTTTGTATAAAATCTCTTCTAGGTTCTACAATATTACCCATTAATGTTGCAAATGTTTCGTCAGCTTGCGCTGCATCTTCTATTGTTACTCTTAAAAGGGTTCTATTTTCTGGATTTAATGTTGTTTCCCATAATTGTTCTGGGTTCATTTCACCAAGTCCTTTAAATCTTTGAATTGTAATACCTTTTAAGCCTGCTTCACTAACAATTTTTGCAAATTCAGAAGGTCTATTAGCTTTATATTCTTCATCTTTTTTAGTGAAAGTTACATAATCACCAAAATTTTCCAGAATTTCAACTCTAATTTTATTGATTTCTGTAATTTCTGGCATAGCGAGTATTTCTTCACCAACAGAAAATCTAGTAGAAACGCCTTTATATTGCTTTTTAAATACTAAATTTCCATCATAAGTAATTTCATAGTCCCAAGTTGTATCTTCATCTTTTTCGAATTTTTTAATATTTTGTAAAGCAGAATCGGCAACTTTTTTCATAACATCTGGATTAGAAAAAGTTTCTTGTTTTAAGCCATCAACTAAAACTAAACTTTCAACAATATCAAATGGTAAAGATCTAGAAACTGTTTTTAGTAAATTATTATATAGACTAACTTTTTTTGAGTAATCAACTAAATCTTGTCCTGATTTTGATAAGTTGTGATTATTTTTAAATATAGCATCATTACAAGCATTAGTAATTATATATTCAGTATATAAAGTTTCATTTTTTATATATGTTTCACTTTGTCCTTTTTTGATTTTATATAAAGGAGGTTGTGCAATATATAAATAACCACCTGTGATAATTTCTGGCATATGTCTATAAAAGAATGTTAAATATAGTGTTCTAATGTGTGAACCATCAACATCGGCATCGGCCATAATTATAATTTTGTGATATCTTAATTTACTAATATCAAAATCTTCTTTTCCAATTCCTGTTCCAAGGGCAGAAATAATCATACCCATCTTTTCAGAAGAAATCACTTTATCAAATCTTGATTTTTCTGTATTTAATATTTTTCCAAAAACTGGAAGAATTGCTTGATATTTTCTGTCTCTTCCTGTTTTAGCAGAACCAGCAGCAGAATCACCCTCAACTAAATAAACTTCGGAAAGAGCAGGGTCTTTTTCTTGACAATCAGCTAATTTTCCTGGAAGACTTCCCATATCAAGAGCACCTTTTCTTCTAGTTAATTCTCTTGCTTTTCTGGCAGCAATTCTAGCTCTCGCACCTTCAAAAGCTTTTTCTATAATAGTTTTTACTTCAAGTGGGTTTTCTTCAAAATATCTATTCAAGAAAGCTAATGTTTGTCCTTCGACAACTGTTCTAACTTCGGAAGAAACTAATTTATCTTTTGTTTGTGATGAAAATTTAGGATCTGGAACTTTTGCTGAAATAACAGAAGTTAAACCTTCTCTAATATCATCACCAGTTAATTCAATTTTATATTTTTTACCAAATTCTGATTTATTAATATAATCACTAATAGATCTAGTTAAAGCACTTTTTAAACCAGCTAAATGAGTACCACCATCACCTTGTCTAATATTATTAGTGAAACATACCATATTTTCATAATAACCATCATTCCAACACAAAGCTAATTCAAAAGAAATACCATTTTCTTCCTTACTTTTATATATTAATGGTTTTGCAATAGCAGTTTTTCCTCTATCTAAATATTTTACAAATTCTAAAATACCATTTTCATAATGAAATAATTCACTCTTTGGTTCTTCACCTCTATTATCTATAAGTTCAATAGAAACAAGTGAGTTTAAAAAAGCTTTTTCTCTAATTGCTTTTTCTAATGTGGCATAATTAAATTCTGTAATTTTAAAAATAGTAGCATCAGGAAAGAATGTAACCTCTGTTCCAGTTCTGTCGCCAGCTTCTCCAACAACAGCTAATGGAGCGACTGTAACACCTTTTCTAAATTCTATAAAGTGTTCTTTGCCATTTTGCCATATTCTTAATTTAAGCCAATCTGATAATGCATTAACACAAGAAGCACCAACACCATGAAGACCACCAGAAACTTTATAAGAATCATTATTAAATTTACCACCAGCATGTAAGTCAGTCATACAAACTTCGGCAGCAGAAATGCCTTCTGTTGGATGCATACCTGTTGGAATACCTCTACCATTATCTAATACTGTAACAGAACCATCTTTGTTTAATGTAACACTAATTTTTGTAGCATAACCAGCTAATGCCTCATCAATAGAGTTGTCAAGAATTTCGTAAACTAAATGATGTAAACCGGTTCCATCATCTGTATCACCAATATACATACCCGGCCTTCTTCTAACAGCTTCAAGCCCCTTTAAAACAGTGATTGAACCAGCATTATATGAAGACATATTACTACTATTTTCTATATCAGTCATTTCTTTCTTTTATTATTTATATATAATTATCAACTATTGTATAATCATAAAATTTAATAAATTAATTTCAAGTAAAATTTTATACAATAAATTTTTATTGTAAAAAAAAATAATAAGTTTTAGTATTGTAGAGAATAAAATAATTTTAGGAGTTATGAGTAATTTAGATTCTATTCATTTACAAGATTTTCCAGATGTATCATCTATTCCAGTTGATACAGAATTAGTTGATGAAATGGATTTAGTTAAAGAAATATGTTCTGTTGCTTTATTTTTAAGAGATAAAAAAAATTTAAGAGTTAGATTACCATTAAATCAAATTAAAATCATAAGTAATGATATTGAAAATTTAAAAAAATATCAAGATATTATTGCTGATGAAATTAATGTTAAAAATGTTGTATTTGAAGAAGATATTGATAAAGTTGCCACTTATATCATACAAGTTGATCTTAAAAAACTTGGTGCCAAATATGGTGAAAAATTAAAAGATATAATGAAAGCAGTAAAAGATAATAAATGGAAAAAAGTAGATGAAGATAAAATTGAAGTTGCAGGCATTGTTTTAGAGAAGGATGAATATTCTATAAAATTAAAACCAAAAAAAGAAGCTATAAATATTCAAGCTTTATCTAATAATAAAGCTATTATTGAGTTGGATTTAACTCTTACTCCGGAATTAGAACTTGAAGGATTAGCTAGGGATTTAGTTAGAATTATTCAACAAGATAGAAAAGATGCAAATTTACAACTTTCTGATAGAATTAGCTTGTCATTTAAAACATCATCTGCAAAATTGTTGAAAGCTATACAAGATAATCTTGAATATATTAAAAATCAAACATTAGCCAGAGAATTAAAAATTGTTGATAGCATAGCTGAAGATTTTTCTTTTGGTGATGAGATTAATGGTGAATTTATAAATATTGGTTTTAGTATTTTTAAATAATTTTATATTTTAATTTTATTAATAAAAATAGGAGTGAAGATGAGAAAAAGCTATTTAATATTAAGTTTAGTATTAACATTATTAGTATCTTGTGCTACTGATCCATATACAGGACAAAGCAAAGTTTCAAATACAGCAAAAGGTAGTGTTTTAGGCGCAGCAGGTGGTGCTATTATTGGTGGTATTGCTAATGGTGGCAAAGGTGCATTAATTGGTGCAGCAGCTGGTGGTGTTGCTGGTGCTGGTGTTGGTGGTTATATGGATTTACAAGCTAAAGCTTTAAGAGAAGAACTTCAAGGTACAGGTGTTAGTGTAAATGTTGAAGGTGAAGATATAGTTTTGGTTATGCCTGGTAATATAACTTTTGGCACAAACTCATATGCTATAAAAGATTCATTTAAACCTGTTTTAACATCTGTTTCAAAAGTATTAAAAAAATACGACAAAACATATGTTCAAATTGTAGGTTATACAGATAATACTGGTACAGCATCTGTAAATAACACATTATCATATAATAGAGCTAATGCTGTTGCTAATTATTTAAAAATAAAAGGTGTTAGTGCTAGTAGAATGTTAATTGAAGGTAAAGGTTCTAAAAACCCAATAGCTTCAAATTCAACAGCTTCTGGCAGAGAAAAAAATAGAAGAGTTGAAATTACATTAGTTCAAGCTGAATAAATTTTTAATATAATTATAAAAGCAAAAGGTAATCTATTAAAACGATTACCTTTTTATTTGCATCAAAATAATTACAAAAATTATTTTTTTTCTAATGTATCTTTTTTTGCCTCATATAAAGCTTTGAAATTTATAGCATCTAACATTAAAGGTGGCATTGATGCATCCCTTGTTGTATCTGATATAATTCTTCTAGCATAAGGGAATAATAATGAAGGGCAATAAATAAATAAAATTTCTTTTAATGCTTCTTCATCTTCTACATCTTTAATATTAAATATACCAGCATAGGTTAATTCAATAACAAACATTTTTTTATTATCGCTATCATAACTAGCTTCTGCATTAATAATAAGTTCTACTTCATATAATTCTTCTTGTAATTTTTTAGAATTAATATCAATAGATACTGAAATTTTAGGATTTGGATTTTTTACAGTATAAACTTCTGGAGCCTTAGGGTTCTCAAAGGACAAATCTTTAATATATTGTCCACTAGTTGTAATTTTAATATTACTTTTTTCTTCTTTATTAGTCATGATATATAAAATTTATTAATATTTAATACAAAAATCTTAAACAATAAATATATATTGTCAAATATAATATAGTATTATTTTTTATTTTTTAAATAGTTGAAAAAATAATTTTTTGTGTAAATATATTAGTATATAATAATTCTAAAAAAATGTTTAATTTAACACAAGGTGAATGGACTAATTTAATATATAGTATTTTATTATTATCAATGATGATTTCTAGTATGTTTATTAGAAGTACAACAGATAATGGCAAAAAATTTAAAAATTTAGCAATATGGCTTGTAATTATATTAGTTGTTGCATTACTTTATAATAATAGGTTTTTATTTAAAAATTTTGTACCTTATCAAGCATACGATACTGGTAATAATGAATTAAAAATTACAAAATCAAATGATAATCATTTTTATATTGCTATAAATATTGATAATAAGAAAGTTTTATTTTTAATAGATACAGGAGCTACAACAACCACATTGACATTAAATGATGCTAAAAAGCTTGGTATAGATATTGATAGATTAAATTTTAATATTCCACTTAATACAGCTAATGGTGTATCATTTGGAGCAAGTACAGAAGTGTATAATATAAAAATAGGTGATTTTACAATTGATTCAATGTGGGTAATAGTTAGTAAAGATTTAGATGAAAAATCATTATTAGGTATGAATTTCTTAAATAAACTTAATGGTTATGATATAAGACAGGATAAAATGACATTATACTACTAAAACCACCAAATGGGATGAAAAGTAGTACAATGAGACCTTTATGTAAAGGTGGGCACCGTAATAACGACACAATTATCGCAAGTGACAGTTCCCATTGTTTTGAATGTTGCCTCGGGTGTAATTCTAAATCCCTGTCCCATTCGGTAGTAATATAATTTTAAAATATTTTAATATTAAATTCAAGTATAAAATAAAAATTTCATTAAGTATATTTTTAATATTTGATTGTTATTGTAAAAATATATAAAATATTCTTGTCTTGGTGTTATTTAATAAACAATAATGAATTCTTTTTCTTTTCTGTTTTTGTGTTTACTATTAGTGGTTTGTGAATTGTTTCGCGGTTTCACTCCTTGTAATGACGAAAAAAGAGCTGTCATTGCGAATGTGGAACTGTCATTGCGAGAGTTCGTAGAACTCGTGGCAATCTCGTTTATTCTTGGCTTATCATTGCGAGAACCGAAGGTTTGTGGTAGTCCATATATAAATAATAATTCTTAATAAAAATATTTACTAATATATAAAAAGTCCATCAAGTTATTTGATGGACTAATTTTTTGATAATTATAATGTAATTATTCTAAAACTTTACCATATGATGGGAAAAATTCAAATGGTTTGTTTTCAATGAATTTATTACTTGCATCACCAAAATAATAATTACCACCAATTAAATTAATATACTTTACCGGTTCTGTTTTAGCGAAATTCAATTTTTTCAAATCAATAGTAAAACCATAATCTTTATATAATGATTGAAAATAGTAAGTTTTATTTTTATTATCGCTTAGTGTTTTCCATAAAGTAGCTGATTCTTCTTGATTGTTGGAATTTTGAATACCAAGAGGTGATGATATATTATTAGTTAAAGATAATACATAAGATTTAGCTAAATCTAAATTATTTGTTTTTGGTAATTTATTTAAATAATAATAAATTCTTACAAATCTATCACTAGAATTACTAGTTCCTGGTAATGATTTTCCTTCCATATTTTCCCAATAATTGTTAATAGCTATTTGACTAGAATATTTAGGTGAATTTGTAGCAACTTTATATTTGTAATGATTGTAAATATGCAATTTTCCATCAGTATATTCAAATACAGCAAAATTTCCTTTTGCATCGGATATTGCGACATGCATGCCTGAACTTTCACCTTTTGGTAAATTAAAAGGCATTACATATATTGTATCTTTTTTCATAAATTTTATAGCTTCATCAACTGTTGCAAAATTATCTAAAAAATATTGTCCCCATAAAGCTATTCCTAATCCTTTTCTATCTCCAACTTTATTTTCTGGTACAAATATAGATTCTTTTAATCTTAAAATACTCATTGTGAGTCCTTTTTCATTTATACCATCTATTGTCATCATATCATTTACAGTTGAAACAACACTTCCATATTTTGAAGTCCAGGTAATTGAATTAGGGCCAGCAAGTCCATTTCTTTCAATTCCTCTTGGTAATAGCCATATATTAGTTTCTATAATATTAGCCCAATCCGTTGTTCTTCCTGTTAAAACAATACCTTTACCTGTGTATACAAATTTAGTACAAGCAAAAACATTTGATAAAGTTAAAAGACTAACTATTAAAGTTAAGGTAAAAAATTTTATTGATTTATTTTTCATATATTTAGATATTTATTATATGCAACCATTAATATATAACAATATTCTAATTAATCAATAAAATCTTTATAAAATTTTTTAAATAAATCTTGATATTTCTATTTAGTTTTTTAATATTAAAAATGAATGTCAGATCGTCTAATGGTAGGACAACAGATTCTGATTCTGTTTATCTAGGTTCGAATCCTAGTCTGACAGCCATCAATCAAAAATATTGTTATTTATCAAGGAGATACATATGACAAAAAAATATATAGGCATTTGTATACCAAAAGAAAAACCTGATAAAGATTATGGTTTTCGTTTTCCTTATTATTATTGTTTAGAAACTATTGCAAAAGCTATTATTGATAATAATTGTATTCCACTTCCTATTTTTTATGAAAATAATATGGTTGATAATTATTTAGATATAATTGATGGTTTATTATTAACTGGTGATAGAGATATTGATCCTAAATATTATGGTGAAAAATTAATTGAAGAAGATAAAGAAATGGGCTTAATGTCAGATCAAAGAATGGATTTTCAAATAGATATTTTAAATAAAATTTTAGTAAAAAAAGAAAAAAAGATACCTGTTATAGGAATATGTGCTGGTTTACAATCTATTAATGTTGTTATGGGTGGCACATTATATCAAGATTTAATGAGAGATACAGGAACAAAAATTGAACATAGACAAGGTAATAGAAGTTTTACAGAAATTGCACACTATGTTGATGTTGTTGATAAAAATTCTTTTTTATATAAAACAGTTCAAAAAGAGCATTTTGGTATTACGACTAATCATCATCAAGCAATAAAAGATTTAGCTGATGGTTTTAAAATTACAGCTGTTTCTAGTGAAGACAAAATTATTGAAGCTATTGAATTTTGTGGTGATGTGCCTTGCTATGCTTTTCAATGGCATCCAGAAAGATGTGCAACAAAAGAAGATATTGAAATTTTGAAAGCTTTTTTTAAATTATGCTAATTAAATAAGAAAATTTAATTTAAATTAATTATATTTTTCAATTGTATATTTTTATTATAAAAAAATAGCCCACATAATTTAGTGGACTATTTTTTGCTATATTATAATTAGATAATTAGAATTGTGATGTCATTTTTAAACCAAATTGATATTCTGTAACATCTTTATAAGTATCCATATTATCTAAATCATTTAATGACATTGTGAAATATGCTCCAACATATGCATCTGGATTTAAAGCATAATTAGCATCTAAATTGAAGCCGTATTCATTATATGTGTCATATTTAGATACATCAACACCATCAACTAATTTTCCATCACCATTGAGATTATAGAATAAATCTAAACCAACTGTCATTTGATCAAAAATCATTTCATTTTCTAATTTTGCATAGAAAGCATAATCTTTTTCTAACTTAGTATTTGTGTATTCAGCATCGTGGTAGTATTTTCCACCAATGGAGAAAGCCATATTGTAGTTATCAAGATCCATACCATATTTTAAAGCTAAATCAGCATAAACTTGTGATTCACCTGATAAAATGATTTCTCTTTCTTGACCAACATTTAATGTAGCAAACATTTTATGTTTTCCGCATTCATAGAATTTTGATGTTAAACCAACATAATAATTTGTAAATTCTTCTGAAGCTTTTTCACCATGATATTCTGGTGCAATATCAAATTGGAAACCAAAATTTAATGCAAGTTTATTTGATAAACCCATTTGAGCATCAAGATCAATATTCCAAGTTTTTTCTAATTCGTCATCCATACCTTCTGGTACCTTATCATATTTAGATGTTGTATAACCTAAATTTAATTCTGTTGCAATTTTACCTTGTTCTGGCATATAAATTGGACTTGTAATAGGTGTAGCAGCATTTGCTGTTCCATAAAGTGCTCCAAGTACGAGAGCTGTTGATAAAAACTGATTTTTCATAGTTTTCTCCATTTTTTTAGTAATAAAACAAAACAACTTAAAATTATATATTTACATATACAACTATTTTAAGTTATTTTATAAGTGTATTATAATACATAAAAAATTATTTGTCAAGAAATATATTTTTGGTAAAAAAATTATATCACGATAGTAAATATATAGTATTACAGAAAAATACAAAAAATATCATAATATAATTATTTTTTAGTTGTAATATTTTGTAAAATAAAAATGTTATTTTTGTGTATAATTTTCTTGATAAAATAAAAACTTATTTTTATTATTCCTTTTAGAGTATTTTATTAAATTATTTTTATGGATATAGAATTAGATAGGCTAGGACTTGTAGCTGGAAGTGGAGATTTGCCAATTTCAATTTTAAAAGAATGTGAAAAAAGCGATATTAAACCATTTGTTATAGTTTTAAAAGATTTTGCAAAAGAGAGTGATTATAGGGAATATACCCATAAGCCATTAAAATTTGGTGATGTTGGTAAGGCTATTTCATTTTTTAGAAAAAATAAGGTTAAACATATTGTTTTTGCTGGTGCTGTTAAAAAACCGGATTTAAAAACTATATGGCCTGATCTTAAAGGTTTTTTTCTATTAATGCGGTTATTAAAATGTAAAATATTTGGAGACGATACAATTTTACAAACTGCGATTAAATTTTTAGAAAAAGAAGGGTTTGAAATTTTACCTGTTGATAAAATAGTAAAAGATATAAAAATTTCACATGGTATAGCTGGCAATATACAATTACCAAATGAAGATTACATGACTGATATAGAATTAGGTGTTAAAGTTCTAAAACAAATTGGTGATTTAGATATAGGGCAATCAATAATTATTCAAAATGGTATTGTAATGGGAATTGAATGCATTGAAGGTACTGAAAAGTTAATTGAAAGATGTGGACATTTAAAATATACAACTGGACGAAAACCTATTTTAGTTAAAATTAAAAAAACTAAACAAACTAGAAAAATAGATTTACCCGCTATTGGTGAAGATACAATTACACAGCTAAAACAAGCTGGTTTTGCTGGTGTTGCTATTGATTATGAAAATGGTCTCGTTATAAACAGAGAAGCAACAATTAATCTTGCCAATAAAAATAAAATTTTTATTTATGGGGTAAAAGGGTAATCAAAATTTTTATTTATAGAATTTTCATAGTGAATATAAATAAATTAAGGATATTTTTCTAACCTTTTTTTAATATTATGTATTATAATTTTATTTACAAATATCACAATAAAATAATATAGTATTATAAAATATTCATTATATTGCTAAATAAATGTTATATATAAATAAGTTTATTAATTATAATTTTTCTATATAAATTATTTTCTTGAAAAATTAAATGTTTATTTTATAATTTTTGATAAGTTTTTATTTAATAACAAAGAAATAAGTAAAGATATGGAAAGAAAGAGAGTTGTAATAACTGGTATGGGTATGGTATCTCCACTTGGTAGTAGTGTAAAAACAAGTTGGGAAGGTATTAAAAATTCAAAAAGTGGAATTAGAGTTATTAAAAGCTTTAATGCCTTAGAATTACCTGATAGTATTAGTAAAGTTGCTGGTGAAATTAAAATGGCAACAGAAGAAGGTGTTGTTGATGGTTTTAATCCTGATTTATTTGTAGAAAAGAAAGATCAAAGAAAAATGGGTAAGTTCATTTGGTTAGCAATGGGTGCTGCAAGTGAAGCAATTGAAGATTCTGGTTGGAAACCAACAGATGAAAAAGATTTAGCAAGAACTGGTGTTATGATGGGTTCTGGTATTGGTGGACTTGATTATATACAAAACACTTGTCAAACAATGTTTTCAAGGGGTGTAAACAAAATTAGTCCTTTCTTCGTTCCTGGAAGTTTAATTAATTTAACAACTGGTCATATTTCAATTAAATATGGCTTTACAGGTCCTAATGAATCCATGGTTACAGCTTGTGCTTCTGGTAGTCATGCTATTGGCGAAAGTGCTGCTACTATTGCAAGAGGTGAAGCTGATGTTATGATTGCTGGTGGCGCTGAATCTACAATATGTGAATTAGGTGTTGGTGGTTTCTCTGCTATGCATGCATTATCTACATCTTACACTAATTCACCTGAAACAGCATCTAGACCTTGGGATAAAGGAAGAGATGGCTTTGTTATAGCAGAAGGCGCAGGTGTTTTAGTTCTTGAAGAATACGAACATGCTAAAAAAAGAGGTGCTAAAATTTATGCTGAATTAGTTGGTTTTGGAAGCAGTGGTGATGCTTATCATATTACATTACCTGAACCAGAAGGAAAAGGACAAATTAAAGCTATGGAAATGGCTTTGAAAGATGCAAATATTAACCCAGAACAAGTTGGTTATATTAATGCTCATGGAACATCAACTCCAAAAGGTGATATATTTGAATTTAATTCAGTAAAAACAGTATTTAATAATTGTTTAGATAAAATATCAATGTCTTCTACAAAATCAGCAACAGGACATACATTAGGTGCTGCTGGTGCATTAGAAGCTATTTTCTCAATCAAAGCAATTAATGATAGTTTATTACCACCTACATTAAATCTTAATGATTTAGATGAAGAATGCCAAGGTATTGATTTAGTACCATTAAAAGCAAAAGAAAAAAATATTGAATATGCTTTATCTAATTCATTTGGTTTTGGTGGAACTAATGCAAGTTTGATATTTAAAAAAATATAATTTTTATATAAATAGTATTATAATAGTCCTTAATAATCTTATTGGGGACTATTTTGTATATAAAATGTTTGCAGTATTGCTTTTGAATGTTGAATTTTATGGATTGCTACTCCTTCTGCGAAGTCTTGCAATGACGAGTGCAGAGTATGGTAGTGTGTAGTAGTCGTCATCCCGAGATTGCCACGGCTTTTTCAAAGTTTCGCAATGACAGCCAAGAATAAACGAGATTGCCACGGCT
This sequence comes from uncultured Rickettsiales bacterium, assembly GCA_944392135.1. Taxonomy (GTDB): domain Bacteria; phylum Pseudomonadota; class Alphaproteobacteria; order Rickettsiales; family UBA1997; genus CALXSC01. The sequence goes on from CALXVQ010000004.1 coordinate 79,140, forward strand.
TTTTCAAAGCTTCGCAATAACAGCCCCCTTTTTGTCATTGCGAGGAGTGAAACGACGAAGCAATCAACAACTGCCTATTCCCCCATCGTCATTGCGAGGAGTGAAACGACGAAGCAATCCACAAACCAATAAAAGTCAATACAAAAACAGAAAAACAAAAGAATTTGCTACCATTTACCCCTTTGTCATTGCGAGTAGAGCGAAGCAATCTATAATCACTGATAGTAAACACAAAAACAGAAAAGAAAAATAATTCTGTAAATAAATAATTATGTCTCATACCGAGATTACCATAGGCCTTCGGTTCTCACAATGACAATGTGTAGTATTGTGGTTTTTTGTGATAATAATAAAGTCTAATTTTATTATATTATACAATTATAATAATAGTTGTAATAAATAAGAAAAATAAAATCTTATTATGATATAATAATAACTATAAAATTAATATTATTATTTCTAATAAAATTTCTTTTTATTTACAATAGATAAATACTAATTTTTATTAAAATCATTAAATAATATTTCTATAAATAACTAACCTAATTTTTTCTTTAAAATTTCATTAATCATTTTAGGATTAGCTTTGCCACCACTAGCTTTCATTGTTTGACCTACAAAGAAACCAAATAATTTTTCATTGCCGGCTTTGTACTGTTCAACTTGTTTAGAATTATTAGCTATAACTTCGTCAACAATTTTTTCAATAGCACCTGTGTCAGCAACTTGTTTTAGGCCTTTTTCTTCAACAATTTTTGTTGGGGATTCTTTTGTCTCCATCATGATATCTAAAACATCTTTTGCAATTTTTCCAGAAATTGTATTATTTTCTAATAAATCTAAAAGTTCTATCATCATATCAGCAGAAACAGGGCTGTCATCTATTGTTAATGCAGCTTTGTTTAATCTACCAAATAATTCGGAAGTAATCCAAGTTGTGGTTAATTTAGGGCTATGTTTAGAAACAACTGTTTCAAAATAAGCACTTATACTTGTGGATGCTGTTAAAACACCAGCATCATATTCGCTAATGCCATATTCAGCTATATATCTTGCTTTTTTAGCTTCTGGTAATTCAGGCATTTCTTTTTTAACTTCATCAATTAATTCTTGTGTAATTACTAATGGCGCTAAATCTGGATCAGGGAAATATCTATAATCAATAGCATCTTCTTTACTTCTCATTGTTGAGGTTTCACCTGTTAATGCATTAAATCTTCTTGTCTCTTGCGATATTTTGCCACCATCTTCTAAAATTTCTACTTGTCTATGAGCTTCAATATCTATTGCTTCACCAACATTTTTAATTGAGTTCATATTTTTTACTTCACATCTTGTGCCTAATTTTGTATCACCAACTTTTCTAACAGAAACATTAGCATCGCATCTCATACTTCCTTTTTCCATATCTGCATTTGATGTGTCTAATGCTCTTAATAAAGATCTTAATTCTTTTAAATATTCCATTGCTTCATATGGGCTTCTTAAATCTGGTTCTGAAACAATTTCTAAAAGACAAACACCACTTCTGTTTAAATCAACAAGTGTAAAAGTAGGATGTTGATCGTGAATTGACTTTCCAGCATCTTGTTCCATATGTGCTTCGTGTATTCTAATTTTTTTCTTTGTTTTATCTTCTAATTCTATTTCTAACCAACCATTTTTAATTATAGGGTAGTAAAATTGTGTAATTTGATAACCAGAAGGTAAATCTTGATAAAAATAATTTTTTCTGTCAAAAACACTCTTCATGTTAAATTCTGCATTTAAACCGAGTCCAGTTTTTACAGCTTGTCTTACAGCATAAGCATTTATAACAGGTAATTGTCCAGGCATAGCATTATCATAGAAAGAAACATTTGAATTTTGTGGTTTTCCAAATTCTGTTGAACTTCTAGAAAATAATTTAGTATTACTTTTAATTTGACAATGGACTTCTAAACCAATAACAACTTCCCAAGAACCTGTTTTTCCTTCTATAATATAAGACATTTTTACCTTTAATTTTTAACACTATGAGAAATAATATTATGTATTTTTTTCTTTTCAAGAAATATTATATAATAATTTTTACTTGACTAAAATATAATATTTTTTAGACTTTTTTTGTTGTATAACAAAATATTTATTATGAAAGTTGAAATAAAAAGACTTGAAGGAAATGATTTAGAACTGCCAAGCTATGAAACCAAAAATAGTGCTGGTATGGATCTTAGAGCTTGTATTACAGAAAATATTGTTCTTAAAAAAGGTGAAAGAAAATTAATAAAAACAGGTATATCTATTGCTTTGCCAGAAAATTATGAAGCACAGGTTCGACCTAGAAGTGGATTAGCTTTAAAAAATGGTATTACAGTATTAAATACACCGGGTACAATAGATGCTGATTATAGAGGTGAAATTGGTGTTATATTAATAAATTTAGGTGATAGTGATTTTACTATTGAAAGAGGTATGAGGATTGCACAAATGGTTATTGCACCAGTTGTACAAGCTGAACTTGTAGAAGTAAAAGAACTTGATGAAACAAGTAGAGGCAAGGGGGGCTTTGGTTCAACAGGTGTTTAAGAAAATTTTTTTATTTTTATTTATCATATTATCAAGCATAAATTTAAGTTTTGCAGAAGGTAATGCTGAGATACTTAATAGCGTTGAAAATTACTTAAATAATATTAAATATCTTCAAGCTAATTTTTTGCAAGATAATAAAGCATCTTCTGATTTGTCAGAAGGAGTATTTTATTTATCAAGACCTGGTAAATTAAGAATTGATTATAATAACCCATTTGAAGCAAGCCTATATACAAATGGTAGTATTACAACATATTATGATAAAGATTTAGACGAAATTAGTAATATTAGGACATCGTCTACTCCATTGCATTTTTTGTTGAAAGAAAATATTAATTTTAATGATAAATCTTTTAAAATTACACATGTTAAAGAAACAAACACAAATATTATGGTAAGTTTTGTTGAAACTGATAATGAAGAACAAGGTTATTTAGTGTTAAACTTTAAAAAATCTCCTTTAACTTTGTCATCAATAAAATTGGTTTTAGAAGATGGGCAAGAAATAGAAATGTCTTTATATAATATTTCAAACAAAGAAATTAAAAATTCTATTTTTGAATTTCAAAACCCAAGAATAAAAAGAAAGATATAGATTGATGAAAGTTCTTTTAAAATATTTTTTAATTTTTATATTTGCTATTCAAAGCAGTTTTGCTGGGAATAGCATTTCTTTAATTAGGGATACAGAAATAGAAAATTTTTTATATGAAATATCTTCACCGATTTTTAAGTCAGCAGGGCTTGAACCCAATGATATAAATATTTATATTATAAATGATAATGCAATAAATGCTTTTGTTGCAGGGGGACAAAATATATTTGTCAATACGGGAACTATAACAAGTTTTGACACTCCTGATGCTGTTTTAGGTATTATAGCACATGAAACAGGCCATATATCTGCCGGACATCTAGCTAGATCTAGTGAACAAATCGGGGGACTTAAAAATGTTAGTATAGGAGCAATTTTATTAGGTATTGGGGCTTTAATTGCTGGCGTGCCTGAATTAGGGCAAGCTATAATTTTTGGTGGTATGCAAGCACAGCAACAAACAATACTTAGTTATACCAGAAGTCAAGAAGAAATGGCTGATGAATTAGCTACAAACTACTTAAATGATAACTCGTTATCTTCTTCTGCTTTATTACATTCTATGAATAAATTTTATATAGATGAATTAAGTTATTCTAACAATATGGAATATTATTCAACTCACCCATTAAGTAGAAATAGAAAACAATTTATAGAAAATAAAATAAAAAAAGAAACTGTTAATAATGACAATTTTAATAAAAAATATAGGAATGATTTTAATTTTGTAAAATATAAGATTTTAGCTTATAATAATGAAATTAAAATTGATGATACTACTAATTTAGATTATCAAAAATATGCTAATAGTATTTTGTATATGAATAATAATACAGAAAAAGCTTTGCAAAATGTGAATTATTTAATTAAAAAATATAAAGACAATCCATATTTTTATGAATTAAAAGGTGATATTTATTTAAAAGATAATAATATAACGGAATCTTTAAAAAATTTCGAAATAGCTAATAAATTAATTAAAAATAATGTTTTAATAAAAAAGATGATTGCTTTTATTATAATTAAGTATAATCAAAAAGATTCTTATAATTTAGCTATTGAAAATTTAAATTATGTTATTCAAAAAGATAATCAAGATAATGGAGCATTGAGATTATTGGCAGAAGTGTATTATAAAAATAATGAATTAAGTTTATCTTACTTAAATTTAGCAAAGTATTATGCAAATATAAATCAAAAAGACAAAGCTAATAATTATATAAAAATGGCCTTAGAAAATACACAAGATAAAGCTACTATAAATAAAATAGAAGATTTAAAATTAACTATGAGTAATTAATATTTATAAAATAAAAAAGTTGATTTTAATTTTTTATTATATATTGTATTTCTAGTTCTGTTATTGGAGTTTTAAATGAAAAAGTTTGTAGATAGTGAAAAATTAAATAAGCTTTGTAAATTAGCAAGAATTTATATAAAACCAGAAGATACTAATAAATTTCTTGATTTAATTAATGGAGATTTAGAATTATTGGAAGCATTAGATAAAATTGATACTAGTAATTTAAAAGAATTAGTAAATCCTTATGATATAGAGCTTAAAACTTATGAAGATATTGTCAGTGATGGTAATGTTGTCGATGAATTAATGAGGTGTGCTCCTAAGGAGTTATATAATTATTTTGTTGTTCCAAAGGTTGTAAAATAATAGGAGATATCATGAATTTAACAAAAATGACATTATTAGAAGCAAAAGAAGCTTTATTAAATAAAAAAGTTAGCAGTGTTGAATTAACAGAAGAATGCATTAATAAAATTAAAGAAAATAAAAAACTTAATGCCTTTGTTACAGAAACTCTTGATTTAGCAAAAGAAAAAGCAAAAGAATCTGATAAAAAAATTGCAGAAGGTAAAGCTGGAAAACTTGAAGGTATACCATTTGCAGTAAAAGATTTATTTTGTACAAAAGGTATAAAAACAACTTCATCATCTAAAATGTTAGAAAATTTTATACCGCCATATGAATCTACTGTTACATCTATTCTTGATAAAGAAGGTTATGTTATGGTTGGTAAAACAAATATGGATGAGTTTGCTTGTGGTTCAACTACTAAAACAAGTTATTTTGGTGCTACAATTAATCCTTACAAAGCAAATAACAGTGATAGAGATTTAGTTCCTGGCGGTTCTTCTGGTGGTTCTGCTGTTGCTGTTGCTAGTGAAATGGCTTTTGGTGCTACTGGAAGTGATACTGGTGGTTCAATTAGACAACCAGCTAGTTTTTGTGGTTTAGTTGGTATTAAACCTACATATGGTAGAATTTCTAGATATGGTATGATATCTTATGCTAGTTCGTTAGATCAAGCTGGTTTTTTTACAAAAGATATTAAAGATTCTGCTTATTTAACAGAATTAGTTAGTGGAAAAGATGATAAAGATTCCACAACTGTTGCAAAAGAAGTTCCTAATTATTTAAAAAATCTTAATTCTAATATCAAAGGAAAGAAAGTTGGTATAATTAAAGAATTTTTAAATCTTGGTGATAAGTTAGAAAAAGATAATCAAAAAGCTTTTGAAAATGCTGTTGAATTATTAAAGAAAGGTGGAGCAGAAATTATTGAAATTTCAATACCTACAATTACAGTTACAGATTTATTATATATGGCTATTTCTTATACGGAATTAGGTTCTAATTTAGCTAGATTTGATGGTGTAAGATATGGACACAGAACAGCAGAAGAAGTTAAATCATTAGATGATATATATTATAAATCAAGAAGTGAAGGCTTTAATGATAATATTAAGAAAAGAATATTATTAGGTTATTTTTTATCATCTTCTGAAAATTATGAGAAATATTTTATTAAATCTCAAAAAATTAGAAGAAAATTAGCTAATGAATTTATAGAAGCATTTAAAAAAGTTGATGTAATTTTAACTCCTGCAACTGTTGGTGTTGCTTTCCCTATTAAACAAACAGAAGAAGAAATTAAAGCTAACAAAGATAGCAATGCTTTAAATGATTTCTTTGTATGTCCTGCAAATATGGCTGGTCTTCCAGCTATTAGTGTACCTTTTGGTTTTTCAAGTACTGGTTTACCAATAGGTATGCAATTTATAGGAAACTATTTTGATGAACAAAGTATATTTAACTTTGGTTTGTTTATTGAAGAAAATTTAAAATAATTATTGTTTTATAAAAAATTCATATATACTGAAAGTTGTTAAAAAACTTTTAGTGTATATGAATATTTTTTATTTTACTAGAAATGTAGACTTAAATAGTAAAATTCTTGATGATAAAAGAGTTGTAAAAATGATATTAGAGACTACACAACTTTTATCTAATTCTTTATACTTAAATAATAAAAAAAATCCATATAAACCAACACATTTAAAACATCCTTGTACTATATGGACTAATGAATCAAGGGCTAATTGGTTGTGGCTAAAAAAATATGGTTTGAGTTTATGTAAAGAATACACTAGAAGATTCCACAAGAAGCATAAATGTGAAAAAATTATAAGAAAAATGAAATGCCCTCCAATTAAAAATAAAGGCTTTATTCAACCATATCAATGCATGCCAGAAAAATATAAGTGTAAAAAATCAAGCAAAGCATATATATGTTATTATGTAGGTGAAAAATTAAATCCTAATTATTTTAAAAGATGTGATAAAAAAATATATGAATTTTGGAAAAAACTAAAAAATAAAATGAATTAATTTTTACATAATTCTTTCATTCTTCTATATGCTCTTGTAAGACCTTTTAAAGAATATTCATCTACAATATATTCTGATTTTGATGATTCGGCTCTAACTTTTAATAAATAACCATTTAATAAATTTGTAATAAGTTCTTTATCTTGGTTTTTATTTTTAGCCCAAGCTATATCATCCTTTGTAAACATTGTATATTGTTTGCCATCTATTGATAAATAAATATCGCTACCTAGTTTATATTCAAAACCAGAATATAAACTAACTTCTTCAATTCCTTTATCTTTAAATCTCGTGATTAAAATATATGGTTCTCTTGTTTTTTTGTAATTTCCAATACTTTTTTTGGGGAAGGAAACAACATAACATTTTTGTTCCTCCCCTAAATCTGTTAAAGTAAATACATACCAATCATAATATATTCCATCTAGTGTTTGTTCTGCATATAAATTTTTACTTAAAAATAAAAATAAAATAAGAAATAACACTAGTACATTTTTAAACAAAATAGAAAATATATTATTTTTGTTTGTCATTTTTCTTAAACTTGATAGGCATTTGTTCAACAACTTTATTTAATACTTTTTCATTCTTTAAAACTGCAACTGAAACCAGTAAAACCAATGTTAATATAAAAAATGCAACCATGTATATTAATGAAATTATTCCCATATCATTTTATATTTTATTAAATACATTTATTATATTAAAACTTTATTATATATTTGCAAGATTTTTTTATAAATAAGTATAAATATTATTTTATAGCTGGTGTGCAAAATCTTCTATCTGTATCTGTATTCAAAAAGGCAATAATATCTTTTACAATTTTATTATTTGAATATTTTTCACCTTCTTTGTTTGCTCTGTCTATAACAGAACCTGCTTCTTTTGATTCAAATACATCTTTATAAAAATGCATTGCTTCTTGTATATCCTTTTTGTCATAGTTAGCTCTTTTTAAACCAACTAAATTAAGTCCTTGAAGATCACTTTTTCTACCATTGTCAGCATAAGCCATACCATGTGGAATTAAATCTTCCCCGAGACCAGATAAACCACCCAACATTGCTCCATCACCAATTTTTACAAATTGATGTATTGCACTTAAACCACCAATGATAACATGATTACCAATATGGACATGTCCTGCTAATGTAGCATTATTAGCAAATACACAATTATCACCAACTTGACAATCATGAGCAATATGAGTATTTACCATTAATAAATTATTACTACCAATTTTTGTGATTAAGTGATCAAATTCTGTTCCTGGGTGAATGGTGCAATGTTCTCTAATACTATTGTTATCACCAATGATAATTTCTGATTTTTCACCATGATATTTAAGATCTTGTGGAATTTGTCCAATCGCAACAAATGGGTAAATTGTATTGCCTTTTCCTATTGTTGTAAAACCATCAATAACAACATGTGGTTTAATAACACAATTATCACCAATTTTTACATTAGGGCCAATAATAGAATATGCACCAATTTTAACATTATTTCCTATAATAGCACCATCCTCAATTATAGCAGTAGGATGAATTTCGCAGTCTTTACCTATATTATCATTATTAATAATATCATTTATTATAATAGTCTTGTTATTTTTTGTTGCATAATTTAACATATTTATTTTTACCCAATTTTTTTATTGACTAAATTATATACATTATTTTTTTTATACTCAATAATATTTTTATTACAAAATATTACAAAATATTAATAAGCTATTAAAAATAAAAAAGTTGCATTTTAAAAAAAACTTTTTATTATATATGTTAGTATTAATTAACTTGAACCCTTTTATTTAAAATAAATGGGTTTTTTTATTGATAAAAAAATGGTAAATAAAATGGCAAAAGGGCAAGAAAATAATGCAAATAAAGAAATAATATATGTTATTGAGACAATAGCACAAGAAAAAGATATTCCTGTTGATAGTGTTGTAGAAGCTATGCAAGAAGGTTTAAAATTAGCTGCTAGAAGAAAATATGGACATGATTTATTAGTTGAATGCAAATTAGATAAAAAAACTGGTAAATTAGGACTTTATAACAAATTGGAAATAGTTAGCGATTCTAGTGAAAATGATGCTGATTTTAATCCTAAAAAACAAATATCTTTATCAAAAGCAAAAAGTGATGTAAAAAAAGGAAAAGTAGAAGTTGAAGGCGATGTTAAAATTGGAAATTTTGTTAGATTAGAACTTCCTAATATTGATTTAAATAGAGTTGCTGTACAAATTGCAAGAAATGAAATTATTAAAAAAATTAAAGAAGCTGAAAGAGATAAAGAATACAACGAATTTATTGATAGAGTTGGTACTATTGTTAATGGCTCAATTAAAAAAATTGGTATTAAAAATATAGTTGTTGAAATTGATGGCTATGAAGCTTTATTAACCAATGATGGTATGATTCCAGGTGAAAGATTTAGAGTTGGTGATAGAGTTAGAGCTTATATTAAAGAAGTTGTTAAAGAACAAAAAGGAGCACAAATCTTCTTATCTAGAACTGATAATATGTTCTTGGCTGAATTATTTAGACAAGAAGTTCCTGAAATATATGATGGCATTATTGAAATTAGAGGTATTGCTAGGGATCCAGGTTCAAAAGCAAAAGTTGCTGTTTATTCTAGAAATGAAACTTCTGATATTATAGGTGCCACTGTTGGTATCAGAGGTGTTAGAGTTCAAGCTGTTACAAATGAATTAAGGGGTGAAAAAATTGATGTTATTAGATGGGCTGAAAATCCTGTTGAATATATTGTTAATGCTATTGCACCTGCAAAACCAATTAAGGTTATATATAATGAAGAAAAAAATACAGCTGATGTTGTTTTAGCACAAGATCAATTAAGTTTAGCTATTGGAAGAGGCGGACAAAATGTAAAATTAGCTTCTAAAATTACAGGTATTAAAATTGATGTTATGACAGAAGAAGAAGAAAAAGAAAGAAGATTAGCAGAATTCCAAGAATCTACAAAAGAATTAATGGATATATTAAATGTTGAAGAAGTTATAGCACAATTATTGGTAGTTGAAGGCTTTGATAATATTAAAACAATAGCTGAAAGTTCTATTGAATCATTAAAAAATATTGAAGGTTTTGATGAAGAAATAGCAAAAGAAATTCAAGATAGAGCTATTGAATATGTTGAAGAAAATTATGAAGATGAAGATGATGAAGAGGATGATGAAGAAGAAAATGATGATAATAATGGGGAAGAATAATTTTATATAAATTTTTAAAGGAAATTAAATTGAGTAACGATAACGAAAATAAAAGAAAGACTCTTAAATTAGGAAAAATAAATAATGATATTCAAAAGAATATTGAGTCTTTTACTAAGGGTAATAAGGTTTTTGATAAAAAGGATAATTCAAAAAAAGAAATTTCCCTTGATAATAAGAATGCTACTGAATTTTTAAAAGCTGTTAAAGATAGAACTTCGTTTGGAAATATAGATTTAATTAGACAAAGACAAGATCATAAATCATTTAAAAATTTAGATTTAAAACATAATATAAATAAAAGTAATACAAATAACAGTGCTCCATCTCAAAATGAAGTAGAAAAGAATGTTGTTGCAAATAATGATAATAAGGTACAAGAAAAGAATATTGACAATATTGATGCACATAAAATATTAAGTTCTTATGCACAAAAACAAAAAGAAGAAGAAAGAGCTAAAAGAGAAGCTGAAAGAGCTAAAAGGGAAGCTGAACAAAAAAAGAAACAAGAAGAAGAACTTAAAAAATTTAATGCAAAAGCTAATAAAAATAAGATTGATAATAATGAAGAAAAATCTTATGAAGATAAGAAGGTAGACAATAATAAATTTAGCAATGTAAATAATGAAAATTCTTCTAAAATTTCATTCAAAAAAGATAATCATAAAAAATATAATAAAAATTATGATGATGACGATGAAGAAGAAAACAATAATAGTAAGAGTAAGCAAAATAATAAAAAATCAATACAAGCAACACATTATTCAAAAAATAAAAATATACACACATACATTTTAAATGATGATGATGACGATGATAATGGTTTTGGTAGAAGAAGAAAGAGTAATAAAAGTTTCTTTAAGAATAAAGAAAAAACAGAAGAAGTAGTTCATCAAAAAATTATTCAAGATATTGAATTGCCAGAATTTATTACTGTTGCTGATTTAGCTGAAAAAATGAATGAAAAAAAAGCTGATGTTGTTAAAAAGTTGATTTCTATGGGTATGCCTTGTACTGTTAATCAAACAATAGATGCTGATACAGCTGAATTGGTTGTTGTTGAGTTCGGCCATAATGTTGTTAAAAGAACAACTGAACATGATATTGAAGATAAATTAGGCGAAGAACAAGGAAGTAAATTTGTTTCAAGAGCTCCTGTTGTTACAATTATGGGGCATGTTGATCATGGTAAAACTTCTTTACTTGATGCTATTAGAACAACACATGTTGCCGAAGGTGAATCTGGTGGTATTACACAACATATTGGTGCTTCAAGAGTTGAGGTTGAAAATGGTAAATTTATTACTTTTATTGATACACCAGGACATGAAGCATTTACAGAAATGAGAATGAGGGGTGCTAGTATTACTGATATAGTTGTATTAGTTGTTGCTGCTGATGATGGTGTTAAGGATCAAACAGTTGAAGCTATTAATCACTCAAAAGCTGCGGGTGTTCCTATAATTCTTGCTATAAATAAAATTGATAAGCCAGGTGCTGATCCTATGAGAGTTAAACAAGAATTATTACAATATGATATTGTTACAGAAGACTTTGGTGGTGAAGTAATGGCTGTTGAAGTTTCTGCTAAACAAAAAATAGGTTTAGAAAAATTAAGAGAAGCTATTTTATTACAAGCTGAAATTATGGAATTAAAAGCTCCAATAGATGTCAAACCTGCTGGTGCTATTATAGAAGCTAAGATGGATCAAAAAAGAGGTCCTATTGCTAGTTTATTAGTTCAAAAAGGTATTTTGAAAGTTGGTGATTTAGTTTTGGCTGGTACATCATATGGTAAAATTAGAAAAATGATTGATGATAAACATAAACCACAAAAAGAAGCTTCGCCATCAATGGCTGTTGAAATTCTTGGTTTTGATTCTGTACCTACTGCTGGTGATCAATTTTATGTTCTTGAAGAAGAAAAAGAAATTAGAGATATTATAGCTTATAGGGAAAGAAAGGCATTAGAAAATAAAGTTGCTAAAAGAAGTGTTAAGAGCTTAGATTCTATGCTTAAAACTGTTGGTGGAAAATCTGCTAAACTTTTACCAGTTATTATTAAAGCTGATGTTAATGGTTCTATTGAAGCTATTATTGGTACTTTAACTAAATTAAATACCCCAGAAGTTGAAATTGATGTAGTACATTCAGCAACTGGTGCTATTAATGAAACTGATGTAAATTTAGCCTCTGTGTCTAATGCTTTAATTCTAGGTTTTAATGTTAGAGCTAACTCTAATGCTGTTGATTTAGCAAAAGAAAAAGATATAGATATTAGGTATTATTCAATTATTTATAATATAGTTGATGATATTAAAAATATTTTAAGTGGTATGCTTGAACCTGTAAAGAAAGAAGAAATTATGGGACATGCAGAAGTTAGACAAGTATTTAAAATTACAGGTGTCGGAAAGGTTGCAGGTTGCTTTGTTCTTGATGGTGAAATTTCCAGAAATGACAAAGTTAGATTAATTAGAGATGGTATTGTAATTTATAGTGGTGATTTAAAGGCTTTAAAAAGATTTAAAGATGATGTAAAAGAAGTAAAATCAGGTTATGAATGTGGTATTTCTATTGATAACTATGATGATATAAAGGAAAAAGATATAATAGAAGGCTTTAAAATCACAGAAGAAAAAAGGAGTTTGTAAATAAATATTAAGGAAATAATATGAAAAAATTTTTTAAAAAAATAGAAAAAATATTTAAACATCCTTGCTATAAGCTATATATGATTATTATAAATATAAAAAATAGAAAAGGTAAAAATAATAAAGTTTTTATTATTGATAAAAATAACAATAAAAAAAGAATTTATTTTTATCATTTTCTATTTATAGAGTTTAGTGGTAATAATAATGTAGTTGAAATACATGAAGATACTGCAAATATGTTTAAAAATATTACATTTTTTATTAATGGTGATAATAATTATGTATTTTTTGATTCTACACATAAAGGCATTCACAATATTGAATTGAATATTAGAAATAACAATTCAAAACTTATTATTGGTAAAGACTTTTATTGTGGTAAATGTAATTTTTATTTGTATGGAGACACTGAAATCAAAATAGGTAATGATTGTTTGTTCTCTTTTGATTTATTTATATGGGCTACCGATGGACATCCTATATATAATAAAAATAAAGAAAGAATTAACCCTAATAAAAGTGTTTCAATTGGTAATCATGTATGGATGTGTAGGGGAAGCACTATATTAAAAGGTGGTGCTATTGGCGATGGTTGTATTTTAGGAAATTCATCCATGCTAACAAAAGATTATTCTAATTATAAAAATTGTATATTAGCCGGCAATCCTGCTAAGATTGTTAAAGAAGATATTTATTGGCAAGATTAAATATTATATTTATGGGTATTAAATTAAAATAAATTTAATACCCATTATTTTATTATTCAACTGTTACAGATTTTGCTAAATTTCTAGGTTTATCTATATTATTTCCTTTTTCTAATGCTATATAGTATGCAATTAGTTGAATAGGAACAAGGCATTCTATAACAGACATTAATTTATTGTCATTATATTTTACTTCAATATTATAAGTGGTTTTATTTGATAATTCTTTAATACCTTTTTCATCGCTGATTAAAACAATTTTTCCTTCTCTTGCAACTATTTCTTCAATATTTGATGATGTTTTATCAAATAAATCACTTGTAGGGTTGATTGCAAATACATATACATTTTTATCTATTAAAGCAATAGGGCCATGTTTTAATTCGCCTGCACCAATACCTTCACAAGGAACATAATTAATTTCTTTTAATTTTAAAGCTCCTTCCAGTGCCAATGGATAGTAAATATTTCTTCCAATAAACATAAAGAAAGAATTATTTTTTACATTTTTTGCAATATTTTTTATATTATCAATATTATTTTTATTTGATAAAAATTCATCAATAATTTTTGGTAATTCTAATAAATTATCAATATATTTTTCATATTCATCTTTTAAAATAGAATGACTTAAAAATGCTAATTCTACTGCAAAAATATATAATACAGCTAATTGTCCTACCAATGCTTTTGTACTTGCAACTCCAACTTCTGTTCCAGCGAGAGTTTTTAAAACTATGTCAGAATTGTAAGCAATATTACTTTGTAAAACATTTACAATAGAAATAATTTTCTGTCCTTTTTCTTTACATAATTTTAGTGCACCAATGGTGTCAGCTGTTTCACCAGATTGTGAAATAAACATAGAAAATTCATCTTTTTTAAGGTTTATATTTCTATATCTAAATTCTGATGCTATATCTATATTTACTTTAATTTTTGCAATATCTTCAATAAAATATTTTGCGATAAAACTTGCATAATAGGAAGTTCCACAAGATATAATATTGATTTCTTTTACATCTTTTAAATTAAAATCAAAATGCGGAAATAAGATTTTTTTATTTTTTATATCTATATATTCACTAATCGTTTGTTTTAAAACTTTTGGAGCTTCAAAAATTTCTTTTAGCATAAAATGATCAAAATTTCCTTTATCAACATTAATATTATCAATATTAATTGTTTCAACTTCCTTATTAATTTTTTTATCTTCTTTATTAAATATTTCATAAGTATCTTTTGAAACAACAGCATATTCACCATCTTCAAATGAAATAACTTTATTTGTTAAGCCACTGAAAGCTGATAAGCCGGAAGAAATATAATTTTCACTTTTGCCAATACCTAATAATAAAGGTGAAGACATTTTTGCGCAATAAATATGCTCGTTATCATTAGCAAACAATACAGCGATACCAAAAGAACCCTTTAATCTTTTTAATGCTTTTCTAAAAGCTTCTAAATTATTTTTTTCTGTTTTTAAACAGTATGAAATTAAATTAGAAATAACTTCTGTATCTGTTTCACTTTTAAAATTATAGCCTAATTTATTTAATCCTTGTTTTAATTCTATATAGTTTTCAATAATACCATTATGAACTACGGATACTAAATTATCACAACTATTATGAGGATGAGCATTAGCTTCTGTTGGTTTACCATGAGTAGCCCATCTTGAATGTGCTATACCTATGTTAGAATTAAAATTATCATTAAAAGATTTTTCTAATTCACTAACTTTGCCAACTTTTTTTATTAAGTCTATTCTATTATTTTTTATTATAGCTATACCGGCCGAATCATAACCCCTGTATTCAAGGCATTTTAAGCCATTGATAAGTTTGTTTGTAGCATTATTATTGCTACTAACTATTCCAAAAATTCCACACATAAAATTTATTTTTATTAAAACTGATGTATTTTTATAAAATAATGTAAAAAATATTCAAACAATTTTTTGTTTCAAAATATTACATTATTAGAAAATAGCTTGTATTTAAAAAAAGAAGTTTTAAAATTTGTCTAGAATAACTTTTAGATGTACTATGAAAGATGGAATTTTAAATAAGATTGGTATATATATTAAGAATCAAGTTATTACTTTATCAAAAGGTGAATATAAAAGCTTTTATAGTATGCTTTATTTATGGGGTTTTTTACCTTGTGTACTTGTATCATATATAACAAAAGGTTCAACACCAATTATAAATGTTGGTTTTATTTCAATTTTAATTTATTTGATGTTTGTTATATATTTTGTTTGGCATATATATGTAGTTAAAAAAACATTAAAAGTGCAACCACAATATAAAGTTAAAAAGATATCAAAAAAAGAATTATATGCTAATAAAACAAAAGAAGAAATAAAAGAAATTAAAAGCGAAAAAAGAAAGGATGTATTAAAAAAATTATTATTGTTAAAATCTTGGGACTCTGTTCCTATGTATACTATTATTGAATTGGTAGATTTTATTGTAATATTAAATCAAATACAAAAGATTTTAAATATTATTGACAAGTAAAAAAATACTTATATATTTTATAGATTAATTATTTTTGAAAGATATGGAAGATAATAAAAATTCAAAACAAAATATGCAAAATAATTCTGCAAATAATAACATGAATGATATGCAACAACATGATGCTTCTAATGAAAATTTGCAAGCTAGGAAAGATATTGCAGACTTATTACTTGATAAAAAGATAATTACAAAAGATCAACTTGATGTTGCTATTAAAGAAAAACAAGAAAAACATCTTTCAGAAAATATAGGTACAATTCTTGTTAATATGGGTTTTATTACAGACTCAATGCTTAGTAGTGTTATTAATGAGCAAACAGGAAATAAAAATTTTAATTTAAAAACATCTATTATAGACCAAAGATTAGTTAGAAAAATACCAAAAGGTTTTGCTATTCAAAATAAAGTAATTCCAGTATCATTTACAAAAAATACAATTACAGTTGCTATATCCGATCTTTATGATATCATTACATTGGATCAATTGAAAAGATATTTTCCACCTCATTTTAGAATAGTACCTGTTTTTGCAACAGCTAATGATATTCTTGCAGCTGTTGATAAGTATTATGATTATGAAATGTCTATAGATGGAATTCTTAGAGAAATTGAGGGTATTGATGAAGAAGATATTAACGAACAAGAAAGTATGTCTGGGGATTATAAGAGTCCTATGGTTCGTCTTGTTGATGCTTTATTGACTGATGCTGTTAGAAGTGGAGCTTCCGACTTGCATTTTGAACCAGAAGATTTCTTTTTAAGGCTTAGATATAGAATTAATGGTAAAATGGAACAAATTAGAACCTTTCATAATAAATATTGGTCAGCTATTGCTGTGAGAATTAAAATTATGTCAGGTATGAATATTGCTGAAACAAGAAAACCACAAGATGGAAGAATTCAAAGTATTATTCTTGGAAGAAGTATTGATTTCAGGGTTTCTTCGCAACCTACTGTGTCTGGTGAAAATATTGTTATGAGAATTCTTGATGAGAAGCAAGCTATATCTTCATTAGATAAATTAGGTTATAGTGATGCTAATATTGCTTTAATTAAAAAATGTATAAAAAGACCTTATGGTATCACTATTCTTACAGGTCCTACGGGTTCTGGTAAAACAACAACACTTTATACTCTTTTAAGTATGATAAATAGTGTTGATATTAACATTATGACACTTGAAAACCCAGTGGAATATCGTATCCCTTTAATTAGACAATCAAATATTAATCCAGAAATTGGTGTTACATTTGCTGAGGGTATTAGAACACTTTTAAGGCAAGACCCTGATGTGATTTTAGTAGGTGAAATTAGAGACGAAGAAACAGCTAGTGCTGCTGTGCAAGCGGCTATGACAGGACACCAAGTGTATTCTTCTTTGCATACAAATGATGCTTTCTCGGCTATTCCTAGACTTTTGCAGATTGGTGTACAACCATTCTTATTGTCAGGTGCTCTTATAGCTATTATTGCACAAAGGTTAGCTAGAACTATTTGTCCATATTGCAAATATGAATATCCTATTACACCAGAAGAAAAAAGGATTATATCAAAAGTGATTGGTGAAGAAGAAGCTTCAAAAATTACACATTTGTATAGGGGAAAAGGTTGCGATAAATGCAAAGGTAAAGGTTATGCAAAAAGGGTTGCAGTCTGTGAAGTTTTAGATGTTGATAAAGAAATAGATAATATGATTGTAGAGAATGCAACCAAAAAAGAAATTCTCGCATATCTTGACAGTAAAGGCTATGTGACAATGCAGGTAGATGGTGTACGAAAAGTTATTAATGGTACTACAACACTTGATGAATTAATTAGAGTTGTAGATATGACAAGTTATCTCGAAGTTTAATATTATTTTATATATATAACAAGAATAATGATCGACATATTCTCACAATTACGAGCTTGTGGGTATATTCTCTCAATGATAAGTTTTGTTTGATTGTTGCAGTACCTGATAATGAGATTGCCACGAGTTGCAAGCAACTCTCGCAATGACAAGTCAAGAATAACAAGATTGCTACTCCTTCTACGAAGTCTTGCAATGACGATGTGGAGGTACTGTCGTTGTGAGCAAAGCGAAGCAATCCATAAATCACCAATATTTATTAATTAGTTATATTTTGCCCCTTTTGTCATTACTTGGAGTGAAACGACAAAGTAATCCACAAACCACTAATAACAAACACAAAAACAGAAAATAAAAAGAATGTATTAGTAGCACCCATTTGTCATTGCGAAGGCCAAAGGCCTGTGGCAATCCACAAACCACAAAAAGTTAATATAAAAAACAGAAAAGAAAAAAGAATTCACTATTCTTGTACCCCTTCGTCATTGCGAGGAGCAAGGCGACGAAGCAATCCATAAACCGCTATTATTTTATTCATTCACAGAAAAATAAAAGAATTCACTACTTTTTATCAAGTCAAAGAATTAATTTTAAATGAAATATTAATTTTCAATTTTTAATTTCTTATGCTTCGTTCGTTTCGTACTTCGTGGGACGACAAGCTAAAATGATTAAGCAAGCTTATCATTTTTTCACTTTGTGCTTCAATATTTAATTTCTTATGGATTGCCACGAGTTGCAAGCAACTCTCGCAATGACAAGCCAAGAATAATGAGATTGCCACAACTTCTGCGAAGTCTCGCAATGACGATGTGTGGGGTAGATTCTTATAATGACAAGTTTTGTTTGCTCTCCATGGTATCCCATTACGAGATTGCCACAGGCCTTTGGCCTTCGCAATGACAAGCCAAGAATAACAAGATTGCCACTCCTTCTGCGAAGTCTCACAATGACAATGTGGGGGTACTGTCATTGCGAGCAAAGCGAAGCAATCCACAAACCATTAGCAGTAAATACAAAAACAAAAAACAAAAAATTCTCTATTATTCATCAAATTAAAGAATTAATTTTTAATGAAATATTAATTTTCAATTTTCAATTTATTATGCTTCGTTCGTTTTGCACTTCGTGGGACGACAAGCTAAAATGATTAAGTAAGCTTATCATTTTCGTACTTTGTGCTTCAATTTTCAATTTCTTATGGATTGCCACGAGTTGCAAGCAACTCTCGCAATGACGATGTGGGAGCAAGTTCTCACAATGGCAACACTTAATTGAGTGCCACAGTACTACATCAAGAGATTGCCACAGGCCTTCGGCCTTCACAATGACAAGTCAAGAATAACGAGATTGCTACTCCTTCTGCGAAGTCTTGCAATGACAATGTGGGGGTACTGTCATTGCGAGCAAAGCGAAGCAATCCACAAACCACTAATATTTATTCATTCACATAAAAATAAAAGAATTAGCTATATTTTGCCCCTTTTGTCATTACTTGGAGTGAAATGACAAAGTAATCTACAAACTACTAATAACAAACACAAAAACAGAAAATAAAAAGAATTCATCAGTAGTACTCATTTGTCATTGCGAAGGCCAAAGGCCTGTGGCAATCCACAAACCACAAAAAGTTAATGCAAAAACAAAAAAGAAAAAGAATTAATTACTATTTGTTAAGTTAAAAAATAATTTTAAATGAAATATTAATTTTCAATTTTCAATTTTTAATTTTCAATTTCTTATGCTTCGTTCGTTTCGTACTTCGTGGGACGACAAGCTAAAATGATTAAGCAAGCTTATCATTTTTTCACTTTGTGCTTCAATATTTAATTTCTTATGGATTGCCACGAGTTGCAAGCAACTCTCGCAATGACAAGCCAAGAATAATGAGATTGCCACAACTTCTGCGAAGTCTCGCAATGACGATGTGTGGGGTAGATTCTTATAATGACAAGTTTTGTTTGCTCTCCATGGTATCCCATTACGAGATTGCCACAGGCCTTTGGCCTTCGCAATGACAAGCCAAGAATAATGAGATTGCCACGACTTCTACGAAGTCTCGCAATGACGATGTGGGAGCAAGTTCTCGCAATAGCAACACTTAATTGAGTGCCATAGTACCCCATCAAGAGATTGCCACAGGCCTTTGGCCTTTACAATGACTAGCCAAGAATAATGAGATTGCCACGACTTCTGCGAAGTCTCGCAATGACGATTTGAGTGTACTGTCATTGCGAGCAAAGCGAAGCAATCCACAAACCACAAAAAGTTAATATAAAAAACAGAAAAGAAAAGAATTAGCTACCAACAGCAAATATAAAAACAAAAAAATTGTTATAAATTAATAAATAAATTTTATTAATAGATATATAAATATAAATAAAAGTAGTACTAACAAATAATAGATTGTTTAAATAAAATTAGAGTAATAATAAAAATAAAAAATAGCCTGTATTTACAGGCTATAAAAATAATACATATTATAATAATTAAATACTAATTCTTTACAGGACCAACAATAAAGAATAATCTTTTTCCTTCCATTTTAGGAGTTTCTTCTATTGTACCAACACCTTCTAATGCAGTCATGATTTTATCAATAATAACTTGTGCAGTGTCGGAATAAGTAATTTCTCTTCCTTTAAACATAAAATTAAATTTAACTTTATTACCTTTTTCAAGGAATTTTGATGCTTGTTTAACTTTTGTATTAAAATCACCATCTCCAATATTTAAAGACATTTTAAGTTCTTTTGTTTCCATAATTTTTTGTTTCTTTTTATTGGAGTTTGATTTTTTTTGTTCTTCGTATTTCATTTTGCTATAACTAGCAATTTTACAAACTGGGGGATCAACATTTGGTGATACCTCAACTAAATCTAACTCAGCTTCGAAAGCTAATTTTAAAGCTTCTGTAATTGGGAGAATGCCTAACATTTTGCCGTTCTCATCTATAACCCTAACATCTTGGGCTTTTATTCTTTTATTAATTCTTAATTCGTTTTTTTCGCTCAAAGTATATACATTAATAGTTAAACCACTACTAATAATAAATAATAATTATTTTATTTTCAATAATATTTTTAAAATTTTAGAATTTAACTTCAAAATTTTTTCCTTCTACAAATTTAATATTATTTACATTACATACATTCTTTAAATCTTCTACAACAAAATCTATTTTTTTAGTTGTATCTATATATACCACAACATCCTCAATAATCTCTTTTATTGATATATTTTTTTCAGATTTATATTTTCTAACTTCTGCCAGTATGTTAATTGCAATATTGCCAATTTCAAGTGATGTTTGACTTTCAATAAAATCATCTATTTTTGGCCAAGTTCCCCTAGAAGATATTGATTTTGTAGTGTTAAATTCTTCTTCGTATAAGCATGAATAAATTTCATCGCATATAGCAGGTACAAAAGGAGCAAACATTTTTAATATTGCATTAAATACATAATAAATAGTTCTAATTGCACTTTGTTGACCTTTTTCTATTTTTTCTATTTCTTCTTGTGATAAATTTTTATCTTGATATTTGAAAGCTTTTGCTCCATAACATCTAACTTTTGCAATTTCTAAATAGTTATCACAAAAATCATTCCAGAATAAATTTTCTATTGCTTCTAATGCTTTATTGTATTCATAGCATTCAAAAAATTTAGTAGCCTTTTCTATTGTGAGTTTTGTTTTTGAAATTAACCATTTATCCATTGATTCAAAAATTAATTCATTTTCTATATCATTTTTAGCTGTTGAAATGCCACCTTTTAAATTTTCAAGATTCATTTCAGCAAATTTTGCACTATTAAATAATTTTGTGATTAATTTTTGTCCAACAGAAATTAACTCTTCAGAATAAGCAGTATCTAAACCTAATGATGAATTACCAGCCCAGTATCTAACAGCATCTGAACCTTTGCTTTGAATTAAGTCAATAGGGCTAATAACATTTCCAGCTGATTTTGACATTTTGTTTTTATCAGGTGCTAAACACCAACCAGAAATTGCTAAATTTTTCCATGGAATAGTATTATTATGATAATAAGCTTTTACTAATGTACAAAAAGCCCAAGTTCTAATAATTTCATGAGCTTGTGCTCTTAAATCAAATGGTAATTTTAATATATCATATCTATTTTTATCTATATACAATTTATCACTTAAACCCCAAGCAGATAATTGTGGTGAAATTGATGAGGTAGCCCAGGTATCTAAAACATCAGTATCAGCTTGTACTTCTTCTCTTGTATAACCATCAGGTAAATCAACCATAGGATCAATAGGTAAATCTTCAAATTTTGGTACTAAAACCTTTCCTTCTTCGCCAACTCTTTTTGAATACCATACAGGAATTGGTATACCGGAGAATCTTTGTCTAGAAATAGTCCAATCCCAACTTAAACCATCTATCCAATCGTGAATTCTATTTTCCATCCAAGCAGGATACCAATTACATTCATTTGCTTTATTATGTAATTCATTTTTAATATTTAATACTTTAACATTCCATTGCTTTGTAACTAAAAACTCAATTGGGTATTTTGATCTTTCACCAACTTTAACAGGATGTGTAATTTTTTCTGGTTGTCTTGTAATTTTATTATCGCTTTGTAAGATATCTAGAATTGTATTTCTAGCATCTGTAATTTTAAGTCCATCTAAAAGCAAATATTTTTTGTCAATTAAATTTTTAATTTCTTTAAGAGTAATTTGCCCTTTTTCATTTATAATAATTCTTAAATCTAAATTGTATTTTTTCCACCAATCAATATCTGTTTGATCACCAAAAGTACAACACATAACCATACCAGTTCCTTTTTCTTTACTAACTTTATCATCAGCAACAATAGGAACCTTAACTCCCAAAGGTGTAATAGCAGATTTCCATTTATATTTATTATAATTATCTGGATGACACATAACAGCAACACAAGCTGGTAAAAGTTCTGGTCTTGTAGTCATAATTTCTAACATTTCACCATCATCTGTTATGAATTTAAGATAATTCATTTGACTTTCCATTTCTTTATCTTCAAGCTCTGTTTGTGCTAATGCTGTTTGATCCACAACATCCCATATTGATGGCTCATATTTTCTGTATAATAAACCCTTATTATATAAATCTAAAAAAGACATTTGTGATAATTTTTTTGAAGTTTCAGAAATTGTTTGATATTTTAAACTCCAATCATAAGAATGGCTAACCGATTTAAATAAATCTTGAAATTGATCTTCGGCAATATGTACATTTTCTTGGCATATTTTAATAAATTCATCCCTTGGCATTTCTTTTCCTTTAATGCCTTTTAATTTTTCAATATATCTTTCAGTAGGTAAGCCATTATCATCAAAGCCTATTGGATAAAATACATTTTTACCACTCATTCTTTTATATCTAGCTGTGATATCAGTTTGTGTGTATGAAAAAATATGTCCCATATGTAAAGTTCCAGAAACTGTTGGTGGTGGTGTATCTATTGAAAATATATGATCTCTCTCTGTATCATTCCAATCAAAATGATAAATTCCATTTTCTTCCCAATAATTTTGCCATTTTTTTTCAGATTCTGTAAAATTATATTTTTTTTCTAATTTTTTCATACTATCTCGCTTAATTCTTCTAAACAGAAAAATAATAAAATATTAATAAAAATCAAGTAAATATTTAAAAATATAAAAACAATAAATAAAAATATTGATTAAGTATTGATTTTATAAAAAAAAGTGTTATAATTCTGTATATGAATAAAATACTATTGTAGTAATATGGCTAATGCGGGAAATAAAAATCCATTTGAAGAGACAGAACGACTTGTTAGAATGACAAAAGATATTTTTATTATGATGGATCAAAATTCTAATAAAAGCAGCACAAACAATACAGATAATAGCAATACAACACCAGATACACAAGTATCATCAGCAACTAAAAATGTATCTGCAGATACCATGGGACACTATGCTAAAAATGTATCAGGGCAAATAGGGCAAACACAAGAATTGGAACAGGTAGCTATTAGAGCCAATCAGGTTGGAGCTATGGGAGCTACTTATAGGGAAACAGAAAGGCAGGCTGGTAGGGAACAAGGTAAACAGGCAGAAAGGGAAAAACAAAGTGCATTAGAAGATACTACTAAGAAGATTTCAACCGCTTCTATTTCTGCTTTTGGTGCTTTATCAGCAATAGCAATAAATGGTATACTGATTATGGCATTGGGCCCATTTATGATTCCAGTTGCTTTACTTGAAATATTTGCTGTTTTTAAAAATTTATCAAAAATATTTGAAAATGAGAAAAAAACACTTGATAAAACTGTTGCACATGCTACTCAAATGCAAAAGGATATTAATATAAAAACAGGAGAAGATGTTAAAAAACGTGGATACATGATGGATGTTGGACAACAATCAGTATTAAAACCAGCTGATGCTAACCCAGCTCCAAGTTCAGTTATATCCGTAACTCAAGCACAATAACAATATTGAAGGATTTGTATGCCAGAGAATTTTGTAGATTTAAGAAAAGAATTAGTATATAACAAAAAGAATGTTGTTAAAAATGTTGTTATAGGATCAGCTGTTGGTTTGTTAGCTTTTGAAACATTAAGTATTTTTTTGCAAGGAAAAATAAAAGCTGAAGATTTGAGCGATGAATATTTAGAAAAATTAAATAAATCTATTAATAGTGTAAAAACAAACAAAGAAATTCTCACTAATGCAAAAGTTAATAATAATTATTCAGATGTTAAACTTGAAGATAATAATTTATCTATTACAAATAGCGATGGAGTAAAGGTATCATATAATTTAGAAGAGCAATCAAATGTATCAATATTTAAAAATGTAGATAAAGAAATTATGTGTGCTTATGATAACACAAACAAAATTTTATATCTAGATGGTGAAACTTATTCTGATATAACAGAAATTGATGGTGTTTTTAAACAAGATAATACAGCAATAGCAGAATTTAATAATGTTAATAAAACTTTGCAAATTGGCAATCAAACACCATTTTATGCTACAAATGAAACTGGTGATATAAATTTCATTAAAGGCTCAACAAACAATATAGTTGGCATTTATGATGAAAAATCTGATTTTATTAATATTAATGATGCTGCCAACAATATTAATATAGATAAATCAATTATAAGAGATAATCTTACAGATGCCAAAGAAGGCATTTTAAGTACTATTGAAGCAATGGAAAAAGATAATAAATATAATCAAGATTTAGTTGAGGCCTTAAAAAAATCTGTAAATGATATTAATTTAAATACATTAGATATGAAAACCTATGAAAATTTCAATAAATCATTAATTGATAGCATGAATAATGCTACAAATAGTGTCTCAATGGAATTAGGTTTTAAAGATGTAACTGAAAAAATTAATAATTTAGGACTTTTTGATACACTTAGTGATATTGCTGGTCCGAATGTTAGTGGTATAGTTGGTCTTATTGGTATATCTGCAGTTCTTATTGCTTTACTTTCAGGATTATTTGCAAAAACAGCAGATCTTATGATTGAAAATACAAAAGAAGATTTAATAAAAAAGAAAATTATTACACCAGAAGATGTTGTAAATGAAAGAAAAGCAAGAGAAGAAATGAGAAAAGAAAAAAAATATTCAAAAGAAAGATAAAACATAAAGCAATAATTCTATTTATTACAAGTCTTTTAGCTACTCTTAAAATCAAACTTTAATAGTATTATTATTTTAACAAAGTTGTTTTATAATACATTACTATATAATTATTGGCAAAATAATTTATATTTAATTATTAATTTTAGTAATTTTAATTTACTGTTATAATATTGAATATTATTACAATTATAGTATATTAAGTTAATTAATTATCATCATTATAGACTCTACCCACACATCGTCATTGTGAGACTTCGTAGAAGGAGTGGTAATCTTGTTATTCTTGACTTGTCATTGCGAAGGCCGAAGGCCTGTGGCAATCTCTTGATGTAGTACTGTGGCACTCAATTAAGTATTGCCATTGCGAGAACTTGCTCCCACATCGTCATTGCAAGACTTCGCAGAAGGAGTGGCAATCTCATTTATTCTTGGCCTGTCATTGCGAGGCTTTGAAAAAGCCGTGGCAATCTATAAGAAATTAAAAATAAAAAACTGAAAATTAACATTTCATTGATAATTAATTTTTTAACTTGATAAAAAGTAGTGAATTCTTTTTCTTTTCTGTTTTTGTATTAACCTTTTGTGGTTTGTGGATTGCTTCGCTTCGCTCGCAATGACAAAAAAGAACTGTCATTGCGAAGGCCATTACTCCTACATTGTCATTGCGAGACTTCGTAGAAGTCGTGGCAATCCATAAGAAATTAAAAATTGAAGCACAAAGTGAAAAAATGATAAGTTTACTTAATCATTTTAGCTTGTCGTCCCACTAAGTGCGAAACGAACGAAGCATAAGAAATTGAAAATTAATATTTCATTTAAAATTAATTCTTTGACTTGATTAAAAGTAGTGAATTCTTTTTATTTTCTGTTTTTGCATTAACCTTTTGTGGTTTGTGGATTGCTTCGTCGCCTTGCTCCTCGCAATGACGAAGGGGTACAAGAATAGTGAATTCTTTTTCTTTTTTGTTTTTGCATTAACCTTTTGTGGTTTGTGGATTGCTTCGCTTTGCTCGTAATGACAGTACACCCACATCGTCATTGTGAGACTTCGTAAAAGTTGTGGTAATCTCGTTTATTCTAGGCTTGTCATTGCGAGAGTTGCTTACAACTCGTGGCAATCTCGTTATTATCGGCTTGTCATTGCGAAGGCCGAAGGCCTGTGGCAATCTCTTGATGGGGTACTATGGCACTCAATTAAGTGTTGCTATTGCGAGAACTTACTCCCACATCGTCATTGCGAGAGTTGCTTTTGCAACTCGTGGCAATCTCGTTATTCTTGGCTTGTCATTGCGAGGCTTTGAAAAAGTTGTGGCAATCCATAAGAAATTAAAAACTGAAAATTAATATTTCATTAAAAATAAAATATATATTTATATCAATAAAACAATAAGCTACAAGTAAAATAATACATCATATAAAAATATTAAAATAAATTTTTACTTTTTTGCTTGACTTTCCATAAAATTAATATTAAAACCATAATATACCATAAAATACCATAAAATGTATTTAAGGTATTAATATTAAGAAAATGAGGAGTTTATGGCTTTATTTTTGTCAACATTTGAAAACAAAGTAGATAGCAAAGGTAGGGTGTCTGTACCTTCTCAATTTCGTAGTATGATGTATGGTAAAGAATTTTCGGGGATTGTGATTTATCAATCT
The DNA here is from genome assembly GCA_944392135.1 of uncultured Rickettsiales bacterium. Taxonomy (GTDB): domain Bacteria; phylum Pseudomonadota; class Alphaproteobacteria; order Rickettsiales; family UBA1997; genus CALXSC01. Next base: position 106,307 of record CALXVQ010000004.1, read on the forward strand.
TCAATCAATAAATGTATAGAAGGTTGTAGTATAGAGAGAATACAAAAACTTAGTGAAATGATTGATGATTTAGATCCAACCTCAAAAGAAAGAGATGCTTTTGCAGCTGTTATCTTAGGGGGAGCAGCACAATTGCCATTTGATTCTGATGGTAGGGTTATATTACCTAAAAATCTTATGGAATTTGCTGGAATTAAAGATAAAGCTACATTTATTGGAAAGGGACAAACATTTGAGATATGGGAACCTGAAATGTTTAATAGTTATCTTAAAGATGCAAAAGAGCAAATTAAGAACAATCCATTTTCAATAAAAAAGTTATCTTAAAAGGGCGGTTATTTTTGGGAAAAATAAAAAGGGCGGTAAAACATTTTGGGAGAATTAGTTAGTATATTTGGGAGATTTCTAACTGGCTTTACCGCTAATTGATATTTTAGAATATTATTAAAAAAAGTCAAGTATAAAAATGAAAAATTTGGAATATCATGTACCAGTAATGCTAAATGAAGTTATAGAGTACTTGAAACCAAGTGATAATAAAATTTATGTTGACTGTACTTTTGGAGCGGGGGGATATGCTAGGAAAATACTTGAAGGATCTAATTGCAAGCTTATTGGACTTGACAGGGATGTATCTGTAAAAATTTTTGCTGATGATGTAAAAAATCAATTTAGAGATAGATTTGAGTTTTATAATACTAAATATAGTGATATAGAAAAAGTATTAAATGGAAGAAAAGTTGATGGTATTGTTCTTGATGTTGGTGTATCATCAATGCAAATTGATAATGCTAATAGAGGCTTTTCTTTTCAAAAAAATTCAAAATTAGATATGAGAATGGGTGAAAATTTTATTTCTGCTTATGAAATTATAAATAATTATACAGAAGAAGAACTAGCAAATATTATATATAATTATGGTGATGAAGTCAAAAGTAGACATATTGCTAAGAAAATTGTTGAAACTAGAAAAAATAAACCAATAGAAACAACATTTGAATTAGCTGATATTGTTAGAAGTTTTTATCCAGTTAGGAAAGGAAAAATAGACCCTGCAACAAAGACTTTTCAGGCTATTAGAATTGCTGTAAATGATGAACTAAATGAATTAAAAAAAATTTTAGATATATCTAAAAGTATTTTAAATAAAGATGGAAGGTTGGTAGTTGTTTGTTTTCATTCTTTGGAAGATAAGATTGTAAAAGATTTTATTAAAGAAGAAACAAATAAAGGAAAGAAAAATGATAAATATTCTAATAAAAAAGATGAAAGTGATTTTGAATTATTAACAAAAAAAGCTGTAATGCCTAGTGATTTAGAAGTTAAAAATAATATTAGGTCAAGATCAGCTAAATTAAGGGCTTTGAAAAAATGCTAAGAGTTAGTAGGTTTTTATACATTTTACAAAATATATTATTAGTAATTTTAATTATATTAGCATTCTTAATGTTTGGTGTTAGATATAGAATGAAAAACATTATTAATAGTATGTCTTTTTTGGATAAAAAAATAGAAAAAATGTACGATGATAAAAAAATTTTAGAAGTTGAGTTAGTGTATTTAACTTCTACTGAAAGATTATTAGCATTAATAGAAAAAAAGCCCGAAATACTTAATAATAAAAAAGTTGCTAGCATTAAACAAGTAAAAACAGAGGAAGAATTTGAAAGCTTTTCTTTAAGTAAAGCTACAAATAATCCTTATAATAATAAAAAATATGCAAAAACATTAACAAACTTTATAATTGAAAATGAAATTTAAAAATTTATATATGCCATTTTTGGTTTTTTTTATACTTGTGGTAATAACTGCTTGTATGATATTTTTTGTAGATGTAAAATTAGCTATAAATATACAAGACAACTTAAACGAAGGAATAAAACATACTTTTAGCTATATTACAGAAATTGGTTCTTTTCCATATATTTTTACTATAAATGTACTATTACTAATATTTTTAGCTTTTATGGTAAAATTTGGTAAAAATAAGGAATATTATTTAGATAAGCTAAATTTATTTTTATATGGTGCTTGTGGTGAAGTTGTAGCTTTGGGAGCAACACAATCACTAAAATATTTTTTTGGAAGATCTCGTCCATTTAATTATTTTAATGGTGATGCAGAAAGTATGTTTACATTTTTTAATTTTCAACATGAATACGTGTCTTTTCCTTCAGGACATTCATCTGGAATATGGGCTTTGATTGCTTGTTTATTTTTTGTATTTAAAAATAATAAATATACAAAATCGCTAGTTATAGTTGGACTTTTGATATCAATTAGTAGATTAATATTAAATATGCACTTTTTATCAGATGTATTTTTTGGTGCAGTTTTAAGTATATTCTTAACCAAATATACAGCATTATTGATATCTAAAACTAATTTAAAAATAAAATTTTAAGATTATATAAAGGTCATTGGGCCTTTTGAATTTCCATGGATGAATTGATTGATATATGGATTATCAGTTTCATCCATTTCTTTTACTGAACCTTGCCATATAATTTTTCCTTTATATAATAAAGCAACTTTGTCGGCAATTTTTCTAGCAGAATTAATATCGTGAGTAATTGTAATCGTTGTTGCTCCAACACTTTTTGATGATTTGATGATTAAATTATTGATAACATCGGACATTATTGGATCTAAACCAGTTGTTGGTTCATCAAAGAAAATAATTTCTGGATCGGTACAAATAGCTCTGGCTAATGAAACTCTTTTTTGCATTCCACCAGATAATTCTGATGGATATAAATTAGCAACAGATTCATTTAAACCAACAACTCTTAGTTTATCAATAGCAATGGCTTTTGCATCTTCTTTATGTATTTTTTCGGTATTTATAAGACGAAAAGCAACATTTTCCCATATTCTTAAAGAATCAAATAATGCACCACCCTGAAATAAAAAACCAAACTTATCCATAATTTTTGATTTTTTAGATGGACTAAGAGTAGTTATATCTTGTCCATCTATAAAAATTTTACCACTATCTATATCTAATAATGAAGTAATGCTTCTTATTAAAACAGATTTTCCGGAACCGGAACCACCCAAAATAACAAGTGATTCTTTATTATAAACTTCTAAATTTACACCATCTAGAACTTTTTTTGTATCAAAAGATTTATGTAAATTTTCAACTTTAATTTTTGGTTCCATTTTAATCAATATTTATTCAGCTTTTGGTAAATTATTTGCTTCACCCATAACAACTTCTTTATTTTCTACTACTTCTTCTGTGGTTTCTGTTGTAGTAGTATTTTCTGTTGCTTTTTCACTAGGTGTTTCAGCAACCATTTCTAACTTTTCTTCTTCTATTGTTTCTGGTTCTTGTTTATTTTCAATAAATTTCATGGTTTGATTATCTTTTGTGATAATTTCCATTTTATCTTGATAAACTTTTATAATATTAGCATTATTTAATAAATCTAAATATTCTGTTTCCATTTTCATATCTTTTTCTGGACCAGCCATCATAGTAGAACCAATAGGAGATAATTTTAGTTCATTGTTATTCTCAATTTTGTAGCCAGCAAAATATCTATTTACCCCAGCAAAACCATATACTCTGTCTTGTGAGAATTCAATAGTTATTGATGTTTTTATTTCATCTTTAACATAAGAATATTCTTTGTTTAAAGCTGTGGAAAAATCTAACACTTTATTTTTATAGCCATATTTTTGTTGATAAACAAACATTGATGCTATGGCTACTAATAATAATAAAATTGGTATTATAACTTTTTTCATAATATTTTTAATAATTATTTATAATTATAAATAATATAAAATTACAAAAATATAAATCAACTAAAATCATAATATTTTATAAAATACTTGATAATTATTTGTTTAGTTTTATATAATACTATTATGTAGTTAAGATATGATAAAAATAATGGTAAAAAATGCTTTTTCATTAGTGGAATTTTCTGTGGTGCTGATTATTATGGGGTTGGTTGCAGCTGGTATTGTTGGTGGAGCTAGTTTAATTGAGAATGCAAAAGTACAGGCATCAATAACTCAATTTAATGATTTAAAAACATCATTAATATCATTTTCTACATCTAAAAATAGATTGCCTGGTGATATAAATAATAACGATTGTATCGGTTATTATCAACCTGCTAAAAAGTGTGGAAATACAACATTTGAAACAACGGGAGATAATTGTGATTCATGTGGACATTATATTGATGAATATGAAGATAAAAATATTAGTAGTGTTGTAGGACCTTTTGTAGATTTGTATTTATCTAAACTTCTTGCTTTTAAGCCTAATCCTAATTCTGATAATTTAGAATTGCTTACCTTGCCGAGTATAACTTATATTGATGATGTTTTGCCTATTTCTCAAATAGATAAGGAACAAGCAAAAATGTTTTTTATCACCGAAGATGAAGGACCTGTTATTATGCATTATACTAAGGATGAAAATGCTTTGTATGATATAGCAACATTAGACCCTAAATTTTTACAAAAAATAGATGCAAAAATAGATGATGCTGAATATAATAAAGGAATTTTTAGAACTTCTGCTGACTATGAAATATCAATAGTAAATAATAACAAACTTGAAGGTTGTAAATTTTATATACCTGAATTAAATTTTTAACTTGTAATTCTTATAATACAACCTATATAATGTAGTAGTAAATAAAAAAAGGGGTTGTATATGAATTTTGAAAGATATACTGAAAAATTAAAACAAGCAATTCAACTAGCTCAATCGTTAGCTATTGCTGGACAAAATCAATTTATTACACCATTGCATTTATTTGCAGCAATGGAAGAAGATGATGATAAATTGATTTCTCAAATAATTTCGTCTAGCGGTGGTAATATTGATTTAATTGATGGTGAAGTTAGTGAAAGAATACAAAGATTGCCAAAAGTTAGTGGCGATGGTGTATCTCAACCAACTTTGACTAATGATTTATCAAGAGTTTTTGTTTTAGCAGAAAGAATTGCTGATAAAAGAAAAGATAAATATGTTACTCTTGAAGTTGTTTTGCTTGCTTTTTTAGAAGAGGATGGGGAAATTGCTAAAATTTTAAAATCACATGGAGTAAATAAGCAAGGACTTGAAGAAGTAATTAATAAGTTAAGACAAGGAAAGACAGCTGATACAGATACAGCAGAAGGTGGTTATCAAGCACTTGAAAAATTTACAAAGAATATTACTAAGCTTGCAAAAGAAGGTAAAATTGATCCAATTATTGGTAGGGATGAAGAAATTAGAAGGACAATTCAAATATTGTCTAGAAGAATTAAAAATAATCCTGTCTTAATTGGTGAACCTGGTGTTGGTAAAACAGCTATTGTTGAAGGTTTAGCACAAAGAATTATTAATGGTGATGTTCCTGAAAGTTTAAGAGATAAGGAGATTATGGCATTAGATATGGGTGATTTAATTGCTGGTGCTAAATATAGAGGCGAGTTTGAAGAAAGATTAAAAACTTTACTAAATGAAGTTGAAAAAGCTAATGGTAAAGTAATTTTGTTTATTGATGAATTACATTTATTAGTTGGGGCTGGAAAAACTGATGGAGCAATGGATGCTTCAAACTTATTGAAACCAGCATTAGCAAGGGGTGATTTACATTGTATTGGGGCAACAACACTTGATGAATATAGAAAATATATTGAAAAAGATCAAGCATTAGCAAGAAGATTTCAACCAGTTTATACACCTGAACCAACAATAGAAGATACAATTTCTATTTTGAGGGGTATTAAAGAAAAATATGAAATGCATCATGGAATTAAAATTAAAGATGATGCATTAGTTGCAGCAGCAGTTTTATCAAATAGATATATTACTGATAGATTTTTACCAGACAAAGCTATTGATTTAATTGATGAAGCAGCAAGTAGAATTAGGATGGAAATTGATAGTAAACCAACAGAATTAGATGAATTAGATAGAAAAATTTTACAATTAAAAATAGAAGCAGAAGCTTTGAAAAAAGAAAATGATGAAGCTTCAAAAGAAAGACTAGATAAAATTAATAAAGAACTTGAAGATTTAGAAAAGAAATCTGTTGAAATGACTTCTAAATGGCAAGCTGGAAAAGCTAAATTAGAAAAAATTAATGATTTAAAAAATAAATTAGATGATGCTAAATATCAATTAGAAGTAGCACAAAGAAAAGGTGATTTAGCAAAAGCTGGTGAATTATCTTATGGAACAATTCCAACTTTGCAAAAAGAGTTAGCAGTTCTTGAAAAAGATAATCAAAATGTTAATAGTGAATGTGTAAAAAGAGAAGATATTGCAAAAATAATTTCTAAAATTACAGGTATTCCAGTTGATAAGATGATGGAAGGTGAAAAAGAAAAACTTCTTAAAATGGAAGAGTTTTTAGAAAATAGAGTTGTAGGACAAGAAAAGGCTGTTTTTGCTGTATCGAATGCTGTTAGAAGGAGTAGAGCAGGTTTGCAAGATGCAAATAGACCTATTGGTAGCTTTTTATTCTTAGGGCCAACAGGTGTTGGTAAAACAGAACTATGTAAAGCTCTTGCAGAATTTATGTTTGATGACGAAAAGGCTATTTTAAGAGTTGATATGTCGGAATATATGGAAAAACATGCAGTTGCTAGATTGATTGGGGCTCCTCCGGGCTATGTTGGTTATGATCAAGGCGGTGTATTGACAGAAGCAGTTAGAAGAAGACCTTATCAAGTAATTTTATTTGATGAAGTTGAAAAAGCCCATCCTGATATATTTAATATATTATTGCAAGTATTAGATGATGGAAGATTGACTGATAGTCAAGGAAGAACTGTTGATTTTACTAATACAATTATAATTATGACATCTAATTTAGGGGCACAATATTTGTCTAATTTAAAAGATGGTGAAGATGCTGAAAGTGTATTTAATTTAGTAATGGATGAAGTGAAAAAAGCATTTAGACCTGAGTTTATAAATAGGCTTGATGAAATTATATTATTCAATAGATTAAGTAAGAAAAATATTGATGGTATTGTTAAAATTCAACTTAATCAATTACAAAAACGACTTGAAGAAAAGGGCTATAAAGTTGAATGGACAAAAGAACTTTATGACTATCTAGCAGAAAAAGGTTATGATCCAATATATGGAGCTAGACCTTTGAGAAGGGTTATTCAAAGGGATGTTGAAAATCTTTTAGCTAATGAAATAATTGCTGGAAAGATTATGCCAGATAAAAAATTCAAGGTTGATGTAAAAAATGATCAAGTTGTTGTAGAATAATTTTGTAAAATATCTTTACTATAAAAAATAGTATTTTACTATTAGTGTAGTTTATATTTAATATTTTTTTTAATTTATTATGGTTTTTAGAAAGTCTGTCGATAATTTTAATACTAAATGTAATAATGATATATCTACATTTAATGTATTAGTAGAGTTATTACAAAAATTTGATAAAAATGAAATTTTAAATTATTTATCTATTCATAATGGAACATTAAATAGATGGCTATTATTAAAAAAAGTACCAGACAATTATTTTAATGATTTAAATCATTTACTTGGAAATAAATATAAAGATAAAGATAGCTATAGAGAAAAAGATCAGTTTTTTACATCAAAAGCCATTTCCGAATATTGTTTTAAAAAAACCATTGAGGTATTATTTAATTTAGGAATAAATGAAAAGGAATATATATTTATAGAGCCAAGTGCTGGATGTTGTAATTTTTATAATATATTACCAAAAGATAGAAGAATAGGAATAGATATAGAACCAAAAGGTGATTTAAAAAACGAATTATTAAAAATAAATTATTTAGATTATAAGCCTAATAATCTCGATAAAAAATATATAGTTATTGGTAATCCACCATTTGGTTTAAGAGGAAATTTAGCTTTAAGATTTATTAATCATTCTTATGAATTTGCCGATATAGTAGCTTTTATATTGCCACCATTATTTGATAGTACTGGAAAGGGGGTTCCTATGAAAAGAGTTAAAGGATATAAATTAGCCTTTAGTGAAAAATTACCACTAAATTCTTTTGAATATCCAGATGGAGAAAGTGTTTCAGTAGCTACAATTTTTCAAGTATGGACAAAAATTAATACAGATAAGATAAAAAATGAACAAAAAAAAACTTGCAAAACAATAGCAAGAGTGTTTTCATTATCCGATGGTGGAACTCCAAGTAGTACTAGAAATAAAAAAATGTTAGACAAATGTGATGTTTATTTACCATCAACATGTTTTTCTGGTATGAAAGCATATAAAACATTTATCGAACTACCAAATAAGAGAGGCTATGGAGTTGTTTTTTATAAATATAAGGAAGTCTTAAATAAAATTTTTTTTGAAGAAATTAATTGGAATAATGTTGGTTTTTTATCAACAAATAGTGCAATTAATTTAAGAACTGATCTAATAGAAAATGAAATAATAAAAAGGGGTTATTATGATAGATAATTTAACAGAATTAGATAAAAAACTTATTGAAATACTTGATGCAATAGTATTAGAAGATTCACCAGAAAGGTGGAGAGGAGCTAAATTTATGAAACAAAGAATGATTCAGATAGATAAAAGAGGTAGTGTTGGTGAAAGATTTTTTGCTGAAACTTTATTAAGATTATATCCAAGAAGAATAGAATATAAAGATGGAGATCAGGGAGATTGGGATTTAAAAATAGGGAAGATGAAGTTTGAAATAAAAACATCATCCTTAGATAAAAATAATAAGTTTCAAAACGAAGGGTTAAAAAGAAATGGTGATTATGATGGTATTTTATTTTTAGGAATTGCTCCAAACAATTTATATATAAAATTTGTTAGAAAGACTGACATAAATTTTGATACACAAATATTAGTTAGTGATATGGGAGTAGTACACTTACATAATAGAGGTAAAGATAATTTAAATAAAAATGCAACCGGTGCTGGTTATAAATGTGACTTTAAAATAACGGATATGAAAGAAATAACTAAGATAGATGATATTAAAAATGAGTTTGAGAGAGTTTTTAAAAAGTAATATGCAATAATATATTATTATAATTATAGGATTTGTTTTTACTTTAAATTATTTCACTTGAAATTTTTTAAATTATTACTATATATTATTTATAAGATATTATTATGTATATAACAAAATGGAAAAGAGAGATTATTACGAAGTATTAGGTGTTGCAAAAACAGCTACTGATGATGAAATTAAAAAGGCTTATAGAAAGAAAGCTATGGAGTTTCACCCAGATAGAAACCCTGGAAATAAAGAAGCAGAAGCTAAATTCAAAGAAGCTGCTGAGGCTTATGAAGTATTAAAAGATGCTGATAAAAGAGCAGCTTATGATAAATATGGACATGCTGCATTTGATCCTAGTATGGGTGGTGGTAGTGGAGCTGGTGGCTTTGGTGGTTTTAAACAAGGTAATTTTAACGATTTTCAAGATATTTTTTCAGCATTCGGTGATATTTTTGGAGACTTTGGTGGACATGGTTTTAGTAGTAATGGAAGAGCAAAAAGAAGTAGAGCAATGGATGGTTCTGATTTAAGATACAATGCTACAATTACCTTGCAAGAAGCTTTTATGGGTACATCTATTGATATTAATTTTACAGCCCCTGTTGTTTGTCCTGTTTGTGGTGGTACTGGTGCTGAACCGGGTAGTAAACCAGAAACTTGTCCTGACTGTAATGGTACTGGAACAGTTAGAAAACAGCAAGGTTTTTTTGTTGTTGAGACTACTTGTAAAAGATGTGGTGGAAGTGGTGAAATTAATAAAACACCTTGTCATGAATGTAAAGGAAGTGGAAAAATTAATAAAAATAGAACACTTAATGTCAAAATTCCAGCAGGTGTACAGGATGGTATGAGGATTAGAGTTGCTGGCGAAGGTGAAGCAGGTACAAAAGGTGGCAGAAATGGAGATTTATATGTATTTATCACTGTTAAACAAGATGCTTTCTTTACCAGAGATGGTAATGATTTATTATGTGATGTTCCTATTCTTGTTACCACAGCTATTTTAGGTGGTGAAATTGGAGTTAAACTTATTGAAGGTGGTGAGGCTGTTGTTAAAATTCCAGAAGGTACAAAATGTCAAACTAAATTTAGATTAAGGGGCAAAGGTATGCCTATATTAAATACAGGTGGTAGAAGGGGTGATTTAATTGTTAAAGTTAGTGTTGATATGCCTAAACCTTCAAGTCCAGAAGAAAAAGAATTGTATTTAAAATTGGATAAAATTTTAAAAGAAAAAGAAGTAAAAGCAGAAAATAGTTTTTTTAAAAAATGGTTTAAATAATTAAACTATTTTCTTTTAGTAATTCCAGCCTCTTCTATATAGAGAGGCTCAATTTTTTTTGTAAAAATCTTATTTTCTGCTTTATATTCAATCAATTTTAGCCATTTATCATTAGAGAAATTAGAAAAAATAATATTATCACTTAAAATATTTTTATCATTTGTAATTATTTTATTTTTTTTATGTTTTTCTAAAAAATCATTTATATCTTTCTTATAAATTACATAAAAATCATCTTTATCTTGAATATAATATTTTGCATTATTTAAATCTAAAATTACTATATCGTGTCTTTCTTGGTTAAATGATATAATTTCAAACATATTATTTGTGATAATTTTTTTATTTGTGGCTATTTGAATAGCTTTTAAAACAGCAAGTCCAGTTTTTATTGATGTAAAGTTTCCTGGACCTATTATTGATGAAAAAATATCAATGTCTGTATATTTTAAATTATTTTCCATTAATAAATCATTAATAGATTTTACTAAATTTTCGGATTGCTTATTACTTTCAACAAATTTTAATATAAAATTATAATTTTTATTTTTTAAAATAATATTTATATTATTAGGTATAATATTAAAAGCTAAAATTTTTTGCATTATTTTACTTGAAATTTATAATAACAATATTATATATAATTTATTGTATAATAATAATTATTCAAGTTATATTTTAATTATAAATAAATTTTTAGAGAAATGGAAGAAAGAATACATCCTGCGAATAGGAAAACAATAATTCTAATTGGAATGATGGGAGCTGGTAAGACAACAACTGGTTTCACATTGGCACAAAGACTTAATATTAAATTCGTTGATTCAGATAGAGAAATAGAAAAAGCTGAAGGTATGTCAATAGTTGATATATTTAATACAAAAGGCGAAGAATATTTCAAAAAAATTGAAAGAAAAACTATTTCTAAAATTTTAAATACTCATCAACCACAAGTTTTATCAATTGGTGGAAATGCTTTTGATGATAAAGATATTAGAGATTTAATTAAAGAAAAAGCTATTTCTGTATTATTAGAAGTTGAATTTGATGTATTACTTGAAAGAGTTAAAAGAAAAAATACAAGACCTTTATTAGAGCAAGGTAATAAAGAAGAAATTCTTAGAGAGATTTATGATAAAAAGATGCCTTTATATAGAGAAGCAGATATTGTAATTAATACAACATATTTAAATAGAGATACATCTATTAATGTTATTACAAGTTCCATAGCTCAATATATTAGAGATTATGGTAAGTAATTTTATAAATATAATATAATTTTAACAGTCCCATTCGGGACTGTTTTTGTATATAATTCTCATTATTCTTGGCTCGTCATTGCGATTATAAAGTCGTCATTGCAATTATAGAGCTCGTCATTGCGAGAGTTGCTTTTGCAACTCGTGGCAATCTTGTTATGGTAATCACCACACTAAACCCACACTGTCATT